>WRBI01000009.1 GCA_009784625.1 Oscillospiraceae bacterium | reverse complement strand
TTACTTTGGCCTCGGCCCCAAAGTAACCAAAACGCCGCTTAAGGGGGGCGGCACCCTGTGCCTTATCCCCCTTAAGAATCCCCCTCCTGGCAATCTGGCGATTGCCTTATAGAAGGGACAAGCAGCGTTGCCGCTTGTCAATCAGCGGAACACCCGACAGGCAAAAGCCGCCAATACCACCACCAAAGGGCAATCCCGCGAGAGCGGGCAGCCCGGACTCTATAGACTTGCGACGATACGCGTCCGGTACGAAGTACCGTGCGCGACCTACCGGGTGAGACTACACCTCCCAAGTCTGTACGGGGGGTGCGGGGGATTCTTAAGGGGGGCCAGCTGGGGGCGTGCCCCCTGCCCCCCTTAAGCGGCCTTTTGGGTTACTTTTTTGGTCGTGGAAAAAAGTAACTCGGGGGTTTGGGGGCGAAGCGCCCCATTCTAACTCCATCGGAGATTCCGATTAAATGTCCTTAAAAGCCCGAAAGGCAAGGACATCGGAAATCCCGATTAAATTCCCTCAAGACCCTAAAGGCAAAATCACCCCCACCCCAGCAACCCCACCGCTTTAGCGGGGCAAAGCATCCACCGTCAACTGCCGGCCGCCGCCTTGATAACATTGCCAACCAGCACGGCGGTTGTGACTGTACCCACCCCACCGGGCACCGGAGTAATCGCATCTACGATTTTTTCAGCGGCATCAAAATCGGCATCACCGCACATTTTTCCGTCTTCGGTGAAGTTAATGCCCACGTCGATGACAATCTGTCCGGGCGAGAAGAAGTCCTCTCCGACCACCCCGGCCCTGCCGGCGGCCACAATCAAGATTTCGGCCCCCCGGCAGACAGCAGGCATGTCCACTGTCCGGGTGTGGCAGATGGTAGGCGTTGCGTGTCTTTCCATCAGCATGATTGCCACCGGCTTTCCGACCACCAAACTCCGGCCGATTACGGTTGCCCGTTTGCCCTTTAGCTCGTATCCAAAGAAATCGAGAATCTCGATGCAAGCCTGCGCGGTGCAGGGCGCGAACCCTTTGCCCTTGCCGGTAAAGACAGCTGAGAGTGATCCGTCGGTGATCCCGTCGATGTCTTTGGCAGGAACCAGCGCATTGCGGATAACTTCATCGTCCATGTGTTTGGGCAGCGGGCGAAAGAGCAGTACCCCGTGGATGCTTGTGTCTTTGTTGACCTGATCAATCAGCGCGAGCAGCTCGTCCTGGCCGGCGGTCTCGGGCAGGGTGAACACTTTGACCTCAACCCCCGAGCCTTCACAGCGTTTGGTCGCCCCTTTTTCGTAAGAGATGTCGTCCGGCCGCTCGCCTACCCGGATGATGCCCAGTGTCGGCGAAATTCCCTTGGCTTTCAGCTCAGCCACCTGCGCCTGCTGCTTTTCTTTGAGCGCTGCACTAACCAGCTTGCCCTCTAACAATTTTGCCATTGTTTTGTTTCCCCTTTTAAAACCGCGCGGCTACGCCAGCGAAAATCTCGTCGGCCTTAGCGGTGTACTTATTTAACATATCGTTTGCCTTTTTGTTGCACGCTTCAGCCAAAGCGCGGTCTTCCATGATTTTTGTGTTGATAAAGACATTCAGGCTGGCCGCTTGCAGGGCGGCTTTACAGCAAATCACCCCACAGCCGACGTCTGAGATGGCGATGGCCGTACCCTTGGCAGCGAACTCTTCATGCAGATCAATGGCCGCGCAGCATTTTTCCATAATCTCAAGTGGAACGGCCGCGCACTCTTTCAGCGCCGTCGCCATCACCTTTGCCCGGGCTTCCTGCTCCTGCGGAGTCTCGCGGGGCATACCATAAGCTTTCGAAAGAGGCTCGAAGACTTCGGCGTCCCGCTGCATCAGGTGCAGAAAATCTTTTTGGAGTGCGTCCGACTCACCCTTTAGCCGGATGATATCTTCCTGCACATCGGCGTACTTCTTTTTGCCAACGGTCAGGCTGCCCACCATGTTTCCCAGCGCCATTCCGATTGCCCCGACCAGCGAGGCTGCGCCGCCGCCGCCCGGCACCGGTTCTTTTGATGCCAACACCTCAACAAACGCCTCACAGCTCAGCTTTGAAAAGCTCATAACATTCCCTCCTCAATTCCTGTGTGATTCTCCCGCAGCCGGGACTCTGTATTGATTATATCAACACTGGCGGAATATGGCAAGTGCGGCGGGTAAGCCGGATGTGATTTCCACTTTTCAAACAGTGAGAAGTGTGGTAGAATAGCAGAGTATATACCTTTCAAATCCATATTATTAACTTTTAGGATAATTTATCATTGAATATACTTATAGTAAATTTCAGTTAACAGAAAGGATTGGTGGCGCGAATGCGATATTCCGGCAAGCTTAAAGGCTTTACAGCGTTTATGCTGGCCTTGCTGATCGCGCTTTCCCTTGCTTTTCCCGCCGGGGCAAGCGGAGACAACCGCACGGCACTCGGAACCACACCTTTAAACTATCAAACAGCCGCGGCCACCGGGCTGAACACCGCGGTCGAGGAGCGCAGGGCCGAGATTGAGCAGCGGTACGGAATCCGCATTCGCTATGACGTGGATCACGACGGCACCGCCGCAATCGGCACAGGCGCGCTCAACACCCTGGATGTCGTGCTCGGTTACATAACGCCCGGTGTTGTCCGCCAGCTCTCCGATTACTGGGAGGCGCGCACCGGCCAGCGGATTCAATTTTCTTTCGTCTACTCCCCGTTCCAGCGGTACGCATCCATCATTGGCGGAGAGGTGTTGGGCTCGTTTAACCCGGGCAGCGCGGTCATTGAGCTTTACATACCCTCATTTGGGGCAGACGTTTTCATCTCGGGCGAGAGCCCGCTGACTATATTGCACGAGCTTGGCCACGCCTTTCACTTTATGGCGATGGATCATTTCGGCGAAGACGAGATGCGCGAGTTGTGGGAGGCTTTTAACGGAGATGATTTTGAGTACACAACCAATATTGAGTCATCCGACTTCGACCCCTTTGTATTTGTCAGCGAGTACAGCCAATACTCTTTCGAAGAGGATTTCGCCGAAACTTTTGCCCACGCTTTTATACGGCACAAGCCGGGACAAGGGTTCGCCAACTACCTGACATTGCCCGAAGGCGGGCTGTCCGCTCTGGGCCGCAAAGTGAACTTTATCGAGCGGCTGCTCCCCCTTTACCTGGACGACACCGAACAGATGGTCGCCAATTACAGGCGGGTCTGGCAGACGCCGGTTGTGCTTGAACACAGCGGGCTTCGCCTGCTCGGCGCGCACACGCAATACATTGGGTTTACCCATCCCCGGTTTGTATTGACCAGCCTGGCCGGCAAGTTAGGCCTTGAGATGGAAAGCAATGTCTGGGTGAGCGAGATCGGCGGCTGGATAGTGATAGATACGAACGGTATGCGCTACGCGGTCTTCCCCGGCGGCATTGCGTTTATACTCAGAGACGATTAGAGTGTATTTCTGCTCATAAACAAAGCAAAACGCGATTGCATTTTTTCGCGAATTTTGCCGCTGGTGAAAAAATACGCAGAACTTGCATGTTATAAACAAAATAGAGCCTGTTTGCACCGTGAATGGTGTAGACAGGCTCTATTTGCAAAAAAGTAGAAAAAGTGGTATACTACATCCCATATTCCTTTTTTCCAAAACATTTAAGGAGGGTGATGGATGGTCGTCTTCGATAACATCTCCAAATCCTTTGGAAACAATGTGGTCATACAAAACCTGAACCTGAACATCAAACGGGGGCAGTTCGCCGTGCTGATCGGGCCGAGCGGCTGTGGAAAGACCACCTCCCTGCGAATGATCAACCGCTTGATCGAGCCGACCGAGGGCACAATTCTGGTGGACGAGCAGGATGTATCCAAAGTTAACCCGGTTGATTTGCGCCGGCGGATCGGTTATGTCATCCAGCAGATCGGGCTTTTCCCCAATATGACAATTGAACAGAACATAGAGGTTGTACCCAAGCTTTTGGGCTGGCCGAAAGAAAAGCGCCGGGAGCGGGTCCGCGAACTGCTCGAAATGGTCGGGATGAACCCGCTGCAATACTGCAACCGCTACCCGTCTGAGCTGAGCGGCGGGCAACAGCAGCGCGTCGGCGTTCTCAGGGCATTGGCTGTCTCCCCGCCTTTGCTTTTGATGGACGAGCCTTTCGGTGCGCTTGACCCAATTACCCGCGAAACTTTGCAGGACGAGATCAAGAAATTGCAGACCGACCTTGGCATCACCATCGTTTTTGTCACCCACGACATCGACGAAGCGGTCAAGCTGGCCGACATCATCATCCTGATGAAAGACGGCAAAGTGATTCAAGCCGCCCCGCCCGAGGAGTTGCTCTCCAACCCGGCGGGTGACTTTGTCCGCGAGTTTATCGGCAAAAAGCGGCTGAGGGCCAACTACGACGTTGACCTGGTACGCGAGATCATGAATGCAAAGGTGTTTACCGTCACCAAGAGCAAGGGCTTCGCGGAATCGATTTCGCTGATGCGCCAGCGCAATGTTGACTCCTTGATTGTCACCGATGACGACGGCAAATTTGAGGGCGTGATTCCGGTCGAAAAACTCAGAGAGATCGCCGGTAAAAAAGTGATCAACACCATCGGCGAGATCCAACCAGAAAAGATTACCACCATCAACTTAAACGCGCAGGCGAGAGAGGCTTTCGACACAATCCTGCAAGAAAAACTGCCTTACCTGATTGTGGTGGATAGCAAAAACAAGGTGCGCGGCCTTGTGACCAAGACAAGCCTGGTCAAAGCGTTGGCCGGCGCTGTCTGGGGAGACAACGCCGATGATGAATGATTTTCTCGCCACACTTCACAGCAACTGGGACAGGCTGGTGGGCGCGTTTGGCGCACACGTGCAAATTGCGCTGACCGCCGTTGCTTTTGGTGCAATGATTGCCGTGCCGCTGGGGATTGCCCTCACCCGCTACCCAAAGATCGGGCAAAAAGTGATCGCTGTGCTCAGCATTTTACAGACAATACCCAGCATGGTTATGTTTGGGATATTGCTGCCCTTTACCGGGATTGGCCGGCCGACCGCGATTATCGCACTTACGCTCTATTCGATCCTGCCGATCTTACGCAACACCTATACCGGCATTTCTGATGTATCCGACAGTTATATAGACGCCGGCAAAGGGATGGGGATGAATGGCCGCCAGATTCTCTTTCGGGTAGAGTTGCCGATCGCGCTGCCCGTTATTGTGACCGGGATACGGATTTCCAGCGTGTATATCATCAGCTGGGCGACGGTGGCCACCATTGTGGGCGGCGGCGGCCTTGGCGATATCATCTTTATCGGGGTGGCCAGACATAACCACGCCATGATCTTGATGGGCGCGATCCCGGCCAGCCTGCTTGCGATTACCACCAGCTTTATAGTCGGGCGGATTGCCAAAGCGGTCACGCCCAGGGGCCTGCGCCGTGAGCGGGCCAGATAGGAAAGGGGGAGTAAAATATGCTGATCGCCGATTGGAGCGAGATCATCGAGCGGATTCTCGTACACTTTCAAATTTCGGTCACCGGCGTGGCTCTGGCCACCGTTGTTGGCATGATCATCGGGATTACGCTCACCCGCTTTCCCAAAATCGCCACCCCCGCGCTGAGTGTGATCGAGGTCTTTCAGACCATACCGTCGCTGGCTATGCTGTCCATCCTGCTCATCTTTTTGGGGCTGGGCAACAACACCGCCATTATGGCCATCTTCTTTTACTCACTGCTGCCCATTGTGCGCAACACACACGCGGGGATTCTATCGGTTGATCCCGCCCTGTTGGACGCGGGCAAAGGGATGGGGATGAACAGCTTTCAGGTGCTGTTCAAAGTCGAAATACCCAACGCCATCCCGGTCATCCTTTCCGGGCTTAGAATCTCGCTGATCACCGCTTACGGCATTGTGACCATCTCGGTGCTGGTAGGCGGCGGCGGGCTTGGCCGGTTTGTCATCCGCGGGATTCAGATGCAGAACATGGGTGTCATGCTGACCGGGGCTATTCCGATCGCGGCTATGGCACTGCTGACCGACCTTTTGCTCAATTATCTCGAAAAGAGAATGACCCGGCACAACCGATCCAGCCGTACAGCTTAAGGCTTGTACGACTTGTTCAACTATTATTCTGGAGGTACTATTGATGAAAAAATTGATTCTATTCGCCCTATGCCTGAGCTTGGCAGCGGCGCTGTTTGCCGGCTGCGGAGGCGGCAGTGGCAGCGGGGATGAGCGCCACATCACAATCGCGGGCAAGACTTCTTCAGAACCGCAGATCATGGTTGAAGTCTTCGCGCAGTTGATTGAAGCGAAGACCGA
This sequence comes from Oscillospiraceae bacterium, assembly GCA_009784625.1. GTDB lineage: Bacteria > Bacillota > Clostridia > Oscillospirales > Ruminococcaceae > WRAV01. The sequence goes on along the minus strand of WRBI01000009.1, from coordinate 60,118 downwards.
CATCACCGTTGACCGTGTGATGGACCTTGCCAGCCGGATCGCTTTTGAGTCGACCGTGCAGGGTGAGACCCACATTTATCCCGGCTATTCGGGTACATTGCTGATCAACTACCTGAACATTGATATCGAGCCGGGCACCACAGCCGAAGAGATCATCGACATGGCACGTGCCGGTATCCTTGAGGAGTATGACCTTGTTCTTCTCCCCCACGTTGGTTTTCAGAACAACTTTGGGATCGCAATCGGCGGCCCATTTGCCCGGGAACACAATATCCGCACTTTGAGCGATCTTATCCCTTTCAGCAGTGATATGGTATTTGGCGGCGAACACGCATTCTTTGACCGCGCCGACGGCTTTGAGGGGATGGTCGAACTTTACGGCCTAAACTTCAGAGACACTGTAATGATGGATGTCGGCCTTAAGTACCAGAGCTTTGCCCAGGGCATTATGGACGCGTTCGTCATCTACACAACCGACAGCCACATCCCCTCCCATGACATCGTGATTTTGGAAGATGATTTGTCCTTCTTCCCGACCTATTACTTCCACCCGGTCATCCGTGCCGATACCCTCGCCCGGTTCCCCGAGATTGGTGAGGCACTCTCGGTATTGGATAACCTGCTCACCGAAGACGACATGATCCGCTTTAACCATATGGTGGACAGCGGCCAGGCGTCCGTTTCGGCCGCCGCCGCCCAGATGATCGAAGAGTTCGGCCTGCTCAACTGACAGGACGACAAAAAACACCACCGGTCGGTGGTGTTTTTTTGTTTAGCTGCCGACAGTGGGAAGATTGCCCAGGTTGTTAGAGTCGGCCTGGTCGGGCAGGCCGCGCAAGTATTCGGTGCCTTGATTTGTGGCCACCGCCACTCCGCGGATTTTGTTCTGGCGCGCCATCTCGACCCCTTGATCTTTGGTGATCCGGCTGCCGTCTGAGAGTTGATATCCCGAAATTTTGCCTGACTTCTTGATCAGTCCGGTGATCGTCAGCGCGCCCTCACCAGCGGTCGATGCGTGTTGGTTGATCCCCTCCGGGGGCATCATGTTGTGTTCGCTCATGATTTCTTTCTCCTTTGGTAAACATATGTTAAACGTATTGTCCGCAGGAGATCACAGCCTTATCCCACACAAATTTTGGGCGGGAAATCTAAGGTCAAACACAATTGGCAGCAGGTAACAACGCGAGCGAAAACTCAAAAGCTTTGATCCATGTTTTGCGCGCGGCCAAGCTTATTATTAAAACAAAGTTGTCTGGCTGCTTTCGGGCAGGTCGGCCAGTGTACCCGCTTCGCGCAGGGCTTCGATAACCGCTTTGCTGACCCCCGCCCGCACGGATAAGTCATCCTGTGAAATGAACGCACCCTCAGCAGCTGAGCGCTGCAAGCCGAGCGCAGCGGCTTCACCGATCCCCTTGAGGGCGGCGAAAGGCATACGAATGGCGCCATCCTCGATTTGATAGCGAACCGCATCCGATTTGTACAGATCAACGGTTAAAAACCGAACGCCGCGCACCAGCGCCTCGTAGCAAAGGTGAAGCGCATCCAGCTGGCCGTTCTCTTTAGCCGTGCGCTCATTGCCTTTCGATTTCAGTTCCTGCATTTTGACCCGAACGCCGCCAACCCCGGAAAGCGCCGCCAGCGCGTCAAAATCCTCGCCGCGAACACTTAATACCGCCGCGTAAAAGGCCAGCGGGTGATAGACCTTGAACCAGCCCATTCGAATACAGGCAATGACATAGGCGGTGGCGTGGGCTTTGGGGAACATGTACTTGATCTTTTTACAGCTTTCAATATACCATTCGGGCACGCCGCGCGCGCGCATGGCATCCACCTGCTCGGCGGTGAACAGTGCGGCCGCTTTGCCTTTGCGGGTGACCTCCATAATTTGGAATGCCATTTTGGGCTCTAACCCTTTTTGCATCAGGTAGGTCATGATCGAGTCGCGGGTTCCGATGACTTGTGAGATATCGCAGGTCCCGCTTTTGATCAGATCCTGCGCGTTGCCCAGCCATACGTCGGTGCCGTGGGAAAGGCCGGAAATCTGCAAAAGGTCGCTGAATGTCTTGGGTTTTGCGTCCTCAAGCATCTGGCGGACAAACCCGGTACCCATTTCGGGCAAGGCAAGTGTACCGGTGTTGCAGTCAATTTCCTGTTCACGCACCCCCAGCGCGTCCGGGGAGGTAAAGAGCGAGATGACTTTCTCGTCGGTCATCGGCACTTTCGCGATCTCGACCCCTGTGTAACCCTCCAGCAGTTTGTAGAGGGTGGGCACGTCGTGGCCCAGAATATCCAGCTTTAGGATGGTATCGTGAAGGGAGTGGAAGTCGAAGTGGGTGGTGACGATCTCAGAGTCAGCGGCATCAGCCGGGCGCTGAACCGGGGTGAAGTCGTAAACTTCGTACTGGGCCGGCACGACTACCATCCCGCCGGGGTGCTGGCCGGTTGTCCGCTTAACGCCGGAGCATCCTTTGATCAGCCGGGTTTCTTCGGCCCGATGCAGGATTTTTCCGCGGTCCTCCAAGTAATTCTTGACAAAACCAAACGCCGTTTTTTCAGCCACCGTCGAGATGGTTCCCGCCTTAAACACATGGGAAGAACCGAACAGTTCTTCGGTGTACTTGTGTGCGGTGGCCTGGTATTCGCCCGAAAAGTTGAGGTCGATGTCGGGGGCTTTGTCGCCGTCAAAGCCCAGGAATGTCTCGAACGGGATGTTGTGGCCGTCACGGCCAAGGGAAATGCCACAGCGCGGGCAATTCTTTTCGGGCAGATCAAAGCCCGAACCGTAGGCCGCCTCATCCACAAATTCGGTCAGCTGACAGCCGGGGCAGACATAGTGGGGGGGCAGCGGATTGACTTCGGATATCCCGGCCAGGGTGGCCGCAAAAGACGAGCCGACCGACCCGCGCGAGCCGACCAGATATCCATCCTCCTCCGATTTGGCCACCAGCTTTTGAGCGATCATATAGAGCACTGAAAAACCATGCCGGATGATTGAGCCAAGTTCGCGCTCCATTCTGATTTTTACCGGTTCGGGCAGCGGATCGCCGTAAAGCGCCTTTGCCTTGCGCAGGGTGATCTCTTGTAAATCCTCATCTGAGCCGGGGATGGTCGGCGTGAATGTGCCCTCGGGGATGGGGCGCACGTGCTCAACCATATCGGCGATCTTGCGCGGATTTTCGACCACGACCTCGTATGCTTTGGCCTGGCCCAAGTAATCGAACTCGGCGAGCATTTCCTCGGTGGTGCGAAAGTAGAGCGGAACCTGTTCGCCCGCGTCCGGAAACTTTTTACCGGCCAGCAAAATCTCACGGAAGACCGCGTCCTCCGGCTCTAAGAAGTGGACATCGCCGGTGGCGACTACCGGTATATTCAGCCGATCGCCCAGCCGGACGACGGTGCGGTTGTATTCGCGCAAATCCTCCTCGGTCAGCTGTGTGTTCTTGCGCATCATAAAGCGGTTGTTGTCGATCGGCTGAATTTCCAGGTAATCGTAGAAGCTCGCGATCTCACAGAGCTCGCGCCAATCCCGTCCGGCGGTGACCGCACGAAGCAACTCACCCGCCTCGCAGGCGCTGCCGACGATCAGGCCCTCCCGGTGCTTTTCGAGCACACTTTTAAGGGTGCGCGGCTGGCCGTAAAAATAATCCAGATGCGCCCAAGAGATCAGCTTGTAAAGGTTCTTAAGCCCGGTCAGATTCTTGACCAGCAAAATCTGATGGAAAGACGGCTGTTTCTTAAAGTCGCGCTCGGCGCAAAGCTTGTCAATGTCTTTGACGCTCACCCCGCCCCGCGCACGCAGTTCGGCGCAGATGCGCAGGAATATCTGCGCGAGAACTCCGGCATCGGCGTCGGCGCGATGGTGGTTGAAATCCCCCAGCTTAAAGTGTTTGACCAGGCTGTCCAGGCTGTATCGCTTTAAGTCTTTGAAGAGGGCGCGGGCAATCGGCACTGTGTCGATGGCGGTCAGGGTATGTTTGATATCTGATCGCCTGGCCGCCGCCCGCAGAAAGGACATGTCAAACCCGGCGTTGTGTGCGACCATCACCGCGTCCGCGCTTCCAATAAAGTCAAAGAACGCGGCAACTGCCGCCTTTTCTCCGGGTGCGCCCTCCAGCATCTGGTCGGTGATCCCGGTGATCTTTATGATCTCGGCGGACAGTGTCCGCTCGGGATCGACAAATGACCGGAACCGCTCGACAATCTCGCCACCCCGCAGACGAACCGCTCCGATCTCGATAATTCGATCGGATGATCCCGAAAGGCCGGTTGTCTCCAGGTCAAACACAATGAATTCGCCATCCAGCGGGATGTCCGACTCCCCTTGAACAATCCGCACGCTGTCGTTGATCAGATAATTCTCAACCCCATAGATGACTTTGAAGTCGGGGTTAATTTTACGCGCGTCGGCCGCGGCCAGCATGGCATCCGGGTAGGCCTGCGCCACCCCGTGATCGGTGATCGCAACGGCCGGATGTCCCCAGGCGTTCGCGCGGGCAATCAGCGTCTTGACCGGCGTGACCGCATCCATCGCACTCATGGCGGTGTGCATATGTAATTCAACCCGCTTGACTTCGGCGTTATCCTCCCGCTTTTGGACGGCGGCGCTCGAAAGGTCATACGCGCGGATACTCACTTCGCGGTCGTATTTGTCAAATGCGGCTTCACCGCGAGCCAAAATGCAGTCGCCCTCTTTGAGGCCGGCCAGCGCGTCAGGCTTGTTCCCGACAACGTCTGTGATGACCTTGACCGTATTCGAGCTTGTCCGGTCGGTGATATCCAGCGAGTAGATGACCTTCGCGCCGTCCCTGCTTTCCCGGCGGGTCAGGTTGAATATGACGCCCCAAACCACACAGGCACCGGTTTCCGCGGTGATCTCACGCAGTGGGGTCGGCTTGGTCTTTATACCCTTACCCAGCAGGATTTTGACCGAACCCGCCTGAAATGGGAGATCCCAACTCTCGGCCGGGCTTTTGACGCCGGCCTTGGCGAACGGCGCCGCTGATTCTTGATCCGCGACTTTGGCGGCTTCAAGTGCCTGCCTCTTGGCCGCTTCAATCGCTTGCCTGCGGGATTCATCCACCAACTGGCCGGCCTTTCCACTGTCGGTGAAGGCAACGGTCAGCGGTCGGGAGAACTCCTCAACCAACACACGTTCAAGCGCCTCGGCACAACCGGTCGAGCGCAAAAATTCAGCTCCGCCACCGGCCAGTGTAATATTCAGCACATCGCCATCCAACACCGCTACCCCGCCGTCAAAGAAGCCGTTGGCCGGTTTGCCCGCATCCCGCAGGGCGGCCGCCAGCTCGGGCAAAAGATCGGGTGTGAAAACCTCGGCCGGGTATTTTGGCAGGATAGCAAAGCTGCGCATTTCGGTGGCTTTGGCGATCTCCCCGCCCGCCCGGCGGAGAACATCCCGCGGCACAACCCGGTCAAAGGCCACCCGCACCCGCATCTCTTTGGTCTGCTGAGCCAGCTTGACCTCAAGCACCTGCCCGTCCGGCAGGCCAAGCGCGGATATATCTATCTGGTTCCCGATCAGTTGAGAAAAGCTTGGCATAGTGCGTCTCCTGTCCTGTTGTCTTTAGAACCTGTATTCATAACTCGAAACACCCCCGCGGCGCTGATTTTCCTGCCGATTCGCGTCAATTTTCCTTGTCCGGCGAAAGCGCCGGCATTTCTCGCTTATGTACAAGGTTTTTAGCGATCATCTCTTTAGCCAGTGTTACCAGTCGCGGTAAAATCTCATTCTGTGGTACTTTTTCGATGACTTTTCCGCCCGCGAAGAGCAGTCCCTCGCCATCCCCGCCCGCTACCCCGATGTCAGCGTGGGCGGCCTCGCCCGGCCCGTTGACCGCGCAGCCCATCACCGCCACCGTCAGGTCACCCGCCAGTTCAGACATGGCCGATTCAACCGACTGTGTCAGAGCGATCAGGTCAATCTTACACCGCCCGCAGGTTGGGCAGGAGATCACATTCACCCCGCCGCGCAGCCCAACCGCCCGCAGGATGTCGATTCCCGCTTTGACTTCGGCCACCGGGTCGGCGGTCAGCGAAACCCGGATGGTGTCGCCGATTCCGTCCAGCAGCAGGCTGCCGATCCCGATGGCTGACTTGATGGTGCCCATCCGCTCGGTCCCCGATTCGGTTACCCCGATATGCTGAGGATAATCGCTCACTTCGGCAAACAGGCGGCAGGCCGCGACCGTGCCGGCCACATCGCTGGATTTGAGCGAGACCGCGATCTCGTAAAAGTCATGCCGCTCGAGCATCCCAATCTGGTTTAGGGCGCTCTCAACCATGGCCGCCGGGGTGGGGCCGCCGTGGCGGGCGAGGGCCTCTTTTTCCAGCGAGCCGGCATTTACTCCGACGCGGATGGGGATTCCCTTTTCGCGGCAGGCTCTGGCAACTTGGGCCACCCGGTCTTCCCCGCCGATGTTTCCGGGATTAATCCGGATTTTGTCGACACCCGCCGCGACCGACTCGAGAGCCAGCTTGTAGTCAAAGTGAATGTCGGCCACCAGCGGGATGTTTACCGCCCGCTTGATGGCCGGAATCAGCGGGATGCTTGTCCTGTCCGGGATGGCCACCCGCAAAACCTGACATCCGGCCGCCTCAAGCGCGGCCGCCTGTACAGTGTTGGCCGGTATATCCCCGGGCGGTGCGCAGAGCATCGACTGAACCGAAACGGGGGCCCCGCCGCCGACGGCCAGCCCCCCCACCATAATTTTTCGTGTGTTTTTGCGCATTCCACTACCTCAAAATACCGTCGTCGAGTGCCCCTACAGCTCCGACGACTCAGCATCAAAATACCGTCGTCGAGCGCCCCAACAGCTCCGACGACTCAGCTTAAAACAATCTGAAGACGTCGTTGACTGTGACCATTATGATCAGCCCGATCAACAAGAAGAACCCGGCCGTGTTTACGATCGCTTCAAACTTGGCGGGTACCGGTCTTCGGAAAACGCCCTCAATCCCCAAAAAGAGCAGCCGCCCGCCATCCAGCGCGGGGAAGGGCAGTAGGTTAAATACGCCCAAGTTGACGGTGATCACGCTGACCAGATAGAGCAGGTTGATAATCCCGTCCCGTATGCTGGTCTCAAGGCCGGAAGCCATCGCCTCCCCGATTGCGCCGGTCACCCCGATCGGCCCGGACATCTGGTGGAACCCGTACCGCCCCGTGGCCAAGTCAACCAGTGAGCCCCAGACCATGCGGATGACCGATATTGTCCAGTTAAACGCGTTGGTGAGCAGGTTTCCGGCTGTGACCGGCACCCCCACGAACACAAAGTCGCGCACCATAAACGACACACCCTCGATCTCGTGCATCTGGAAAGTCACACCGGTCAGCAGGATTCGCTCGCCGTCGCGGACAACTTCGATATCGGCAACCCCATCCCGCGAGCGCGAAAACTCGTAGAGGATGTCGTTGGCTGTCCGCACCCGGCTGCCGTTTACCCGGGTGATAACATCCAGCTCTTGCAGCCACTGGTTGCTGGTGGCCGCCTCGTGAAACCGGTTGACCTGATTTGTTCCGATCAGGTTGAGATTGGCGGTCAGAATAACGAGCAGAACAAAACCGAGAATCAGGTTCATGGCCGACCCGCCGACCAGAGTCACCGCCCGCTTCCAGAGCTTGACTTTGCCGAACGCGCGCGGATTGCTGCTCTCTTCGTCTGTTCCCTCCATCGCGCAAAAGCCGCCGATTGGGAAGAGGCGCAAAGCGTACACCGTATCGCCGCGTCTAAACGAAAAAATCTTGGGACCCATACCCAGCGCAAACTCGTTGACCTGTATCCCGCTGAGTTTAGCCGTAATGCAATGTCCCAACTCGTGGACAAAGATGAGCAAACTAAAGGCCAAAAAAGCCACCAGGATTGTCATCACGTTCATGGACTGACCACCTTTTCAAATAACATATACGCTATATTTCTTTGATAAACGCCCGCGCCTGTGCGTCTATGGCGCAGACGCTTTCCATATCTGCTTCGCCGGTGATTCCCATCCGCCCGAGCAGCTCGCCCAGCGCATCGCCTATCTGCAAAAACGTCATCTCGCCTTTCAAGAACCGGGCGACAGCGGCCTCATTCGCGGCGTTTACCGCCGCGGGGTACAGCCCACCCCGATTGGCGGCTTCTTCGCAGGCGGCCAGACAGGTGAATGTGTCTTTATCCGGTTTTTCGAAAGTTAACGAGCCAATCTCTGTCAGGGAAAGCCGTTCCAGCCCGGCCACCGGCCAGCGGCGGGGATAGGTCAGCGCGTATTGTATGGCCGAGCGCATATCCGGCTTGCTCATCTGGCCGATCAGGCTGCCGTCCGAAAAATAAACGGCCGAGTGCAGGATGCTTTGCCTGTGCACCGCGATTTCAATCTGGCCGGGTGTCAGGTCGAACAAGTGGACAGCTTCAATCAACTCCAGCCCCTTGTTCATCAGGGTGGCACTGTCCACCGAGATTTTTGCGCCCATCGCCCAGTTGGGGTGCTTGACCGCCTCCTGCGGGGTGACGTTCAGCAGCTCTTCGCGCGATCTGCCAAAGAACGGCCCGCCCGACGCGGTCAAAAAAATGCCGGTCACATCATCCCGCTCGCCCGCGTGTAAACATTGGAAAATGGCGCTGTGCTCACTGTCTACCGGAAGGATTTTTCCGCCATGCTCGCGCGCTGTCTGCATGACCAGTCTGCCGGCGGCCACAAGCGGCTCTTTGTTGGCCAACGCGATGGTTTTCCCCGCTTTGGCCGCTTCTAAAACGGGTGCCAGCCCGGCAATCCCGACCACTGCGCCGACAATCACGTCAGCGCTTGGCAGCGTTGCGGCTTCGATCATTCCGTCCTGCGCCAGTACCCGGACGTCTGTGTCAGCCAGCGCGATCTTGAGCTGGGCGGCCGCGCGCGGGTCGGCAACAGCGACCAGCGCGGGGCGAAACTCTCTGGCCTGTGACTCCAGCCGCTCGATGTTAGACCCGCCGGTCAGCGCGACAGGGCACAGCCCCAGGTCCCGGCAGACAGCCAGCGTCTGCGTTCCGATTGACCCGGTTGATCCCAGTATGGCCAGCTTTCGACCCTGTAAATCCATTCCACACGCCCTCACTGGAGTTTATGATAAAAATCTCAAGGTTATGTGACAATCAGCGGCAGGTGGGTGGATATCAGGTAGACAGCAGGCAGTGTGAAGAGCACGCTGTCAAACCGGTCAAGCACCCCGCCGTGGCCGGGCATAATGTTGCCGAAATCTTTGACCCCGTACTCGCGCTTGATTGCCGAAGCGGAAAGATCGCCGAACATACCGATCACCGAAAGAATCGGTGCGATGATGGCCAGCTCGATCATGTTGACCTGCCCGCCGAACATGTTTTGGTAACCGACGCCTATCCAGATCATCATTCCGGTGCAGACGGCCACACCGCCGACCGCGCCCTCAATCGTCTTCTTTGGGCTGACCACCGGGGCCAGTTTGTGCTTGCCCAAAAACCGGCCGGCAAAGTAAGCGCCGGTATCACTTGCCCAAGCCGCTGTCAACGCCAGCAGGATGTAAAACCCGCCGGCCTGCGCCCCGTGTGTATCCCGCAAGAAGATGGCGCAGGCAAACGAAAGCGGGATAACCGTACCGAACAAGAGCGCCATCGCGCAATCTATCAGCCGCAGTTTTCCGTATTTTTTAACCAGCAGAAGAAAATAGCTGAACACAATGAGGTATATCATAGGAGTGGCAAGAGCACTGAAGCCGACCAGCGGTATCACCATCGCCCCTGTCAGTGCCAACAGTGTAAGGTCACGCCGGGCCGACAGCCCGGTTGCCCGCATTACTTCAAAGACGCCCAGAGCCGAGACCAGCAGGATGAAGACATTGAGCAGCATGGTGTCGAGAAAGAAACCGACCACCCCAAGAACAGCCAGCAAACCCAGCGTGGTAACAAACCTTAAAAGCATCGCGATCACCTGTTTTCCTTTTACCGCCTTTCTGTCAACGGCTTAAACTCCGCCCATTCGGCGCTGACGGGCGGCATACTCTTTGAGGGCGCGGTCAAAGTGTTCGCCGTTAAAGTCCGGCCAGTGTGTACCCGTAAAGATCAGTTCGGCATACGCGCTCTGCCAAAGCAGAAAGTTTGACAGCCGCGACTCGCCGCCGGTGCGGATGATCAGGTCAACGTCCGGTTGGCCGGCCGTGTACAGTCCGCCTGTAATCATTGCCGCGTCAATCTGCTGGAGGGCGATTTCACCGGCCATCAGCCGCTTGGCCGCCTCTCTGGCCGCTTTTGCGATCTCATCCCGGCCGCCGTAATTGAGCGCGATGTTTAAGTTGATGCCGTCGTTGGCCACACTGTTTTCTTCCACCCGAACAATCATTTGGCGCAAATCCTCATCCAGTTGAGACAGGTCACCGATCACGCGGGTGCGGACATTTTCTTTTTTGTAGTTGTCGGCGTTTTTTAAGTAGCTGCGCAAAAGGTCCATGATCCCGCGGACTTCTTCGGATGGGCGGTTCCAGTTCTCGGTCGAGAAAGCGTAGACGGTCAAGTACCCAATCCCGCGCAGCTTGGCGTGGCGAACGCAGCGCCCGAAAGCATCGGCGCCCATTTTATGCCCGTAACTGCGGGGCAGGCCGCGGTGGGCAGCCCACCGCCCGTTCCCGTCCATAATAATCCCCACATGTCGCGGCAGTTTATCAATTTCAAAGCTCTTTGCCATAATACACTCCGTCAACGATGACTGCACAGAAAAGCCAAAGGCGGTCGCCTTCAGCTCTCCTGCTTGTTTTGTCTGGTGTCTTATATTTCAAGAATTTCCTTCTCTTTGGCGGCTGCGACTTTGTCCACGTCCTTACAGCTGTTGTCGGTCAGGGTTTGAATCTCTTTTTCGATGTCTTTGAGGTCATCTTCGGTAATCTCGCTGGCCTTCTTTTGAGCCTTGGCTTTGTCAACCGCATCCCGGCGGATGGCGCGGACAGATACCTTGGCTTCTTCGGCCATCGTCTTCACCTGTTTACAAAGTTCTTTGCGCCGCTCTTCGGTGGGTTGTGGGAAAGCGATGCGAATGACATTCCCGTCGTTGGATGGGTTGATGCCCAGGTCGGATTTGAGTATGGCCTTTTCAATCGCGCCCATTGAGGATTTATCCCAGGGCTGAATGATGAGGATGCGCGCCTCGGACACCGAGACAGCCGCCATCTGCTGGATGGGTGTGGGCGTTCCGTAATAGTCGACCGTGACTCGATCAAGCAGCGCCGGATTGGCCCGCCCCGCGCGGATGCTGCCCAGGCTGGCCTCAAAGTGTTCGACTGATTTTTGCATCTTGCCTTTCATTGCTTGTACCAGGTCTTCCATGGTCGTTTATGCCTCCTTTACAATGGTTCCGATGTTTTCGCCCTGCAATGCCCGCAGGATGTTGGATGGATCACGCAGACTGAAAACCCTTACCGGTATGCCGTTATCTTTGCACATAGATGCCGCGGTTGAATCCATAGCGGCCAGCCCTTCTGAAAGGACCTGAGTAAAGGTGATTTGCTCAAATTTTTGAGCGTTCGGGTTTGTGTTGGGGTCACTGTCGTAAACACCGTCAACAACGGATGCTTTAAATATGATATCCGCGTCGATTTCGGCCGCCCGCAGGGCCGCCGCCGTGTCGGTCGAGAAGAATGGGTTGCCTGTGCCACAGCCGAAAATACACACCCGCCCCTTTTCCATATGCCGGACTGCCCGGTTGCGGATGTACGGCTCAGCGATCTGCTGCATGACGATGGCCGATTGTACGCGCACTTTCACATAAAGGGCCTCAAGCGCGTCCGCCAAGGCAAGGGCGTTCATGACGGTAGCCAGCATCCCCATATGGTCGGCGCGGGTGCGGTCCATTCCGCCGCCGCTTCTGCCCCGCCAAAAGTTTCCGCCGCCCACAACAATGCCGATCTGAACGCCTGTGCCGGCGCAATCCCGAATGCTGGCCGCAATCTCGCGAACGGTGTCGTTGTCCAGTCCAAACCGGGACGGCCCAGCCAGCGCCTCCCCGCTGAGCTTCAAAAGAATCCGTTTGTAGGCAAGGCTCATGCAATCACTCCTAGTGTTTAACGTCTGCGCACTTTGATAAAAACATATCTTCTCCATTCTACATGAAGTTACCCGGCTTGTAAAGTCCGGCTGCTTAAAAAAGGCAGGATTCCGCAAAGGCCTGATGATGGCGCGGATTTTTGAAAACCGCTAAAATTTGCCAAAATATGCGTTGCATCAGCGCTTCTGTACCGGCCAATACTTGTATAGATAATCGGCCGAAATGGGGGAGTGGTTTGCATGATCAACAAAGTTGAGATTTGCGGCGTGAACACGTCCAAGCTGAAAGTGCTCAAGGAAAGCGAGAAACTGGAGCTGCTCCACAAGATCAAAGAAGGGGACAAAGAGGCGCGCAACCTGCTGGTCAGCGGCAATCTGCGCTTAGTGCTCAGCGTGGTGCAAAAGTTCACCAACCGGGGCGAAAACCTGGACGACCTCTTCCAAGTCGGGTGCATCGGGCTGATCAAGTCCATCGATAATTTTGACACCGGGCTGAATGTTCGATTTTCTACCTACGCCGTACCGATGATTATCGGGGAAATCCGCCGATATCTGCGCGACAACAATGCCATTCGGGTAAGCCGGTCACTGCGGGACACCGCTTACAAAGCCATGCAGGTCAAAGAGCGCCTGACCGCCGACACCGGCCGCGACCCGACTGTCGAGGAAATCGCCAAAGAGATGGAGATGAAAAAAGAAGACGTTGTGCTCGCGCTTGAGGCGATTGTCGAACCGCTCAGCCTATACGAGCCGGCCTACTCGGACGGCGGCGACACCATCTTTGTCATGGACCAGGTCGGCGACAAGCAGAGCGACAAAGACTGGCTGGACGAAATCTTTCTTAAAGAGGCCATCGAAAACTTAGAAGACCGCGAAAAGAAGATTCTCTCCCTGCGCTTTTTTGTGGGCAAAACACAGATGGAGGTTGCGCAGGAAATCGGTATCAGTCAAGCGCAAGTATCCCGATTGGAAAAGTCGGCGCTCATCCGGATTAAAAAACAGCTGTAAGTTACCTTGGCCGCCAAACCGGCGGCCTTTCGCTTTACTTAGGGTGCGACCGATACGCTCTTGCTTGTCCACTTGCCGGTGTGTTATAATGACAGTTGACAGTGGAAAGTGAAAAGTTGACAGTAAATGCATCGCTAAGCGATGATGAAAACAATATCCGCGCAGCGGATACCATAACTGTCAACTATCAACTGACAAGTGAAGGGGATGCACGATGAGCGAGCTTTTTCCGAACTTTATTCATGATATTATTGACGCGGACTTGGCCGGCGGTTTTAAACGTGAGATTCACACCCGGTTTCCGCCAGAGCCCAACGGTTACCTGCATATCGGCAGTGCCAAAGCCATCTGGATCAACTACAGCACCGCCAAAAAATATGGCGGGCGGTTTAACCTGCGCTATGACGACACCAACCCGGTCAACGAGGAGGAGGAGTTTGTCCGCTCGATTGAGGAGGATTTGCGCTGGCTTGGCGCTGTCCCCGACGGCGGGATCTTTTACGGCTCCGATTACTTTGAACGCTGTTACGAGTTCGCCGTCAAGCTGATCAAAGACGGCAAAGCATACGTCTGCGACTTAACTGCCGAAGAGATGCGCCAATACCGCGGTACTTTGACCGAACCGGGCAAAGAAAGCCCTTACCGGAACCGCACCCCCGAAGAGAACCTTGACCTATTTGAGCGGATGAAGGCCGGCGAGTTTGAGGGCGGGGCAAGGACACTGCGGGCCAAGATCGACATGGCTTCGCCCAACATGAACATGCGTGACCCAGCCATCTACCGGATTCTGCATGTGACCCATCATCGACAGGGGGATAAATGGTGCATCTATCCCCTTTACGACTACGCGCACCCCATCCAGGACGCGCTGGAAGGCATTACACACTCGCTGTGTTCCCTTGAGTTTGAGAACCATCGCCCGCTCTACGACTGGGTGGTCGAGAATATCGGGTTTGAACACCCGCCTCACCAGTACGAGTTTGCCCGGCTGAACATCACCTATACGGTCATGAGCAAGCGGTATTTGCGCGAACTGGTCGAGACCGGCCGGGTAGACGGCTGGGACGACCCGCGTATGCCCACCCTTTGCGGTCTTCGCCGCCGGGGTTACACCCCCGGTTCGATCGTCGAGTTTGTCAAACGGGCCGGAGTGGCCAAGACATTCTCGGTGGTCGACATCCGCCTGCTTGAATACTGCATCCGGGAAGAGCTCAACCGCGAAGCCCCCCGCCGGATGGCGATATCCCAGCCAATTAAGCTGACCATCTCCAACTACCCGGAGGATAAGACAGAGACTTTCCCCATCCCCAACAACCCGACTGATCCAGACGCAGGCAGCCGCGAGGTCATATTCAGCCGCACCCTTTATATTGAAAGCGAGGATTTTTCGCTTGCCCCGCCGCCCAAATATCAGCGGCTGCGCGAGGGCGGCGAGGTTCGGCTGATGGGTGCGTACATCGTCAAGTGCGAGCAGGTGGTCACCGACAACGCAGGCAACGTGACTGAGCTGATCTGCACTGCCGACCTTGAGACCCGGAACAACACCCCCGCCGATGGCCGCAAAGTCAAGGGTACCATCCATTGGGTGAGCGCGGCGCACGCGGTTGAGGCTGACCTGATGCTTTATGAGGGCCTGTTCACCCTTGAAAACGTCGGCGATGTCGAGGAGGGGGCCAACTATCTCGACTATCTCAACCAAAACTCATTAACCCATCTAAAAGGCTGTAAGCTTGAGGCTTCGCTGGCGGGCGCTGATGCGGGTGACCGGTTCCAGTTTGTGCGGTCGGGTTATTTTTGCGCCGACTCGCGCCACCCGAATACTTTTAACCGGATTGTCACACTGAAAGACAGCTTTAAGCTATAGGCGGTGAGGAGGTGAGCGAGTTGGCGGCAAAAACCATGCTGCTAATCATTAATCCGGCGGCCGGGCAGGGCAGCTTTGTCCCTTACTTTTTTGAGGTGGTCGACCGCTTTACCAAAGGCGGTTTTGCGGTGACCGCCCACCCGACTTCCGGCCCGCGGGAGGCTTATCAGATCGCCCTTGAGCGGGCGTACGCGTTCGATTATCTGGTCTGCACCGGCGGGGACGGCACACTGAACGAAGTTGTCAACGCCTTGATGCAGCTTGACCGCCGGCCTTTGCTCGGTTATATTCCGTCCGGGTCAGTCAACGATTTCGCGGCCACACACGGCCTTTCTTCCGACCCGGTTTTGGGCGCGGACACTGTAATGAGCGGCAACATTGTCCCGGTTGATGTGGGCAGATTCCAGGACGGCTTCTTCACTTATGTGGCCGCGTTCGGGTTGTTCGCCGACGTTTCTTACGACACCCCACAAAATCTGAAGAACATGTTCGGCCAGACCGCTTATTTCCTTGAAGGCGTCAAGAAATTGGGCAACATCAATCATCATCACTGTCGGGTCGAGTTGGAAGGTGAAGTGATCGAAGACGACTTTATCCTCGGGATGATTTCAAATTCGCGCTCAGTCGGCGGGTTTCCCCTGCCCGGCGAGGTGGATGCCTGCTTGGACGACGGGCTGTTTGATCTGCTTCTCCTGCGAAAAATCCAGAGTATGGAAACTTTGGGCAGCGTAATCTCGGCCATGTTGGGCGGCAAGGGGATACTTGATCCGTCTTTTGTCTTGCGCAAGGTGAGAAAGGCGCGATTTGTCGGCGAAAGGCCGCTTGGCTGGTCGGTAGACGGGGAGTTCGGCGGCAGCCTAAAGGTCGTGGAAGTCGCCGTTTGTCAAAAAGCGATTGAGATCATCGTCCCCAAGCCAAACGATAAGAAAAAACGAACACGCGCGAAAAAGCCCGCCAATTAGGCGGGCTTTTTTTATGGGCTATTTTGAACCGCTCTCCGGCGGCTTTGCCGGTACGACAACAGTAGCGGCGGGCAAGCCAAGCGTCTGGCCGCCTTTTCGCCTTGACCACGCGTGCATGGCCAGCGCAACCGCGATAACGCCGTAAGCTGCAAACACCCTAAAGAACTCGCCGATCTGCGCGTTGCCCAACAACTGGGCGCCCGCATTGGCCGAGAGGATAAACATGGTGTGGAAGAGGACAATCCCCAGCACAGCCTGTTTGGTGGTCGCCCGCTGTACCGACGCGCCGCCAACCAAGAGTGCCGCGATCGAATACAACCCGACCGCGATGTGCGAGCCGTAAGTCGCCACTGTACCGATGTTTTGCAGGGATATGATCTGCCCGTAACTTGCCAGCACGGTGGACATGATCATCGCGATAATCCGCACTTTGTTGACATTGATCCCCGACGAAGTGGCCACCGCGCGGTCCTGGCCGACCGTGCGCATATCCTGCCCCAGCTTTGTGTTCATAAACCAGGGGATGAACATATACAGTGCCGCGATAATCAAGTAAGTCAACACAGGCAGGTTGACCATGGACAGCGCCTCATACATGGCGGGGATAAAGGTGATCGCGTAAACGCCGCCCGCGACCCCCATATACACCAGCCGCATTTTAGGCAGCTCCGGATTCTTGTCCAACACCTTGGACGCAAAGATTTTCCAAAGCTGGTAGATAACCGCGCCGGCCACCCCGAACTCAATCGCGTAGAGCAGCAGAAGACGGGGGGCGGACATAAATGCGCCGACCGCGGGGATCCAACTGGCCGCCCACAAAATGGCCACCGGCAGAAACGCCTTAAGCAGCTTCTTGATCTGCAAGTCCCGCTTCTTGGCAAGGCGGAAGATAATCAGAATGGCGCAGATGGCGGTGATCGCGTAAAAGGCCGCGTCTATAATGTTGATCATCGGCATATTGTCGATGGCCTGGCGCAAATTTCCGTCCAGGTTGATGATGTTCCGCACGCCCACACCGGTTGCAATCATCAGGTCAGGCGCGTTGACGACGATAACCCCGCCTAGCATAAACAGGAAGATGAACTGGTATATCCCGTCTGAGAAGAACCCGGCCACCAAGCCGCCGATCATCTCGGTACCTTTCATCTTGTTAAACAGGCTGCCGACCAGATACCCGAAGAAGACGGCCAGCGGGGTGCAGATGGCCACCGCCCACAAGATACCGGTAAAACCCGACCCGCCAAACAAAACAACCACAAAAATGGCGATCTGGGCGGCGATGGCTCCGATGACAATACCGAAGTTCAGTCCCAGTCCCGCGATAATGGGGATGAGCAGGCTGAGCACAAGAAATGTGTTTCGCCCGATCCGGATAAACAGCTCTTCAAACAGGGTCGGGAGGGTAAACGTCGAATAGTGGTAAGCGAGCAGACAGAGGATGACAAAGAGCACAGTGACGTTGTTTTTGGCAAGATATTTGCCCACTTTGTTTAGTATACTCATCTTGTCGCCTCCCTTGATTTACTCAGGGCGTAAAGGATGATGCCGTTCGAGATGATCATCCGCAAAATTTCTGAGAGGTTGCCCTCGGGCACCATCTGGTTAGCGACCGGGATAGCGACTGTCAGAATCCCCTGGAAAAGGAATGTGCCGAGCAGTACGTTGAATATCCGGGCGTTGACAACGCTTGCACCACCGACCAGCACAGAGGCCACAACGGTAAAGCCCATCATTAGCGGCGCATTGTACAGCTGCAAAAACCCGAAACTCTGGGCAAAGGCGACAATCCCGATCCCGCCGAGAATGGTTGAAAGTGTGGTGCCGAGAACCCGCATCTTGTTTACGTTGATACCCGCCGCCCTGGCGAAGTTGGGGTTGGAACCGGCCGCGCGCATCATCATCCCGATTCGGCTTTGGGTAAAGAGCCAAACCAGAAAACAACACAGGAAGAAAACGAGCAAAAGCCCGGTCGGCACACTCATATCGCCTAGCTCAAATGCGAGCAGATCGTTGAAGACCCCGCCGAAGTCGTCGGCCAGGCTGATGGTTGTCCGAAGTCCCTCGCCCGCGATCGGCCAGATGGATGTACCGCTGCGAAAAGGCAAAAGCAGCCACATGATATTAAAGAGCGCGACCATCGAAAACCCGACATAGGTCGAAACCACCATCTCACTGCCTTTGACCCGGTTGAGCAAAAGTCCGTACAAAAAGCCAAAGATGCCGGCGAAAACAATGGCGAAGATCAACGCGATGATCACCGAGACTACTTCCGGGTTGGCGGTCGCCTCAAAGTAGCCCATATCCCGCATCTCAATGCTGATCAGCGAACCTAACAGGCCGCCGATAATGCCGATCGAAACACCGAAATTTGGCCCGATTCCCGACTGGATAGCCGGAACCATCGCAAGAACCAGAATACCGAACATTCCCCAACGACGAATGACATCACCCAACAACGCGGGAATCCCGAGGTCATAAAAGGCCGCCATCCCAAGTAAGAAGACGAAAAATGCAAGGATGATCACCCGCGGCAGACCAAAGCTGTTTACCGCTCTTTTGATCGAATCCATCTACTCCACCTCCTTGCTTCCGACTGCACTCATAGCCAGGCCAAAATCGGCGTCCGGCGCTTCGGGCGGGAGGATACTCGACACTTTGCCCTCCGACACAATCGCAATCCGGTCGCAGACACTGCGCAGCTCAGCCAGCTCGCTGCTGACCATGATGATGGTCAGCCCCTCTTCGTTGCGCAGTTTTGTCAGGTATTCCATAATCAGCTTTTTCGCGCCGATGTCAATCCCCCGAGTCGGCTCGGAGACGATGAGCAGCCGGGGCTTGAGGGTGAGCGCGGCGGCCAGACAGACCTTTTGCTGGTTGCCGCCCGAAAGGCTGCCCACCCGCTGAGAACCGCCCACACAGCGGATATCCAACAGCTCAATCATACTTTGGGCGTGGGCGCGGACTTGATGGTGGCTGATAATTTTGCCAAGACCGAGGAATCCGCCCTTGACGGTCATGGTGTTGAAGATGATGTTGTGCGCGATGCTTTCCCCGATCAGCAGGCCGACGCCCCGCCGGTCTTCCGACACGAAAGAGACACCTTTGCTCAACGCGTCGCCCAGCTTCGAAAAAGTTACCTTTTCGCCGAAAACTTCGACCGTACCGCTGGCCGGGGACATCCCCATAATCCCGTTGGGAATCCCGACCTTGCCCTGGCCGGCCAGACCGCCGATTCCGAATATCTCCCCTTTGCGGATATCCAGATCGACCCCTTTGACCATCTCGCCCGGCATGTCCACAAACAAGTCCCTTACCTTGACAGCGATCTCAGCGTTTTCATCGGGGGCAACCGAGCGGCTCTCATCGTCCACAAGCTTTTCGATCCGGCGGCCAACCATCAGCTCGGCGATCTCGACCACATCGGTCTGGGCGATCGGCTTGGACGCGACCACTTCCCCATCCCGCAGAACGGTCATCCGTCTGGCAACCGCCATGACTTCGGACAGGCGGTGGGTGATAAAGATGATGGCGATCCCCTTGTCGGACAGGGACTGCATAACCGACAAAAGTTGTTCAGCCTCGCTTTCGGTCAAAACAGCGGTCGGCTCGTCAAAGACAAGCAGCTTCAGATTTTCTTTGTCGATTTCCCGGGCAATTTCGACGAATTGCATATACCCGACCGGCAGGCCAGCCACCCGGGTAAATTCGTTTATGTCCATCCCGATGGCGTCCAGGGCTTTGCGCGCATCAGCCGCCATTCGCTCTGTATCCAACCGCTCCAAACTTTTTCCAAAGACCCGGCTGGCGATGGTGGGCAGGGTTTCTTCCCGCCCCACCTTGATGTTTTCAACTATGGTAAAGCCGGGTATCAGCATAAATTCCTGATGCACCATCCCGATTCCAGCCAGCATTGCATCGGCGGGCGAGGTGAACTTAGCCTCTTGTCCGCCGATTTTTACCTTGCCGGTAAATCCGCCGGTCTCGTGAATTACGCTCATCCCGAAAAGGATATTCATAAGTGTTGATTTGCCTGCGCCGTTCTCGCCGATCAAGGCGTATATTTCGCCCGGCTTAACCGAGAGCGAAACGTTTTTAAGCACAGGGTTGCCGCTGTACTCTTTGCTTATGTTTTCTAGTTCCAGTACAAACTCTTCCGACAAGGTTACTCTCCTCCACAAAAAGCTTTGGTGTTCATGGGAGCTGAAAATACGTTTAAACGGCGGTTTGGGGGGCTGATTAGCCCCCCTCCGCTTTAAGTGTTCTTAGAAAACTACATTTTCAGAAATGAGCAGGAACATGTTCTCGAATGTCCCCTGATCGTCTTCCATCATGCGGATGTTAACGGTTGTTCCGTATTCGGCGGCCACTCTGTTAATAGACGCGCGAACAGCCGTGGAATCCATGCGTCCGTTGGTGTTGCCCTCAAGCCAGTTGATGGCGTAATCAACGCCGGCTTCGATGATCAGCATGTTGACCGGTACCGGCCAGTTGGATACGCGGCCGGCCATGTCGGCTGCGGCAACGGACAGGCGGATTTGCTCAAGCATGAAGTCAACGTCGCCCTCATGGCCGGCAGTGGAGATGTTCATAGCCGCGGGGAATGCGTGGTAGGGGCTGGGGCAGCAGGGCTGCACGTACAGTGCGCCGTTTTCAAGAACGCCGCGGATAAGGGGCTCTTGCATACCGCAGTTGGTTGCGTAGAAGACCGTATTCGGGCCAAGGTCGGCAACTTGTCTGGGTACATCTTCCATAATGAACATTTGGGTACCGGGAAGACCGGCGTCACCGGTGGGGTCCGGAGCCATAACGTCAACGAACTCAATACCAAGGCGCTCAGCGGTGGCCATCAGGTTGTCGCGGCGCAGGGCGATCATTTCAATGCCGAGGTGGCGGGGGAAGGAGTAGTGAACAAAGGTCTCTGCCCCCATTTGTGCGGCCATTTCCATGATGGTGATACCGGTACCGATATCGTCGAGCTGCAGAACCACGTCAGCGGCCCCGGCGATGTCTCTGGGGGGTTCCATGATGGTTCCGACCACAAAGAGAATTTCAGGGAAACGCTCGCGCACCCTTTGGATGGCGGGGATTGTGCCGGGAACAGCCTGGCAGATGATGATGGCTTGTGCGCCTTGGTCGGCAAGGCTGACGACCTGGGCAATGACGGTTTCCATTTCATCACTAAAGCGGTCGGGGTAAGTGACGTGAAGGATTCTGTCGGCGCCGTGTCTTTCCTGCATTTTCATAGCGGCCATAAACTCTTCTTCGTTCTGGGAAACAGTACCGGTCATGATGCCGATGATCCAGTCTTCGTTGGCTTCGGCAAGATCGTCGGCGGTTTGCCCAACGGCCGGAGCCGGAGTGTCGGCAGGGGCAGGCGCCGGGGCTGCCGCGCGGCAGCCGGTCATAACCAGCAGAACCACAAGCATTAAGATACAGGTCTTCTTGAACATTTTCTTTTCCTCCCAATTATTCATGATAAGTATATTTGCTTTTATGTAAACGCGGCAAGACTGCGCCGCGAAACATAACTCTTGCCTACTCGGTCATTGCAAGCACAATCTTCAGCGTTGTCTCAAGGTCTGCTACCGAAATATGTTCTTCGCTTGAGTGGACATCGGCCATACCGGTGCCGATGTTGACCACATCGATCCCGTTTTGGAATATCCAGGTAGCGTCCGACCCGCCATATGTGCGCTCAATTTTATGCTCTATCCCGAGTGCGCCGTAAACTTCACCTAACCGCGCGATCAATTCACTCTCGGGTGGAACAAACAAGATTTCAGCCTGCCGGTCGATCTCGACTTCAAAGCTCGCGCCAATCTCTTCGCAGGCCTCGCGCAAAGCGGCCTTTACGTTTTCGACGTGTGTTTCCAGCCGGTCGTTGTCAAAGGAGCGCATATCCAGGTCAAAGCTGGCTTTATCCGGTACAACATTGCTCTTGCCGGGTGAAAGGAAGTTGGCTACATTCATCACGGTTTGGTCGTCCACCTCCCCGCTGGGTATCTTTGCGATGGCGGCCGCCGCCGCTTTGATGGCGTTGACCCCTTTACTCGGCTGAACCGCCGCGTGCGCGCTTCTGCCGGTAACTTTGACGTGCAGCTCAAGTTTCGCCGGCGAATTGTTGACCACACTGCCGTGTCTGCCGTTGTCGAGTACGATGGCCTGTTTGCTCTTTACATTCGAGTAGTCGGCGTATTTTGAGCCGAGCAGGCCGACTTCTTCACAGACACTAAAAAGCACTTCAACCGGGCGATGTGTCCGGTTTTCTTCTTTGATAATTTGCAGCGCCTCTACCACCGGGGCAATCCCCGATTTGTCGTCGGCGGCCAGAATGGTTTCTCCCGCCGAGCGGACTATGCCGCCGCTGACCACCGGCGCAATCTCAATGCCGTTTGGCACGGTGTCCATATGCGCACTAAAGAGGATCGGCTCGCCCTCGCCCGGCAGGCAGGCGTATATGTTCCAGCCGTTTGAGCCGACTTTTTCGCCGACCTCATCCCGGATAATTTCCATCCCCACGGCCTTGAGTTCACTCTCAAGCAGCTCACAGAACTGCTTCTCATTCCCTGATTCGCTCGCACAGGAAACATATCTAAAAAAACGTTCTAACAGACGAGATTCACTCATCACAAACACATCTCCCGCTATACAGTTATCATTTTCAGCACCTAATTATACCAAATAGCGAATATTATGTAAAGCATAATCACATTACAATAAAGTTACAGAGCGCCGGGGTTAACCTGGCGCTCTGCGTTTACTTTGCGTTGTCTTTTCCACTTTTTACTTTGCCTTGCAGTTCGGGGACAGGCGGGACCTCGTTCTTTTTGATCTTGGTTTTCTTGTTGCTTTGCGTTCCGTGGGGCTCTTTGGGGTCGGGTCGGCGCATACCGGCTTTTGCCATCGCTATTTCCTCCCGGAATATTTGCGTTAGTATATCCCGGCGCCCACTTGTTTATTTGCACGTTTTGGGGTATTCTTTTATTGGGTGATGAAGAAATGAGCAGAGCAGCCAAACTGGTGGGCTATCTCGGCGGGGATGATGAACGCCCCCGTCAAGTCGAAGTAACCGCGATCATTTCGGGCAGCGGGATGCGCGAAACCCTCACTCTTGAGTGTAAGGGCAGCTACCGGGTCACTGTCCCTTATCGGCCGCTTGAGCGGCTGGCTCACGAGGCGGTACAGATATCTCTACAAGAAAAACAAGCCGAACAAGGCATCCGCCTGGAAGGGCTGGACGGCAACCGCCGCCAGGGAACGGTGGTCGCGTACTTGCGGGCGAGCGGGCGGTTTCTCATGCTCTCGCTTGATTTTATGGGGATGGGGCAGATATCCGCCCCTTTCGCTCCAATTGAAAAACTGGTGCGGGAAGAGCGCGGAAGATATGCATAGTAAATATCCCCCGGCATAGTCGAGGGTTCTCTATAATCCAAAGAACAAAGCCCCGGCAAATGCCGGGGCTTTGTGTGTAATTATTCGTCTCTGCCTGTACTTGGGTTCATGTTGTTGTTTCCGGTGCCGGGAGGCGGGGCCGGCAAAGTCGGGAAGTTGGGAACCTCCGGCGGGTCTTCAATGCCAACACTGCCGCCGGTGGTGCTCATATTGATCCGCCGGTCGGTAATGTAGAAAGTTGACGAGAAGTCGACCTCGCGGTCGGCCGGGCCGACAAACCTGCGCTCGCGGTCATACAGGAAGAAGCCGCGGCCTGCGTTTGTGCTCATGATCCCCGAGTGAACCGAAAGGGTCAGCATGTTGATCGGCAGGATAGAAAGCGCCCTGCTCGACCAGGCCATCGGGTGTTCGTCAATATCGATCCGGACCCTTGCGCTCGCGGTGTTCAGGCCGGTCTGCTCGATATGCACATGTGAGACCACCGCGTTGTACCGCAGATATACTTCTTCATCGCGGTTTGATTCGTTCATGTTTGTGCTGATCGCAACATTGCGGTTGGCCGGCAGCGGGGTGATAACCGTTACCCCGTAATCGAGCAGGATATCCACCCGGCGGAATGTCCGGCTGCCCACCGCGATAACCGAGTATTCACTGTCTCTCATGTCCAGCGTCCAGCGGCCGTCAATTTGATCGAGATCGTCGTAGCTGTCCACGTACATGGCGTTCACGCGCATATACCCGTCGACCGACAGGTCGGTTGCGCCGATCCGGCGGTTGCCTTCCCGCAGGAAGATGGTCGCGCGGTAGTTTCTGTCCCGGGTGCTGTTGAACGAATCGACAAAGCGCACAACCAAGATCGCGTTTGCGTTCGCGTTCGCGCCGTTTCTGATCTCAACATCGCGCACCGCGTCAAAGCCGGTTCTGTTAAAGCCCGCCGTGATTCTGGGGTTTGCGCTGGCCAAATGATTTCGGGTAACAAACTGGGGCTGATTGCCATCTGCCCACTCAAACATGTCGGGGTGAAGGTGGATGCGCAATTCATCCCCCGGGCGGGTGTCGTCGATGTTGCTCTCCCAGCTGCCGGTCATGGCCGTGTTGCTGCCCCGCCGGTGGAAGAAGATGTTGTTGCCCAAATCAAGATTGCTGCCGGTGTTGACGCCGGTGATGCGGCCGCCGGTTGTGCCGGTTCCGCCACCGCCGCCACCGCCACCTCCGCCTGCCGGCCTCCACTGGGCGGTAAACGTGACAGTGCCGGTGATGTTGCCGGGCGTCATGCCGGCCACGTTGGACTGCCAGCTGACAAACTCCTGACCGCTTGGCGGGGTAATGGTCGGAAGCTGTGCCGCCGCGCCGCTATTGATGTTTTGCACAAGCGCACCGCCGCCGGTGCGGGTACCGCCGTTCGGGATAAAGGTAACTTGAAATTGACCGGCACCGGGAGTGCCTGGGTCGGGGCCGGGGTCGCCGGGGTCTGTGCCACCGCCGTTTCCGCCGCCTCCACCGCCTGCGCCGGTTGGTTCCCATATAGCGGTAAACATAACGTTACCTGTGATCTGATTCGTAAACATACCGGTCGGTGTAGATTGCCAGCCGTTAAGAAAATAACCCGTCCGCGTTGCGGTCGGAAGCGTTGCGCCAGCGTTATGATTAATGCTTTGTACAAGCGCACCACCGCCGGTCTGTGTACCGGGGCCTAGATTAAACATAACATCCCACGGACCGGGGGCAGTTTCCCATCGGGCTGTAAAGGTTCTATCGGCGGTTATAGGCAACTGGAGAGCTGTCTCCGAAGTCCACCCGAGAAACCTAAAGCCATCGCGTACCGGCGGCAGGGGTGGTTGCACGATCCCACCGCTGGCAACAATTCGTATAACATCGTCAGTGTTCCCGTTAATGTTGCCGCCATCTAACTCGAATGTAACTTCGTGCGAAGCGGCTTGATTCGTCCATATGGCGCGAAGCGTTAATGCTTGCGGCATAAGCACACCCGTACCAAGCTCGACTTGCGTGGTTGCCGTATATACAGTGCCGCCGGTTGTCTCCCACCGGAGAAAGCGATGCCCGGCACGGCTGGGCATCGGAAGTGCTCCAATCTGATCGTTATGGACAACTCTTCTGGTTTCTGAGTCACCCACAAAACCACCATCGCTGGGATCTAAAGTGACTATATGTACCGGAAGCCATATGGCGTCTATCACCATATTACGGGTAACTGGGGTGTTGGGAAGTAAATCTGTAGTCGCCAAAGTGCCATTGACATTTTCGCGCCACATATTAGGGTTTTCGTTTCTGCTGTTACTCCAGCGATTTCGATTCGCAACAGACCCTTCAAATCCATATTCAGGGTGGGTGGATCGAACTGTAGGCCAAGGGCCTGAGTCAGCTATTGTATCACCGCTAGGGACACGACGAAACAAACTCCCATTTGATAGAGCCCCCGTTTGAGATGTAGGAGTAAGTTCTCCTGCGGCTGGCACATTGGCATTCGGTCTAAACTCGACAAGGAATCGTTGTGTCCACCGTGCGGTTAACGTGATGTTTTCGGTTACGGGATTACCTGACACCCATCGGGTATCACCATTGTACCAACCATCAAATCGCCACAAATCGAGGGAACTGTGAACCGGGTCTGGGATTGGGAGAGGTGACATCAAATGGATAGGAGGGATCTGAGTGCCGTGATGAATCATTGCGTGAGAATTTGGATCTCCGCTACCCGAGCCAGTAACAAAGTCAACTCTACGCATGACTGGTTCCCACCGCGCATGAAGATTCAAATCTCCTGTTACGGGCATCGTGGAAAAGACCCATCGGGTCGCAGTGGTGAAATTGGGGCCATCATACCAGCCCTCAAATGTATAATCAGCGGGTGTAGGGCGACCGGCGGTCGGCTCAGTAATGAACGCGCCATTCACAACAGCTGTAGTGCCGGTTAACGGTTGTACAGTCCAGTCAGTGCGTCCGGTATTAAACGTCACCGTCCACGGCCCCGGTACCGGCGGCGGGTCAGGGTCATCCGCAGGCACAGGCGTCACCTCGTTCGCGGGCGCAGGCGTGGCTGTGCGCGGCGCCGGTCGCGGTGCCGGCGGCGTTGGCGCGGGGGCCTCCTCACTCGTTTGGGGAGGCGGAGTCGGCCGCGGCCGCCCGGGAAATCGCGCGTCGGCGTCAATCGGTAAAATTGTGGCCACCATGATAGCGGCAATCAGTAAGCTAAGTATACGTTTCATCTCTCAAGCCCTCCAAAAGCTTTGGGAGTAGAGCCGGGGAAACAATATCCCATACTCTACAGTCCAGATACATTATAACACACCCCGGCCAAAAAACCAAGAGGAAAGTACAGGCTCCGGCAATATCCTTTCGTGAATAAAACCGGCACGCACCGCCAAACATTACACCCGGTAACAAAAAAACAAATTTTGGCACTCATAAGAGAAAATCAGTTGCATTTGCGCGAAAAATATGGTATATTGAACGATACACGTCAAACATTCCACACGCTGGGTGCGGTTCGGCAAGGTGGCCTGCGGTTTTTGCGGGCTTTGCCGGAAGATATCCACCCGGCGGCGGACACAACCAAAGGAGGATTTGTAAAAATGAGCATCGTATCCATGAAACAGCTGCTGGAAGCCGGTGTACACTTCGGGCACCAAACCAGACGGTGGAACCCAAAAATGGCGCCTTATATCTTCACCGAGCGCAACGGGATCTACATCATCGACCTGCAAAAGACCGTTAAGAAACTTGAGGACGCATACAATTTTGTCCGCGAGATTTCCGAGAACGGGCAGACCCTGCTCTTTGTCGGAACAAAAAAGCAAGCCGGTGACTCGATCCGCGAAGAGGCGATCCGCGCCGGGGCGCACTATGTAAACGCCCGCTGGCTGGGCGGGATGCTGACCAACTGGAGCACCATCCGCACCCGGATCAACCGCCTTGCCCGCCTGCGCACCATGCAGGAGGACGGCACATTCGACGCCCTGACCAAAAAAGAAGTCGCCAAGCTCAACCTCG
This sequence comes from Oscillospiraceae bacterium, assembly GCA_009784625.1. Taxonomy (GTDB): domain Bacteria; phylum Bacillota; class Clostridia; order Oscillospirales; family Ruminococcaceae; genus WRAV01. The sequence goes on along the minus strand of WRBI01000009.1, from coordinate 32,846 downwards.
AAATCGAGAAGCTTGAGAAGTTCCTGGGCGGCATCAAGACAATGGACAAACTGCCGGGCGCTATGTTCGTCGTTGACCCGCGTAAAGAAAAAATCGCGGTTGCCGAAGCCAAAAAGCTGGATATTCCGGTTGTCGCCATCGTTGACACAAACTGTGACCCGGACGACATCGACTATATCATCCCGGGCAACGACGATGCGATCCGCGCCGTTAAGCTGATCAGCCAGGTGATGGCCAACGCCTTGATCGAAGGCCGCCAAGGTATGGATGCAGCAGCAGCAGCCGAGCAGGAAGAAGCCGACCACGCCGAAGAAAAAGCCGAAGCGGCAAAACAATTTTAATTGACAACAACACACAATGAGATTGATATAGAGGGAGTTATTTAGAATGGCCTTTACAGCGAAAGATGTTCAAGCGCTGCGTGAAAAAACCGGCGTTGGCATGATGGAGTGCAAAAAAGCTTTGACCGAAGCGAACGGTGACATGGAAGCGGCTATCCAGCTTCTTCGGGAAAAAGGGTTGTCCGCCGCCGCCAAAAAAGCCGGACGGATTGCCGCCGAAGGCGTTGTCCTTTCCAAAACCGCAGGCAATGTCGGCGTAGCCGTTGAAGTCAACGCCGAGACCGACTTTGTCGCCAAAAACGCGGATTTTATGTCCTTTGTAGACACCGTTGCCCAGACCATCCTCGATCAGAACCCCGCCGACGTGGACGCGCTTCTTGCCCTGACCATCGCGGGTGGCAGCGAGTCGGTTGCTGACACACTGCGCGAAAAGATTCTGGTCATCGGCGAAAACATCAAAATCCGCCGCTTTGTCCGATATGAGGGTACGAACATCAGCTATGTACACGGCGGCGGCCGGATCGGCGTCCTGGTCAACTTTGAGACTGACCTGGGCGGCAAACCCGAGTTCGAAGCTTACGCCAAAGACGTAGCTATGCAGATCGCGGCGGCCGGCCCGCTTTACGTCGGGAAAGAAAACGTTCCCGAAGAGACCATCGCCAAGGAGAAAGAAATCCTCACCGCCCAAGCGATGAACGAGGGCAAACCCCAAAACATCGCCGAAAAGATGGTGGCCGGGCGAATCAGCAAGTACTACAAAGAGTTCTGCCTGCTTGAGCAGCCTTTTGTCAAAGACCCCGACCAGTCGGTGGCCGGATACACCAAAGCGACTGCCGAAAGCCTTAGCGGCGCAATCAAAGTTATCAAATTCGCCCGCTTCGAAAAAGGCGAAGGCCTTGAGAAGAAAGAAGAGAACTTCGCGGACGAAGTCGCCGGTATGATGCAGTAATAGTCAGACAAACAGCGCAGGTCACGTTTTTGTGGCCTGCGCTGTTCATTATTATCATATAAATGTGAATTGCAAACGAAGATTCACAAATCGGCGCAAAAAAACATCTCCCGGTCGGAAGATGTTTTTGCATCTGCTTTTCGATTAAGGAATGAACCGCGAAGGATTGATCTTTACGCCGGGGCCCATGGTGCAGGCCACCACACAGCTCTTGACGTATTGCCCTTTGGCGGCGGCTGGCTTTGCTTTGACGATGGCATCCATCAGCGCGGCCAGGTTTTCTTGAAGCTTCTCAACACCGAACGAAACTTTTCCGATCGGGCAGTGGATGATGTTGGTTTTATCCAAGCGATACTCGATCTTACCGGCTTTGGCGTCGATGACCGCTTTGGCGACATCGGGGGTTACAGTACCGGCTTTGGGGTTCGGCATCAACCCGCGCGGGCCGAGAATTTTACCCAAACGGCCAACCAGACCCATCATGTCGGGGGATGCGATGACCACGTCGAACTCCATCCAGCCCTCTTTTTGAATCCGTTCTACCATGTCTTCTGCACCAACATGCTCGGCGCCTGCCTCCTGGGCGGCGGCCACATTGTCGCCTTTGCAGAATACCAATACGCGCACACTTTTACCGGTTCCGTTGGGAAGTACAACCGCACCGCGAACCTGTTGGTCTGCGTGGCGGGAGTCAACGCCCAAACGCACATGCAACTCGACCGACTCGTCGAACTTGGCTTTGGCGGTCTTCAGGCAAACGCCCAAACCATCGGTGATATCGTGCAGAGTCACGCGATCAAAGAGAGCTTGGCTCTCGTTGTATTTTTTTCCTCTTTTCATTTACCCCGCCCCCTATTCTTCCACTAGGATGCCCATACTGCGGGCAGTGCCTTTGATCATGCTCATAGCGGCCTCTATGCTGCCCGAATTGAGGTCGGGTGCTTTTTGCTCGGCGATCGCTTTGACCTGATCTTTTTTGAGGGTTCCGACTTTTGTTTTGTTCGGCTCGCCCGAGGCTTTGTCGATCCCGAGTGCCTTTTTGATCAAGACGGGGGCGGGCGGGGTCTTGGTGATAAAGCTGAACGAGCGGTCAGCGTAGACGGTGATAACGACCGGAATAACCAGCCCAATATCATTTTTTGTGCGCTCGTTGAAGTCCTTGGTGAATTGCATGATGTTTACGCCGTGTTGGCCGAGGGCCGGGCCGACCGGCGGCGCGGGCGTTGCTTTGCCCGCAGGGATTTGCAGCTTGATAAAGCCGATTGCCTTTTGTGCCATTTGCTTTTAACCTCCAAATATAGTGGTGTTGGCGAGGGCAAGCCGCAAGCGGCATGGCCTCTCCCACATTCAGCAATTAACAATTATCAATTAATAATTAACAATGATGGCGTCCGCTACCGCAGACATTACTTAAAATCATCGCGTAGCGATACATTCATTGTTAATTGATAATTGTTAATTGAAGAAAACTAGCTCAATGTCTGTACTTGATCCAGCCCAAGCTCGACCAGTACGTCCTTGCCCATCATGGAAACGGACACGTGCAGCATTTCTTTTTCCAGCTCGATTGATTCAACCGTGCCGATGAAGCCTTCGAGATACCCGGCGGATACTTTGACCGAGTCGCCAACCGCGAAATCGACCACAATCTCTTTGGTCTCGACGCCCAGCTTGGCCACTTCTTCGTTGCTAAGCGGAACCGGGCGGCTGCCCGGGCCGACAAAACCGGTCACCCCGCGTATGTTGCGGACGACATACCAGCTGTCGTCGGTCATAATCATCTTGACCATCACATAGCCGGGGTATATCTTGCGCTCGACTTCCCGCTTTTTGTTGTCCTTGACCTCGACAACAGTCTCGGTGGGGACTTGCACTTCTTGAATCAGATCGTGGAGCTTGCGGTTTTCAACCGCTTTTTCGATGTTGGTGGCCACTTTATTCTCGTACCCGGAATAGGTGTGTACCACATACCACTTGGCGTCAGACATTACTTCGCCCCTTTTACGTTACGCGCCAAAAGCCTGCCTGAGAATCCAGGAAAGCCCGGTGTCAAATCCGCCGATGATCACCGCCGCGATCGCCATAAAGACGAGCACAACGGCGGTGTTGTTCATGACCTGTTTGCGGCTGGGCCAGACTACGCGGCTCATCTCGCCGCGCATATTTCTAAAGCCGCGGCCAATCCGGCTGAATACGCCCGGCTTTTTGACGGCCTCGGCGCCTGTGTTTTGGTTAGACACAATAAAACACTACCTTTCCACGCTGTTACCGCGATATTACTTCGTTTCTTTATGAGGTGTGTGTTTGCGGCAGAAACGGCAGAACTTGCTCATTTCCAGGCGGTCGGGGTCGTTCTTTTTGTTCTTCATGGTGTTGTAATTGCGTTGTTTGCACTCAGTGCAAGAAAGTGTAACTTTCACTCTCACGTTAAGGCCCTCCAGTTCGTAGTTAGAAAATAGAAAACAACAGAGCGGCGACAAACGCTTCACCATGCGCTCTCGCGCCCTTGTTTCCCCGATTTATTTGTCTATGCTTTTTTGCACAAAAAAATAAACCCTTTTCAGGTGATACAACTATAGCATATATTGGCTGGACAGTCAAGCTGCTTTGGAAAATTTTTGCCGGATTGCGCATATGTTGTATACAATACCGTGATTTCGGCTTTTCTCTCGGTCGGATTTGTGGTATCATTGTAAATTGCATAGCGTTAGGAGGTATTGGCATGAAGACATTGTGTATCGTGTTTGGCGGGGTGAGCAGCGAGCACGAGGTTTCGCTGCGCTCGGCGTTTTCGGTGCTTGAAAATATTGACAGATCGGCGTACAGCGTGGTCATGCTGGGGATTACCAAAGACGGGCGGTGGCTCTGTTATCAGGGCGAGCAGTCGCGCATCCCAACCGGGCAGTGGGAGGCTTCGGGGCAGACAATACCGGCTGTCATCTCCCCTGACCGCAGCCACGGCGGGCTTTTGCTTCTGGAAGAAGACGGCCCGCAGCCGGTCAAGCTGGACGTTGTATTCGGTGTCCTGCACGGCAAAAACGGCGAGGACGGAACCATCCAGGGGCTTTTGGAGCTGGCCGGGATCCCGTATGTGGGCTGCGGCGTATTGTCGAGCGCGCTTTGCATGGACAAAGGGGTTGCCCATTCCCTGCTAACCGGAGCAGGGATCAAAAAGACCGGACTTATGGTTGTTTATCAAGGTGAGATGGCCGACTTTGCCGGGCTGGAACGCCGCCTGGCTGCTGAGCTGGGGTATCCCATGTTTGTCAAGCCTGCCAACGCGGGTTCGTCGGTTGGGGTCAGCCGGGCGGAGAACAGTGCCGAACTGGCCGAAGCGCTGGCGCTTGCCTTTGAACATGACAAAAAAGTGGTGGTCGAACAAGAAGTCATCGGCCGGGAGATCGAGTGCTCAGCCATCGGGAACGAGACCCCGATCATCGCGCAGATGACGGGCGAAATCGTGCCGACCGCCGGATTTTACGACTACGAGGCCAAATACCTGGACGACAGCGCAAAGCTTTACATACCCGCCGAGATTGACGAAGCGGCCGCCGCACGTATGCGGGAAATCGCCGCCAAAGCTTATAAAGTCATGTGTTGTGAGGGTTTCGCGCGGGTTGATTTTTTCTTAAAGGCTGACGGTGAGGTCTTGCTCAACGAGATCAACACCATCCCCGGTTTTACTTCGATCAGCATGTTCCCCAAGCTGTTTGAGGCTTCGGGGATGGCTTACAGCCGCTTGATTTCGGCTTTGCTCGAATACGCGCTCGAACGCTCTTCCGATTCTTGATCTTATGTGATATAATGTTCACTGAAAGGCGTGAACATTATACGGATTTTAATGGCCGCGCCTACGGCGATGGCCAATTATACCATGGCTGTGCTCATGGTATAATGCTAGTGGGCTGTTGACCTTGTGTCTATCTGCGTCTCAGGGTTTCATTGTTTGGGCTTTAAGAGCTTCAATGGGACTCTGTCCCAAGCGCCGGTTACTTTTTCCACAGGCAAAAAAGCAACTAAAACGCCGCTTTGGGGGCGGCGCCCTGTGCCTTATCCCCCTCTTGACAACACTTTCGTCATTTGTAGGCATCGGGATTCGCTTGCCTTTCGTTCTACATGTTTTCCAGGGTGTGTTGACACAAATGGGAATGCACGGATTTTGAGTGAATTTTCGAGCATTTCAAGGCGGAAGAGGAAGGAATACTATATGTATTCCGCTGAGACTCTTCGCTGTATGGGCGCTCATCGTCGGTACTTTGTAACGACAACGAAGAAAGGCTCAAAATTCACCAAAATACGGGCGTTCAGCTTTGTGTCAACACGCCCTAGCAACCGAACAAGGGGGTAACCTGTGAAAAAGGATGTGTTGATCAGCATCAAGGGCGTATACAACAGCGAAGACGACCGCGATGTGATCGAACTTTTCACCACCGGCCAATATTATAAGCGCAAAGGCTGTTACTATATTTGTTATGAAGAAAGCGAAGCCACCGGCTTTGAGGGCTCGACCACCACGCTAAAAGTCGAGGAAGAGAAAATGGTCACCCTCGAGCGGACAGGCAGTGCAAACTCCCAGTTGATTGTTGAGCGGGGGGTTCGGCATCAGTGCCACTACGACGTTGGCTGCGGCGACTTGTTGGTTGGCGTTCTTGGCAGCAAGATCAAAAGCTCGCTGACCGACAAGGGCGGCAACCTGGAGATCAAATATTCCCTCGACTTCAATTCGATGTATTCAAGCGAAAACGAGATGTATATCCACATAAAAATGCCGTCTTCAAGCGTCCTTAAAGCATAGAAGACTGAGCAAATTAAGGAGCGTTCGACAAAGCAATGATGGTAAAAGATTTAATCAAAGACGCATCCGTTCAAGCGCGGACATTGGTTGTCGGCGCGGTCGAAAAGGCACAGGCGGCCGGGCTTTTTCCGGCCGGGGAACTCCCTGCGTTTGTGGTTGAAATCCCCGGGGACGTTACCCATGGCGACTTTGCCACCAACATCGCGATGGCAGGGGCCAGGGCCTTTAAGATGGCGCCGCCAAAGATTGCCGCTATTCTTTTGGAACAGCTTGAACTGGAAGGCACCCACTTCAGCAAAGCCGAGATGGCCGGGCCGGGGTTCATCAACTTCTTTTTGAAAGAAGACTGGTACGCACAGGTGCTCGAAACCGTCACCGCGCTCGGCGAAGATTACGGCAAAACAGACGAGGGCGCCGGCAAAAAAGTGATGATCGAGTTTGTTTCGGCCAACCCGACCGGGCCGATGCATATGGGAAACGCGCGGGGCGGGGCGATCGGCGACTGTTTGGCCGCCGCGTTCGCGTCCTCCGGCTATCAGGTTGCGCGGGAGTTTTACGTCAACGATGCGGGCAATCAAATTGAGAAGTTCGGCGTCTCGCTGCAGGCGCGGTATCTGCAAATCTTTAAGGGAGAGAACGCGGTTTCGTTCCCGGAGGACGGCTACCAGGGCGACGACATCAAAGTTCTGGCCGGTCGGTACGCCGAACAACACGGGGACAAGCTGCTCGCACTCTCAGACGAAGAGCAAAAGCAGGCGTTGGCCGACTTTGGCCTGCCTGAAAACATCGCGGCGCTAAAGCGGGATCTTTCAGACTACCGGATCGAGTATGATCTCTGGTTCATGGAGAGTGAACTGCATAAAACAGGGCAGGTGGACAAGGTTGTCGGCATCTTGAAGAACAAGGGGCTGGCTTATGAGAAAGACGGCGCGCTCTGGTATAAGGCAACCGTGTTCGGGGCCGAGAAAGATGAGGTCCTCATCCGCCAGAACGGAAACTCGACATATTTCGCCGCCGACATCGCTTACCATTACGACAAGTTTGCCCTGCGCGGCTTTGACCGGGTGGTCAACGTTTGGGGGGCCGATCACCACGGCCATGTCGCCCGGCTGAAAGGCGCGATGGACGCGGTCGGCCTGAGTGGGGACGCGCTCGATATCGTACTCATGCAACTGGTGCGGCTGATGAAAGACGGCGAACCTTACCGGATGAGTAAGCGCAGCGGGGCCAGTGTGACCTTGCGCGATTTGCTGGATTTGGTCCCCGCTGACGCCGCCCGGTTCTTCTTTAACATGCACCAGCCGGGCGCGTCCATGGATTTCGACCTTTCCCTGGCCGTTGAACAGACTTCGCAGAACCCGGTCTTTTATGTTCAGTACGCCCACGCGCGGATATGCTCTATCCTCAAAAAGCTGGCCGAGGGCGGGACATCACCCCGCGATGTCAGCCGGGAAGAGCTGCTGTTATTGACCGACCCCGCCGAGATTGCGCTTATTCGCAAGATCGCGCAGCTGCCCGGTGAGATTTCGGGCGCGGCCGCCCGGCTTGACCCGAGCTCACTCACCCGCTACGCCATGGATTTGGCCACCGCACTGCACAAGTTTTACGGCGAGTGCCGGGTACAAGTGGAGGACGAAGCGCTGATGCAGGCCAGGCTTCGACTTTGTATAAGCGCCAAATCGGCGCTCGCGAACACGTTGGCCCTCATGAAGATCGGCGCGCCCGAAAGCATGTGACCCGCGTCATATAAGGAGACTGCATATGTCCTTTAAAGTTTTTCCGATTTCCTCGCTTTCTCAGCTTGAGTCGCTGCCCGTGGCGGTAATCAAAGACTACCCGCTTGAAAAGCGCGATTACAAGCCCTACGCCCAGTGCAACATCTGTTTGGATGACCGCACGCTCTTCTTGCGCCTTTGGGCGTTCGAGGTCTCGCCGCCGGAGGGGAGCGAGCTGCGCGGGGTATTTTATCTCTTCCCCGACCGGCCTGAGCTGGCTTTAGCCGTTTCGACGCGGCCGGAATCCGGGTTTACTTTCTCTTTGCTTGAAAACGGCAAAGAGCGGGCGATAAACCCACCCCAGGGGTTTGTTCCCCACCCGCACAACGGTGAAGATTTACAGGGCATCTACTGGGGCTCTTTGGCCGCACTGCCGCTTGATTGGCTCGCTTCGCTGGGCGGTGGGTGCAGCCTTAAGCCGGGGGATGTTTTTCCCGGCAACTTTTATAAGCTTGCGCCCGGGCCCGGATGGTCGCATATGGGCAGCTTTTACCCCGCCGATTTTTGGGGCGACCCTTATCGGACAGACTGTATGGGTAAGTTTACGGTGGCAACATTTTAGAGGGGCGACTTTAAAGAAAGGGTGCGAGAGTAATGATGCGTACGGTGCTAAGGTGGGTTGCGGTGGTTGTTGTCGGCGGGGCCAGCGTATTTCTAGCCCAGCGCCTGATCCTAAAACTTTACAAAAACATGCAAGAAAAGCGCAAACTGGCCGCAATCCAGGACGATGCGTGGATGTTCTAGCGATGATCAGAGAATAATGACAAGGGCGGAAAGTTGTCGCCCTTGTCTTTCTGCGTCTAAGAACCTGTATTCACAACTCAGCGCGCCGCTGCAACAACGCTTTTTTGAGGGCGACTATGTAAACAATCTATGAAGTGTATTGACAAAAGGGAATAAAAGTGATAAAGTAGGTCTAGCACTCGATAGTGTAGAGTGCTAATCACAGTAATTGAGAATACGAAAAAGCGATCGCGATGGGGTTTTCAGACTGTCAATCGATAATCGGAGTGATGAACATGAGGCTGAGTGACCGCAAACAGGCGATCTTGGCCGCCATTGTGGAAACGTACATCCACACCGGTGAGCCGGTCGGCTCAAAGCTGTTGACCGGCAAGCTCGGGCTGAATGTATCCCCCGCCACTGTGCGCAGTGACATGGCTTGGTTGTTTGAGATGGGTTATCTGGAACAGCCGCACACTTCGGCCGGACGGGTGCCCTCACACTTGGGCTACCGGGAATACATTGATTCCCTGATGCGGCCGGCGCCGCTCACCCCGCAGGAGCGGGGTGAAATCGACTCACTCTTTAACGTACACAACCCCGACCCGGATAAATTGCTTGAAGACGCGGCCGGCGCGCTTTCCAGCTACACCAACTGCGCAACGGTGACTTCTTCGATCACGCCAAAGACGGTACACATCCGGCGGCTGGAGCTGATTGCAGCCGGGTCGAACACGGTGGTTATCCTGCTGATCGCGTCAAACGGGATGATCCGCAACAAAGTCTGCCGGGTTGATTTTCTGGTCAGCGACAAGCTGGTCGAGTTCTTTAATAAGTTCTCGAACGCGCGGCTGGGCGGGATGAGCATCGACGACGTCTCCTCTTCCTACCTCAGTGCGATGGCGGTCAACCTGGGCGAGTATTCACGGATCTTCAACCCCATCCTCTCGGCTATTTTTGAGCTTTGCAAAGAGATGGGAGACGGCCAGTACTACGTGAGCGGTTCGGCCAAACTTTTGGAGTACGGCGAGCTGAACCGGCTGGTGCGCGACCTCTTGCTGATGCTTGAAAACCGGGACAGCCTGCACGCCCTCTTCTCGACCGGTGGTGAGCGCCAAAACTTTAAGATCATCATCGGGAAAGAGAATCAGAGCATGGAACTGAGCGACTCGTCGGTAGTTATGACCGGCTATGAGGTGGACGGCGTGCCGGCCGGTACGGTCGGGCTGATCGGCCCTGTGAGAATCGACTATGCCCGCCTGATTCCGCATCTTGAATATTTCGCCCGCACGTTGGGCGATTTGATGACCGAGACACTGGCGCGAGATTAGGAGACAACGCCGCGATAAACTGTTACCATCACGAAAATCCGGTTAGCGCAGCCGCTTGTCAAAGCTGTGGAAAAGGGCTTTGCAAGCAATGCGCTGACAAGCGGATTCCTTGTACTGGCGATGAATGGCAGCTTTGCTAAATCAGGAGTTTCAATCGGCAAAGCGTGCCGCAGCAACCGATGCGCACGTAAAATATATCATAAGCCTTACTTTGGGCTTTCCTTTCTTTTTGTACCAGACAGGCCGGTATATCCAACAATTAATCGCAATAAAAAATAGTTAAGGTCGAAAGGGGACTTTAAACTTGACAAACGAATATGAAGCAGAAAGAATAGAAAACGAAGCAATCGAAAGCGAAGCCGAACAAGCCGCCGCCGAAGAGGAAATCGAGCCCAAAAGCGCGATTGACCTCATCCAGGAAAAACATGACGAATTGCAAGACCGGCATCTGCGCTTGATGGCCGAGTACGACAATTTCCGCAAGCGCACTTCCCGGGAGAAAGACGAAATTTACAGCAACGCCACCGCTTCCGTGCTTGTAAAGCTATTGCCTGTACAGGACAACTTTGAGCGGGCAAGGCAGTACGACTGCGCAAGCGACGAGTTTGCCAAAGGTTTTGAAATGATTGAGAAAAACTTCAGTGAGACGCTGGTCTCGCTGGGCGTAGAGCCTTTCGGCGAGGTCGGCGAAGCGTTTGATCCCGAAAAGCACCACGCCGTCATGCATATTGAAGACGAAGCGCTGGGCGAGAACGTGATCGCGCAAGTCCTGCAAAAGGGCTACAAGCTCGGCGAAAAAGTCCTTCGCCACGCCATGGTACAGACCGCGAACTAAAGATAAACAAACTTAATAATAAGTAGAATATCAGGAGGATAATACAATGGGTAAAATAATTGGAATCGACCTTGGAACCACAAACTCTTGCGTAGCGGTAATGGAAGGCGGCGAGACCGTCGTAATCGCCAACGCTGAAGGCTCGCGCACCACCCCGTCAGTCGTCGCGTTCAACAAAGACGGCGAGCGCATGGTCGGCCAGGTTGCCAAACGGCAGGCGGTCACCAATCCCGATCGGACAGTCATGAGCATCAAGCGGCATATGGGCACCGACTACAATGTCAAAATCGACGGCAAGGGCTACACACCCCAGCAGGTTTCGGCCATGGTGCTGCAAAAGCTGAAAGCGGACGCCGAAGCGTATCTTGGCCACCCGGTCACTGAGGCGGTCATCACAACCCCCGCCTACTTCACCGACGCACAGCGGCAGGCAACCAAAGACGCGGGCAAAATCGCCGGGCTGGACGTAAAGCGGATCATCAACGAACCGACCGCCGCCGCGCTTGCCTACGGGATCGACAAAGAGCAGGACCAAAAAATCATGGTATACGACCTTGGCGGCGGCACATTTGATGTTTCCATCATTGAGATGGGGGACGGCGTGCAGGAGGTTTTGGCCACCGCCGGCAACAACAAGCTGGGCGGCGATGACTTTGACGAGCGGGTCATCGACTTCTTGGCCAGCGAGTTCAAAAAAGACAGCGGGATCGACCTGCGCGGCGACAAAATGGCTATGCAGCGGCTGAAAGAGGCCGCCGAGAAAGCCAAGATCGAACTTTCCGGAATGGCCAGCGCCAACATCAACCTGCCGTTTATTACCGCCGACGCATCCGGCCCCAAACATTTGGACGTAAACATTACACGGGCAAAATTCAACGAGCTGACCGCCGATCTGGTTGACCAGACCATGAGTCCGGTCCGCCAAGCGCTAAACGACGCGGGGCTTAAGCCGGCTGAGATTCAGCGGGTACTGCTGGTCGGCGGCTCAACCAGAATCCCCGCCGTGCAGGACGCAGTCAAAGATTTTATGGGCAAAGAGCCGTTCAAAGGCGTTAACCCGGACGAGTGCGTGGCTATGGGCGCGGCCATCCAGGGCGGCGTGCTGGGCGGCGACGTCAAAGGCCTGCTCCTGCTGGACGTCACCCCCCTCTCCCTCGGGCTGGAAACGCTTGGCGGCGTGTTCACCAAAATCATCGACCGCAACACCACCATCCCCTCCAAGAAGAGCCAGGTCTTCTCGACTGCCGCCGACGGGCAAACCTCGGTCGAAGTCCATGTCCTGCAAGGCGAGCGCGAAATGGCCAGCGGCAACAAGACTTTGGGCCGCTTCCATCTGGACAACATCCCGCCCGCGCCGCGCGGTACACCTCAGATCGAAGTTACTTTTGACATCGACGCAAACGGCATCGTAAATGTTTCGGCCAAAGACCTTGGCACCGGCAAAGAGCAGCACATCACCATCACCAGCTCAACCAACATGAGCAAAGACGACATCGACAAAGCAATCCGCGAGGCTGAGCAGTTCGCCGCCGAGGACAAAATCCGCCGGGAAGAAGCGGACGTGCGCAACAATGCCGACGGCGCGATCTTCCAGACTGAAAAGCTGATCAGCGAGAGCGGCGAAAAGGTCACCGACGAGGACAAAGCCACATTAAACGAAAAGAAAGACGCGCTCAAACAAGTTTTGACCGGCAGTGATATGGATGCGATAAAGGCAAAACAGGAAGAGCTGCAAAAAGCGCTGTACGAGGTTTCGTCCAAGCTGTATCAGGCGGCACAGCCGGAGGGCGGGCCTATCCCGGATATGGGCGCGGAAAATTACAACCCGAATGGCGCCGGTGACGATGGCTATGTCGACGCCGACTACACCGAAGTGAAAGAAGACAAATAGCCAATTAACAATGTACAATGTACAATTAACAATGATGGTATCGCTTCGCGATTATATTTATATAATACTCGCAAAGCGAATCCGTCATTGTTAATTGTTAATTGTAACTTGTTCATTGCGAATGAGGTGGTAACAATTGCCTGACAAACGGGATTATTATGAGGTATTGGGTGTCTCGAAAACATCGGGGGAAGATGAGATCAAAAAGGCTTACCGAAAGCTGGCCAAACAGTACCACCCCGACCTGAACCCGGACAACAAAGAGATGGAAGTCAAATTTAAAGAAGTCGGCGAGGCCTATGAGGTCTTATCCGACTCGGGGAAACGGCAGAAGTATGACCAGTTTGGCCACGCCGGGGTCGACCCCTCTTACGGCGGCGGGCCGGGCGGTGGTTTTAGCGGATACAGCGGCGGGTTTGGTTTTGAAGACCTGGGCGATATTTTCGACAACTTTTTTGGCGGTGGATTCGGCGGAGGCGGCCGTGCCCGCAACCCCAAAGCCCCGATCAAGGGCAGCGATGTGCAGATACAAATGCCGCTCGACTTTATGGAAGCGGTCAAAGGCGCTAAAAAAACGATCAGCGTGACCAGCTTGCAAAACTGCAAAGAGTGCGGCGGGTCGGGTGCAGCGGCCGGCACATCCCCCGAAACCTGCGCCGAGTGCGCGGGAACCGGGCAGGTCAAAGTCACCTCCCGCACGCCGTTTGGGGTTATGCAAAGCTCAAAAGCCTGTCAGCGCTGCGGCGGAAAGGGCACGGTCGTCACCAGCCCCTGCAAAACTTGCGTCGGAAAAGGCCGGGTACGCGCCACACGCAGCATTGAGGTGAACGTTCCCGCCGGGATTGACGACGGCCAAAGTTTTGTCCTGCGCGGTGAAGGCGATCACGGCCTCAACAACGGCCCAGCCGGCGATTGCCTGGTGCGGGTGAGTGTGCGCCCTGACCCGATTTTCGAACGGGACGGATTTGATATCTGGTGCGAGATTCCGATCACATTCGCGCAGGCGACGCTGGGCGATGAGATCACAGTCCCCACTGTGGACGGAAAAGTCAGCTACAACATCCCCGAGGGGACACAACCAGGCACGACTTTCCGGCTCCGCAACAAAGGTGTGCCTTACGTCAACGGCCGCGGTCGCGGCGAGCAATACGTTCGCGTACTTTTGGAAGTCCCGCGCGGTTTGAGTGCAAAACAAAAAGAAGCGCTTAAGACGTTCGACGGGATGGTTGGTGAGAAAAACTACGAGAAACGCAAAGGCTTCATGGGAAAAATCAAGGATGCGATGGGCATCTGAATAACGCAAATGGCGGCAATCGTTGGAGCTACGATTGCCGCCATTATTCATGTGTTTAAAGCTGATCCAGCTGGCTTTGCAGAATACTTTTGACTGCTTCCGGGTCTGCTTTGCCGCCCATTTTCTTCATGATCTGTCCCATCAAAAACCCGACGACTTTTAGTTTTCCTTCTTTAAATTCTGCGACCGATTTGGGATTTTCAGCCAATACTTCGCTTACGGCTTTGTCGATCAGCGAAGTATCGGTGAGCATCCCCAAGCCGTGCTCTTTCACATAATTTTCAGGATCGACATCCTCTTCAAGAACCTTAATTAACAGTTTCTTTCCGACATTGCGATTGATCGCTTTTTCATCAACCAGCCGGATGAGGTCCGCGAACTTTCTGCAGTCAATCCTGATATCATCTTCACCTTTGTTATCGCCTTTTGCGATCCCTAAAAGTTCGACAATTATCCAGTTCACAACTTCTTTCGGTTTATCGAAATGAGCCATTGTCTGGTCAAAAATATCGGCGAGCGCCTTGCTTCGGGTGATGATACTTGAGTCGTATTCCGGTAAACCTAAAGTCTGTGTCATTCGCACAAATTTGTCTTGCGAAGTCTCAGGTAAACTTGACCGCACCCGCTCGATCCACTCGTCGCTAATCACAATCGGCATCAGTTCCGGATTTGGGAAATAGCGATAGTCGGTTGCATCTTCTTTTTCGCGCATCGAGAAAGTGATGCCTTTATCATCATCCCAGCCGCGAGTCTCCTGAATGAGCACTTCGCTGCCGGTTTCAATCGCGTCAATATGCCGGTTTGCCTCAAAAGCGATCGCAGCCGTGATTGCTTTAAGCGAGTTCATATTCTTCATTTCGGTTCGCACACCCAGTTTTTCTGAGCCGGCTGGGCGAACTGAAATGTTCACATCACATCGCATCGAACCTTCCTGCATTTTACAATCAGAAACGCCCGCGAAACTGAGTAAAGCGCGCAGCTTTTCAAGGTAGTCGATTACTTCTTCAGCATCACGAAAGTCCGGATTACTGACAATTTCAATCAATGGAACCGAGGTCCTATTGAAATCTAACATCGATGTTCCGCTCCTGGCGTCATGAACCATTTTTCCCGCGTCTTCTTCGATGTGAATTTGTTTTAAAGTGATCTTCTTTTTCCCGCGCTCCGTTTCAATTTCTACCCAACCATTGCGACAAATCGGCGCAAACCATTGTGTAATCTGATAACTGGTCGGCAGGTCGGGATAAAAGTAATTTTTCTTATCAAATGTCATCGTTCGCGTGATCTGGCTGTTTGTGACAATTGCCGCATCAATCCCCAAATCGACAGCTTTTTGATTGGTCACGGCTGGCATTCCAGGCATTCCAGCACAAGCCGGGCACACATTATCATTTGCATCCGCGCCAAACTTCGCCGAGCATCCGCAAAATAATTTCGATTGAGTTGAAAGTTCAACATGAACCTCAAGTCCCATTACAATTTCGTACTTCATGCTTGCGCCACCTCCCAAGCAGTTATTAGCGCATTTTCATCTTTAGAATTTGCGATCAACTGTATTCCTTGACCTTCATATTGAAATGAGACCGAAGGCAATCCGGCAAGCGGAGATAAAGCATATAATGAGAGATTTTCATAAGCATCATCGCTGATTGATAAAGGCAACACGATGAGGTCATATTTATCAAATTCAAAAGAGTTTTTAATGAGTCTGCGAACCTTCATCGCTTTTTCATAATAAGATTCGTACTGATCTCTTGAAAGCACATAAGTTCCCATAATTGCCGCCAATTTCGCTGGTAATCCGAAGCCCTCACTGCGGCTTCTCACGTATAATTCCTCCAAGTTTTTGTATTCATTTGCACGATAACCAAATTTGATTCCATCATAACGGCTTATATTGTTACTAGCCTCCGCGAAAGCAAGAATTGTCATCACTTGCTTGGCGATCTCAAAATGCGTTAAGTCAATATTTTCTGTTTCAAAATTTGCACAAAAACTTTTGATTGCAGTTTGGTCAGCTTCGCTTGCAAGCGCAACTATTTTTGTCGGAATTCCTATTCTCAGCCGACGATTGATTTTTGTATATTCATACTCTTTTTCGGACAACATTGCGCCGTCTTTCAGGTCACTTCCAGCAATCTTTGAGAGCAGCTGAAAGCCAGCTTCCAAGCCCTTACAGAGCACGCCAATCTGATCCATTGACGCGGCAAGCGGAATCAATCCATATCGCGAAACTGAGCCATAAGTGGGGTGAATATATGCCAGCCCAGCCATCGGCGCTTTGCTTCGTATCTCGCCGAAAACATCACTGCACAACGCAAAACCAGCATCACCGGCAAGTAAAGCCTCAATTGCGGGCGATCCAAATTGCGTGTCGAAAAAACTCCCTCCAACTGCAAACTCGCGCATTTCCACTCTTCCAGCAATCGATGTGTCAGTTGCATTCAATCTGGATACAACTTCAGCGTCGAATGGTGCAGTAAAATTATTCAGCATCTTCGAACCCGAAGTTGCCGGTTTTCCTTTTTCCATGATGCATTGTTCAAGCGCAACTGCATCTTTTTTTCCAGCCGATTCACTTCTCACAAAACGCTCCATACATATCCTCCTAATCCAAAGTTTTCGGGACTTGGAAGTACCCGCCGTATTGTTCGGGGGCATTAGACAAAAGTTCTTCACGTGATATCGACTTCACATTTATATCTTCTCTGAGAACGTTTTGCAAAACCAAAACACTGACCAGTGGTTCAACATTCTTCGTATCAATTTCGCGTAAATCTTCAAAACTTACAATCAATTTATTTGCGATTTTTTCGATCTGTGTGCGCTCAATTTCAGTCAAATTAAGTTTTGTCAAAGATTCATATTTACTGATTTCCAACAAGCTCATGACCTCCTATCAATCGTGTGTTTCTGTCATCACTTACCTGATTTTAATGTGAACATCGCGAAGCTGCTGCTCTGTGACAGAAGACGGCGCACCCAATAATAAATCTTGCGCATTGCTGTTCATTGGGAACGCGACGACTTCGCGAATACTCTCTTCTCCGGTGAGCAGCATAACTATGCGATCAAGCCCGGGCGCCATACCTGCATGAGGCGGAGCGCCGTAGTGGAAGGCATTAAAAAGTGCCGAAAATTTGCTCTCAATTACTTCTTTTGAATAACCCGCGATTTCGAACGCTTTGATCATCACATCAGGTCGATGATTGCGAACTGCACCCGACGAGAGTTCGACCCCGTTACACACAATATCATATTGATATGCTTTGATTTCAAGCGGGTCCATGCTTTCGAGTGCCTGCATTTCTCCCTGCGGCATTGAGAACGGGTTGTGCGTGAACGCAACCGCACCGGTTTCTTCATCTGCCTCAAACATCGGAAAGTCGGTGATATAACAAAATTCAAACGAGTCTGTCGCGATTAAATCCAATCTTTTTCCGAGTTCTGCGCGTATTTGACCAGACAGTTTATCCACCAGTTTCGGCAAATCACAGATAAAGAATAGTGTGTCATATTCTTTGAGCGAAAGTGAGTCAATTAACTCTTTTTGCTGCTGTGCAGAAAGGAATTTTACAATCGGACCCTTGAGCTCCATCCCTTCTAAAACGGAGATGTAACCCAGCCCTTTCATCCCTATTTCGGTAGCGAACGCAAGCATTTTTTCGAAGAATGACTTGGAGGATTTCGCGCAGCCCGGCGCAACAATTCCGCGCACAGGTTTACCCCTAAATGGCGCAAAACCCACCCCCGAAAAGAACTGGGTTAAATCCTCAATTAACAGCGGATTTCGTAAATCCGGTTTGTCTGTCCCATACTTTAACATAGCCTCGGCAAACGGTATCCGCTTAAACGGCGCGGGGCTGACTTTTTTGTCGGAAAAGTGCGAAAATGTGTCGCACATTACTTTTTCGGCCACCGCGAAAACATCTTCCTGCGTGGCAAACGCCATCTCAAAATCCAACTGGTAAAACTCACCGGGCGAGCGGTCGGCCCGGGCATCCTCATCCCGGAAACAAGGCGCGATCTGGAAATACCGGTCAAATCCGGAAACCATCAAAAGCTGTTTAAACTGCTGGGGCGCTTGGGGCAGTGCGTAGAACATGCCGTGATGCTTGCGGCTGGGAACAAGATAGTCCCGCGCGCCCTCCGGTGAAGAGGATGTCAAGATCGGCGTGTGGAACTCCAAGAAGCCGAGTTCCTCCATTTTTGCGCGCAGATAATTGGTGATTTTCGAGCGCATTACGATATTTTGGTGAAGCTCCGGATTGCGCAAATCGAGGAATCGGTATTTGAGTCGAACATCCTCGCGGGTTTGTGTCGAGTGCGCGATTTCGAAAGGGAGCTGGCGGTGAGATTCGCCTAAAATTTCGACACTCTCAACTTTTAATTCGACTTCGCCGGTTGTCAGTTTCGGGTTGACCGTGTCGGCCGCCCGCTCTTGCAAAACGCCCTCGGCGCTGACCACAAACTCGCGGCCAATGCCTTTAATCAGGTTCTCGTCGTTGACCACAACCTGGGTCATCCCGTAATGGTCGCGCAGGTCCAAAAAAACCACCCCGCCGTGGTCGCGGATTGTGTCAACCCAACCGGCCAGCCTAACCCGCTGACCGACGCTGCCTTTGTCGAGTTCTCCACAGTTGTGTGTTCTGTACTTATTCATTCCCAAAACCTCCAGACAAAATAGAAATCCCTCAAAAACATTGCTGCTTTTGAGGGACGAGAAATCTCCCGCGGTGCCACCCACATTGACGCTTAGCGCCCAACTTTAATATTTGTCCGCGGCGACTGTATTTGTGCACACGGACAGTTTTAGAATCACCGAAAGAGTGTTGCCCGTTCCACTACTCCCCTGACCGGCGCTTTCAGCCACGGCGACCGGCTCTCTGACAAGGTTTCCGACTGGACGGAGTCTCTCTCTGAATTTATGTGAATGATGATAGCACAGTTGCGAATGTTTGTCAATAGACCGTGCTTTATCTGCCCACAATCTTTGCGCAGGCGGCTCTGTAGTCCCTGTTTTTTTGTGCAACGCTTTGATGACCTTTTCCGGTAACCACGTAATAAATTTTAATCTTAGGCTCGGTGCCGGATGGTCGGATGATGATCGAGTTGCCGTTTTTAAGCTTTAGCTCAACCATGTCGGTTTTGGGGAGATCGACCGGCGACCAGCCATCGCCGGCATATCGCGCACCCTGCTTATAATCAAGCGTTTCGCCGACCGCGTCACCGGCAATCTCAACCGGAGGTTGTTTGCGCAGGCCCTCCATAATCCCGGCCATCGCTTTCATTCCGCTCTCGCCCTCATAGGCGAAGTTGTCCACTTCGCTGCTCCATACACCAAACTGTGTGTATAGCTCTTCTAGTGCATCAACCAGAGTTTTGCCTGCCAGCTTGTAAGCGGCGGCCATCTCGGTCAGCATCAAAACGGCGTTGACCGCGTCTTTATCCCGCACAAAACCGCCGGTCAAATAACCGCAGCTCTCCTCAAAGCCGAAGATAAAGCTGTCGGCCCGGCCGGTTTCTTCCAGCCCGGCAATCACCCCGCCAATAAACCGGAAACCGGTCAGCACCTTGACCATCTCGACCCCGTAGTGCGCCGCGACCGCGTCGGCCATCCGGGAAGAGACCAGCGAGCGCACCGCAACCGGTTTATCCGGCATTTTTCCCAGCTTTTTGCGGGTCTTACAGATATAGTCGAGCAACAGGATTCCGACCTCGTTGCCGGTGAATATCCGGTAGCCGCCTTCGCCATCCGGAACGGCCGCGCCCACCCGGTCAGCGTCGGGGTCGGTGGCGATCAGGATATCCGCTTTTTTCTCGGCGGCCAGCTTGAGGCCAAGGCTGAGCGCTTCTTTGATCTCGGGGTTGGGGTACGGGCAGGTCGGGAAGTTCCCGTCCGGCGCGACCTGCTCGGGTACATTGTGGACATCCTTGATTCCTAAACGGGCAAAGATGGCACTCACGCAGTTCATCCCCGCGCCGTTCAGGGGGGTGTAAATCAGTTTTAGCCCCGCCTCTTTGCAGATCTCGGGCTGTAGCGCTTCGGCGCAGACTCGGTCGAGATACCGCTCGACAAAGCTTTGCGGGATAAATTCCACCAGCCCTTTTTCAAGAGCCGCATCGAAATCCATCGTCTCAACGCCGGAGAACAGGTCGGTCTCAAGGATGGATTTTTGCACTACGTCGGCGATCTCAGGGCCGATCTGACAGCCGGAAGCGTCGTAGGCTTTGTAGCCGTTGTAAGCGGCCGGGTTGTGGCTGGCCGTGATGTTGATTCCACCGTCACAGCCCAGCTCCCGGATGGCGTAAGAGAGTGCGGGGGTCGGCATCAATTCTTTGTAGATCAGTGCTTTTACGCCGTTCGCGGCCAGCACCCCGGCGGCGTAGCGGGCAAACTCCTTTGAATTGAGACGGCTGTCATAAGCGATGGCCACCGACGGGTTTTCAGTTTTTTTGCTGTGCAGATATTTGGCAAAACCCTGGGTAGCGCGGCCAACCGTGTAGCGGTTCATCCGGTTGATGCCCATCCCCATAATCCCTCGCAGGCCGGCTGTCCCAAAACTCAGCTCTCGATAAAACCGGTCGCCGATTTCAGCTTCATTCCCCGCAATGCCTTTTAGATCTTTTTGCGCCTGTGCGTCGGCTGCCGTTTTTTTCAGCCATAATTTATATAATATATGCTCGTTTGTCATGTGATCACTCCTTTACCCTATCAAACTCTACCCGCTAAATCCCCAATTGTCAAGGGGAATCTGCCAGATCATCGTTGCCATTGCCAAAATTAACCTGTATAATAGATTGTGTCGAAAAATGTCGCCAGATTGCGATCATTCAAATGCGGGGGGAATCGGTCATGTTCAGCTCACTTGCCAGCTTTGGTTTAAGCGGGATCACGCCTTACCTTGTCTCGGTTGAGGTCGACTCCCGGCGGGCCATGCCGGGGTTTGACATTGTCGGCCTGCCTGATGCGGCGGTCAAAGAGTCCAAAGAGCGGGTGCGCTCGGCCATCCAAAATATGGGTTATCCCGCGCCGATGTCAAAACTGGTGGCCAACCTGGCCCCGGCCGACACCAAAAAGCAAGGCTCGGTCTACGATTTGCCCATCCTGCTCGGTTTGCTGGTAGCCTGCGGGTATGAATCCCTCGACTTTACCGGCACCGCAGTGATCGGCGAAGTTGGGCTGTCCGGTGAGCTTCGCGGAGTGCCGGGTGTTTTGCCCATGGTACTGGATGCGGGCAAGCTGGGTTATAACCGGGTAATCATCCCCGCCCGGAACGCGGCAGAGGCTTCGGTGGCCGCCGGGGTCGAAGTACTCTGCGCCGAACACGTGCGGGATGTCGTCGACTACTTCAAAAACGGGACGCCGCTGTCCCCGGCACAGAGTCTGAGCACCGGGAGCAAATCCGCGCAGGGTTACCTCCCCGACCTTGCCGACGTCAAGGGACAGGCCGAAGCCAAACGCGCACTGGAAGTCGCAGCGGCCGGCGGGCACAACATGCTGCTGATCGGCCCGCCCGGCACCGGAAAGAGTATGTTGGCCAAGCGGCTGCCCTCCATCCTGCCGCCCATGACTTTAGAAGAGTCGATCGAGGTCACAAAAATCCACTCGGTCGCCGGGATGCTGCCGCCCGATATCGCACTGATCGAAGACCGGCCTTTTCGATCCCCCCACCACACCGTTTCGCCGGCTTCGCTGATCGGGGGCGGCCCCCACGCCCGGCCGGGGGATATCTCGCTCGCCCACGCCGGGGTACTCTTTCTGGACGAACTGCCGCAGTTCCACAAGCACGCCATCGAAGTTCTGCGCCAGCCCCTTGAGGACGGAATAGTCACCATCTCGCGGGTGCGCCAGCGGCTGAGTTACCCCAGCCGAACCATGCTGGTCGCCGCCATGAACCCCTGCCCCTGCGGCCTGTTCGGCCACCCGACCAAGCCCTGCAACTGCGCACAGAGCGCGATCAGCCGATACCTTGGGCGGGTATCCGGCCCTATGCTCGACCGGATTGATATCCATATGGAAGTTTTGCCGGTCGAATATCAGCAACTGACCGCCACCCAAAAAGAGGAGAGTTCAGCCGATGTTCGCGCGCGGGTCTGCACCGCCAGAAAAATTCAGCACGACCGCTTTAAAAACGCACCGAACGGCGTCAGCTGCAACGCATACATACCGCCCGCCCTGCTTGATGAAGCTTGCGGGATGGAGAGCGCGGCCGAAAAAATGCTGGCCGCCGCTTTTGACCGGATGGGCTTGAGCGCGCGCGGGTACGGTCGCATCTTAAAGGTCGCGCGGACAGTTGCCGACCTGGACGGCGCCGGTTTAATCGGGACAAGCCACATCGCCCAGGCCATTCAGATGCGCAGTCTGGATCGCAAGTATTGGGGCGGCAGTTAGCAGTTGACAATTTACAGTGGACAGTTGCTGTGATCTTGTAGTTGTGTACAAAATTACTAAACACAGAATATATATACGCCACATACTTGAAATTCCCCAGATGTTTGTGTATAATAATAACAATAATAAGGTATAAATATTAATTCGGGCGCGATTTGCGTCAAATTAAAACATGATTATAAGGACGGATTGACCATGCCGATTCGCGTATTTATTGACGGGGGCGAGGGAACGACCGGGCTGCGGCTGGCCGAGCGGCTGAGCGGCCGGACTGACGTGACGCTCCTTTCGATTGACCCGGCTCTGCGCAAAGACGAGGCGGCCAAGGCTAAAATTTCGAATGCCGCCGACCTTGTCTTTCTCTGCCTGCCTGATGCAGCCGCAAAGGCCGCTGTTTCCGGAATCACCAGCCCGAACGTAAAGATCATAGACGCATCCACCGCCCACCGAGTACTCGATGATTGGACTTACGGCCTGCCCGAGCTTTCAACCGCCCGGCGGGAGCAGATTGCGGCGGCAAACCGCATCTGTGTACCCGGCTGTCACGCTACCGGGTTTAACTTGCTGGCTGCGCCGCTGGCTGCGGCGGGAATCGCGCCGCCCGACTACCCTTTTACCGCTCACTCGATCACCGGTTTCAGCGGGGCGGGCAAAGCGGTGATTGCCGCGTATGGTCAATCTGACCGGCCGGTGGAATACGCCATCCCCCGCCAATACGCGCTCACACAAAACCACAAACACTTACCCGAAATGCAAAAGATATCCGGGCTTGCCCACCCGCCGGCTTTCAATCCGATCATCGCCGACTTTTACGCCGGGATGGTGGTCACTGTTCCCATTCACCTGCGACTGTTGCAAAAACCGCTCAGCGCGCAAGAACTCCACCAATTCTTCTCTGATTATTATGCCGGGCAAAAGCTGGTCAAAGTCCGCGGCTGGCAGGCAGAGGAATCCCTGCCTGAAACCATGCTGGATGCGCAGGCACTGGCCGGCCGGGATGATCTGGAAATATTCGTCTGCGGGAACCGCGAGCGGGCCATTCTGGCCGCCCGGTTCGATAATTTGGGAAAAGGTGCGTCAGGCGGCGCGATTCAGTGCATGAATATCTCTTTTGGTCTTCCCGAAGACACCGGACTTGTGTTACAATAGGGTGGGGAAAAGAACCTATCGTAACATTCGTGATTGAAGGGAGTTCATCATATGTCAATCAAACAGGTTGAGGGCGGCGTTTGCGCGGCCGGCGGGTTTCTGGCTGGGGGCGTCCACTGTGGACTGGCAAAACGCACGGACAAGAGTGACCTGGCTCTGATTTACAGCAAAGTACCCTGTACGGCGGCGGCCAGCTATACCACCAACAAAGTACAGGCCGCACCCATTCAGGTTACACAAGGCAATCTGGAAGACGGCGCGGCACAGGCCATCATCTGCAACAGCGGGAACGCCAACGCCTGCAATGCCGACGGGGTACAGGTGGCCGAGCGAATGTGTGACCTGACCGGCAATGCGCTGAACTTAAGCCCGGTGGATGTGATTGTCGCATCCACCGGAGTGATCGGCCAGCCGCTGAATGTCTCACTCATTGAGGGCGCGATGACCGAACTGGTCAAGGGGATCAGCGCACAGCCGGCCGGCAGTAAGGCAGCGGCCAGAGCCATCATGACCACCGACCTGCGGGAAAAAGAAGTGGCCGTATCTTTCGAGCTAAACGGCAAAGTTTGTACACTGGGCGGAATCTCAAAAGGCTCGGGGATGATTCACCCGAACATGGCCACTATGCTCGCCTTTTTGACCACAGACACAGCCGTCTCATCCGACATGCTCAAAGAAGCGCTGGGGATGGTCGTCCCAAAAACATTTAACATGGTCAGTGTAGACGGCGACACCTCGACCAACGACATGTGCGCGATTTTGGCAAACGGTTTGGCCGGCAATGACGAGATCACCGGTCACGGCGAAGATTACGATCTCTTTGTAAAAGCGCTCACACACGTCTGTATCTATCTCGCGCGGATTATGGCCCGGGACGGCGAGGGCGCGACCAAACTGCTTGAGTGCATTGTGACCGGCGCTGTCGACGACAAAACCGCAGGTGTACTTGCCAAGTCGATCATCTGCTCTAATCTGGTCAAGTGCGCGATGTTTGGCGAGGACGCCAACTGGGGCCGGATTCTCTGCGCTATGGGCTATGCGAGCGCCGACTTCGACCCGGCCGGGACTAAAGTCACACTGGTTTCACAGGGCGGGGAGGTCACCGTTTACCAAAATGGCGGGGGGCTACCTTTCTCGGAGGACGAGGCGGCGAAAGTTCTCGCCTGCGAAGAAATTGAAATTCAGGTTGAGCTAAATCAGGCGGATGGCGGCGCGGTGGCCTGGGGCTGTGACCTGAGCTACGACTATGTAAAGATTAACGGAGATTATCGCACATGATAGACATCGACAACAAAACGGTAGCAAATGTTCTGATTCAGGCGTTGCCTTACATCCAAAAGTATTTCGGCAAAGTTGTGGTCATCAAATACGGCGGAAACGCCATGCAGAGCGACGAGCTTAAACAGGCTGTGATGAGCGACGTTGTGCTGCTCTCACTGATTGGAATCAAAGTCGTTCTGGTACATGGCGGCGGCCCTGAAATAAGCGCCACACTCGGCCAGATGAATATGGAAAGCAGATTCGTAAACGGCCTGCGCTACACCGATGAAGAAACCGCCAAAGTCGTGCAGATGGTGCTGGCGGGCAAAACCAACAAAGATTTGGTCGGCCTGCTCACCCGGAACGGCGGCAAAGCCATCGGTCTTTGCGGGCTGGACGGCGGGCTGATCACCGCTAAAAAAATGGGGGGCGACGTCGATCTTGGTTATGTCGGCGAGATCACCGAGGTAAACGCGTCCGTCATTCACGACCAACTGGCCGGGGGCTACATCCCGGTCATCTCAACCGTCGGCGGGGACAGCGAAGGGAACGTCTACAACATCAACGCGGACACGGCCGCCGCCGCTGTTGCCGGTGCGCTCAAAGCCGAGACATTGATTCTGATGACCGACGTAGCCGGGCTTTTGACCGACCGCAGCGATGAGAGCACACTCATCCACCAAGTCAACATCAGCGATGTACCCGCACTCATCCGGGACGGCATCATCTCAGGCGGGATGATCCCCAAAATCGAGAGCTGTGTGCTGGCTGTCCGGCAGGAGGTCAAAAAAGCGTTTATCATTGACGGGCGAATCCCACACTCGATTCTGATCGAACTGATGACCAACGAGGGCATCGGGACTATGTTCAGAGTATAAAATCACACAAAGGCGGGATAACATGACCTTTGAGCAATTGCGCGGGAAAGACGCGGCACACATCGCGGGTACTTACGCCCGGCAGCAAACCCTGATCGAGTCAGGTGTCGGGGCAACCCTCACCGACGCACAGGGGAAAGAGCTGATCGATTTCTCGTCCGGGATCGGGGTGGTCTCGGTCGGGCACGCCAATCCCGCGTGGGTGCGCGCGGTCACCGAGCAGGCGGCCAAACTCGCGCATGTCTCCAACCTTTACTACACCCGGCCTATGATCGAACTGGCCGAAAAACTCTGCGCGCGAACCGGTATGTCGCGGGTCTTCTTCTCCAATTCGGGGACAGAGGCAAACGAGTGCGCCATCAAAACCGCCCGCAAGTACATGAGTGACCACTATCCCAACGAGCGCAGCGAGATTTTATGCCTCGCAAACTCTTTCCATGGCCGGACAATGGCCTCCCTCTCAGCCACCGGGCAGCCGCAATACCACAAACACTTCGGGCCTTTCCTGACCGGGATTGCCTTTGCTGAGATCAACGACATCGCCAGCCTGCGCAAAAAGTGCACCGGCAAAGTCGGCGCGATCCTGCTTGAGTGCATACAGGGCGAGGGCGGGGTAATACCGGTTGAGCCGGACTATATGGCCGCAGTCGCCGCGCTCTGCGCGGAGCGGGATATCCTGCTGATGGTGGATGAAATCCAGACCGGGGTCGGGCGAACCGGCAAGTTCCTGTGCATCGAACACTACGGGGTCAAGCCCGATCTGGTCACACTGGCCAAAGGGCTGGGCGGCGGATTGCCAATCGGCGCGGTTCTGTTCGGCGAAAAGCTGGCAGCCACACTCGGCCCGGGAGATCACGGCTCTACTTTCGGAGCAAACCCCATCTGCTGTGCGGGCGCAAACGCCGTGATGGATATGATAGACGACGCGCTCTTAGCCGAAGTCACCCACAAAGGCGATTACCTGCGCGAAAAGCTGGAATCCATACCCGAGATCACCGAGGTATCCGGCAAGGGCCTGATGCTGGGCGCGGCGCTGGCTGACGGGATCAAAAATTCGGATGTTACCGCGGTTTGCCTGGAGCGTGGACTGTTGCTGCTCACCGCCAAAGACCGCCTGCGGTTTTTGCCGCCGCTGACCATCACCAAAGCCGAGTTGGATGCCGGGCTGGACATCCTAACCCAAGTGTTTAAAACATTTCAATAAATCCAAGGAGGCGCGTTACCAATGCAACATTTACTCAAACTGCTTGACTTGACCGGTGACGAGATCATTGGCCTGCTCAACATGGCCGACCAGCTCAAATACGAGACCAAAAACGGGGTCGAACACCACCACCTGAAAGGCAAGACCCTCGGGCTCATATTTACCAAATCCTCAACCCGCACACGGGTCAGCTTTGAGGTGGGGATGGTTCAGTTGGGCGGCTATCCGCTATTCCTGTCGGCCAACGATTTACAGCTGGGCCGCGGCGAGCCGATCGAAGACACCGCCAAAGTCCTCTCCCGCTATATTGACGGGATTATGATCCGCACATTCAAGCAGAGCGACGTTGAGGACCTTGCCAAATACGGCAGTATTCCGGTCATCAACGGGTTGACCGACTCCTTCCACCCCTGTCAGGTGCTCGCCGACCTGATGACCATCCGCGAACACAAAAAAGTACTCAGCGGCCTGAAAATGTGCTTTGTCGGCGATGGGCACAACATGGCAAACTCACTGACCGTCGGCGGCCTCAAAGTCGGGATGGAAGTGGTCATGGCCATGCCCAAGGGCTACGACAAGCTGCACCCGGACGTAATGGCTTTTGCAAAAGACAACCCCGCGTTCAAAATCACCGACGACATCCACGCGGGGGTAAAAGACGCCGACGTGGTCGTCACCGATGTTTGGACTTCGATGGATCAGGGCGACCAGGCCGAAGCCCGCCGGAAAGCATTCGCAGGCTTCCAGGTCAACGACAGCCTGATGACACACGCAAAACCGGACGCCATCGTCCTCCACTGCCTGCCCGCTCACCGCGGTGAAGAGATCACCGCCGAGATCATGGATGCCCATCCCGAGATTATCGACGAAGCCGAAAACCGCCTGCACGCCCAAAAAGCCGTGCTGGTCACCCTGCTCAAAGACAAGTAAACCTGACCGCAATAAACAACAGAGTGTTGACAAATTTGAATTGTCAACACTCTGTATTGTTTTTGTGTTATTTTTCAACAACTCAATGTTGATACATAATAATTTTCAACATCTTGTTATTTATTCTCTGCCAACGCGATCATCAGCGGCCGCAGTGTACTCGCCAGATAGAGTGAGCCACAAACCAGCAGTACGTCATCTTTGCCACAGCGTGCATATGCCGCTTTGAGGCCTGACGGCACATCGCCGGCGATGTGCCGCGCCTCGCAGTAAGGGCTGGCCATATCGGCCAACTGCTCAGGGCTAAGCCCCATATTCATTGGTGCGCCGTCTACAGGCAGGGTGGTCAAACTCTCACAGTGTGGCAGAATTTCGGCCAGTACGCCAGCTACGTCTTTGTTGGAGAGCATCCCCATCACCGCGTGAATCTTTTTGCCGCGCAGCATCTCAAGCGCTTTGCCCAGCACCTGCGCCCCGCTCTGGTTGTGCGCGCCATCCAGCACAGTCAGCGGATCGCGGCCAAGCACCTCCAGACGGGCGGGAAAGGACACTTGCCCAATGCCGCGCGCAATCTGCCCGTCACTTGCCGGGAATCCCCGCTCCCCCAAAGCTTTGAGGGCGGCCAGCGCCACCGACGCGTTCTTGACTTGATGTGCGCCGATCAGCGGCACATTCAGCGACAGCCCGTTATAAACCATCTGCGTGCCGAAAAAATTCATCTCTTTGACAATCGGGCGGGCGGGCAAAATCAGCTCGTTGCCCTCTTCGCGACAACGCCGCTCGATGACTGCCATTGCTTCCGGCTCCTGTTCGGGATAACAGACCGTGATCGCGCCGGGTTTGATGATCCCGCACTTTTCAAAGGCGATCTTGTCGATTGTGTTGCCTAAGTACTCCATGTGATCCATCCCAAGGCTGGTGATCACCGAAACCAGCGGCGGGTCAATGATGTTGGTCGCGTCCAGCCGGCCGCCCATCCCCACTTCGAGGACGACGATGTCCACCTGTTTGCGGACAAAGTAGTCAAAGGCGGCGGCCACCAGTGTCTCGAATTCAGACGGCATTTCACCGATCGCGTTCAGCGCATCCCAGTGGCCTTTGACCAGAGTGGCCGAGCAGGCAAACTCTTCCGGTTCAATCATTTGGTTGTCGATCTGAATCCGTTCGCGAAAGTCAAGCACATAGGGCGAGATGTACAGCCCGGTCTTGTAACCGGCCTCCCGCAGCGCCTGGCTGATCATAGAACAGGTTGAGCCTTTGCCGTTTGTCCCGGCCACATGTATGAATTTGAGGCTCTTTTGCGGATTGCCCATCCGCTCAAGAAGCAGGCGAACCCGCTCAAGCCCGGGCATACTGCCAAACCTGGCAATCGAGTGGATAAAGTCGACCGCTTGCTGGTAGTTTAAAGGTTTGGTCACGAGTTAGCCCTCCGCAGTTGCCGCTTCAGGTGTGGGCGGCGGTGCGGCCGCTTGCGCTACCGGTTGGGCGGCCTCCGGCTGCTCACCGGCGTTTTGGGATGGCGGCGATTTGCCTTTCTTCTTGGGCGGCGGTTCAGGCAAAGCTGAACCCAACCGCTCTTTCAGCGCTTTTTCAAGGCCGCCGCGGTTATAGTTGCCCAGTTGCAGATGGGGGATCTCCACCTGATCCAGCGCTTTGATGACGATCTCTTGACTGGCCTCCGGGGGCTTGTCCGGCTCTACCGGAAAGACAGCCAGCAAAATTTTATTGGTGCGCGGGTCACAGATCGCAAAGTCGATCTTGTACTGGGCAAGCGCGTCCCGCCATTTCTGCCGGATGCCCAAGTCTCTGGCCTCGACAAAGTCGCCCACACTGATCTTGACATAGGTTTGCAGACCCAGTTTTTCGCTGATGGCGCTCAAGTCTTCTTGTAGCTCGATGTGTTTTTCGCCGAGCAGCGGACATGCCTCAATGGGCGGCAGCCGTCTGACATTCAGCTTTTTTTCGCCCCGCGAAATGAGCACAAACATCGCGATCAGACAGCTGACAATCCCACAGACCAAAAGAAAGATGATGACATTTACATAAATGGGCAAGATAAACCCTCCCTGTTGTAATACCTACATAGTTATTATCGCCCGCCCGCGGTCAGGCTTTAGCATCTTTTACAGTTTGGCCGCATACATTATTACAGTCAAGCCAATTCTTGCGACGAGGTGTTGTTATGGTTAAGAAAATCGCGGCGAGCCTGCTGGCTTTTGCGCTGGCGGTCGGGCCGGTCAGCGGCCTTGCCTTTGGAAAAGAAGACCTGACCCCCCAGCCGACACAAGAAGTATACTTAAGCCTGGGCGACGACGAACAGTGGCCGGATGCCATACCGATCAGCGGGGTCCTCAGCGAGGATTTGCCTGTCCGCTCAGCCATCTTGATCGACCAGCACTCAGGCCGGGTCCTGTTCGAGCAAAATGCCGACGAACAAGTCGCCCCCGCGTCCATCACAAAGGTCATGACCTTGCTTTTGATCATGGAGGCGGTCACAAGCGGCGCGGTCGTCCTGGATGATATGGTCACGACATCCGAGGACGCGGCCTCCATGGGCGGCAGCCAGATCTGGCTGCGGGTGGGGGAAGAGATGACCGTTGATCAGCTTTTGCGGGCGGTGACCATTGCCAGCGCGAACGACGCATCCTTTGCGCTGGCCGAGCACATCGCCGGCAGTGAAATGGCCTTTGTGGACCGTATGAACACCCGCGCCGCCGAGCTGGGGATGACCGGCACCCACTTTCGCAACGTCACCGGCCTGGACGAAGAGGGTCATATGACCACCGCGCGGGATGTGGCCATCGCCTCCCGGCAGCTGATCGCGTTTGACTTGATCAAGGAATACTCAACTATCTGGATGGATGAATTGCGGGGCGGTGAGACCCAGCTGGTCAACACCAACCGCCTGGTTCGATTTTATCAGGGCGCAACCGGACTCAAAACCGGAACAACCGGGCAGGCGGGCAGCTGTCTGTCAGCCACCGCCACTCGGGATAACCTCTCGCTGGTGGCCGTGGTGATGGGTGCCCCCAACTCAGACTCCCGCTTTGCGGCGGCGCGCGGGCTACTCGACTTCGGCTTTGCCAACTTCACTTCGGTCACCCCGCCCTCCATCGCCGCAGAGCTCACCCCGGTACCGGTCTTGCATGGGGTTTCGGAATCGGTTACCCCGGTCTTTGACCCGCCGGGCAGTTACCTGGTCGAACGCGGGCAGCAAGACCTGCTGGAACAAGTGATCACCCTGGCTGAAAACGTCGAGGCGCCGGTTTATCCCGGGCAGACGCTGGGCCGGGTAGATGTAATGGTCGAGGGCGCATTGATCGGCAGCTACCCGCTAACCGCCGGGGACGGAATTGACCGGATGACATTTGGCCGCGCTTTCGGAATACTGCTCCGCTCAGCGCTGACCATGAACCGTTAACGCAGCAACACAACAAATGATGGGCGGGAGAATTCTCTCGCCCATGTTTTTGGGTTAACTCGAAAAAGTAGGGCGGTAAGGGTTGGGCCGTATCTGGCGGTAAACAAGGCCGCACAAAAAGCCGGCCAGACAGCATCCGGCCACAATTCCGGCTACCCACATCTCGGCCATCACTCCGCTGTCAACCAGGGTCAGATAGAGCATGTACAGCGGCCGATAAGTGATTGCACCGGCCACATGGTCGAAAATCAGATAACCGGCCGAGCGGAAAGACGCCTGATGCAAACCCCTGATCAACAGCGAAGACAACCCAAAGTACCCAAAGATAAAAGCAAGCGCCCCGCGCGGGCTGTTGTAAGCAAACATCCCGGTGCTGACCGTCCAACAAATCAAAAAGACAAAGCCCAAAAACCAAAGGATAATCTGTACAACGGCCTGGCGGACATCTAAAAGATAAGAAGCCAAGAGCGCGGGGGCCAAAAAAATCAAATATCGCACAAGGTATTTGCTCACTGTGATCAACCTCCCGCTTTGTTTGGGTTTTGCGCCGGGTGGCCCCGGTTTTGGTCCAAGATGCTGTCCACTTCCGCACAGATGAATAAGTACATTGCCTTGGCCATGCGATAGTACGCCATCACTTTGGCGTAGTCAATCTCAAGGGGCAGGTCGGCGGGGTAACGCGTCTCGATATAGCATCTGCTCAAAGCGGCACTTTTATCCATCCACTCGCCAAAAATTGGATCATAACGCATGGCCCGCTTACAAAGCCAGAGCAGGTTGTGTCCGTCCGGCAGCGCGTCCGTCTTGAGCAGAATATACGCCTTGAGCGCCTTTTCGATCGTCTGTTGACAGTGAAAAGCAGCCAAGTTATAGCAGATGTCGTTTTGTGCGAGCATCCCGGCCGCGGTGATGTCTTCACCGGCTCTGTCCAGCCAGTCGTAATATCGCTTGGAGTCGCTTTTCGGCTGTTGATACCGCCTAGCCATACAGCACCATCCCTGTCTCTTTTATGTGAGAGGCGAAGGCCGCTGTGATCTCGCTTAAGTCTTTCCACTCCCCCGGGGTATAGAGAACTACATCAAAGGGGATTTCGCTGTCGATCTCCCAATAAAGGGTACGCTCGGCCTTTGCCTTGTCAGAAAAGTCACCGATTACGCACAGCTTAAAAGATGTGAATTTGCCGCGGTTGTCCAGCTTATGGTTGTAAAGATAGATTTGTTTTGGCGAAAGGATTGTTTTTACTGCTTCGGTTACGGTTTTTATTTGGGCAAAGTCGGTTAGTTCGGTTACGTCTTGGCTGCTCATGCTTTTTCTCCTTTCGGAGGTGGGGTGCGGTTTGAGTTGCTCTTTATATTGTAGCATATTGGGGCTTATGGGCGCAACTGCTTGATTTTTGCCTTTCGGCTTATGTGTTTTGATGTGTCTTCGATGGCTTTGCCCTTCGGGCTTGAAGGGCTTTTATCGGAACCTCCAATGTACTTCACTTTGGCCGTGCGGGGCTTGGATGTGTCTTTGTTGTCCTTGCCTTTCGGACTTAAGGGCTTTTATCGGAATCTCCGATGGAATAAGAATGGGCGCTACCCGCCCCATACCCCGGGGTTACTTTGGCCCCGGCCCCAAAGTAACCAAAACGCCGCTTAAGGGGGGCGGCACCCTGTGCCTTATCCCCCTTAAG
>WRBI01000008.1 GCA_009784625.1 Oscillospiraceae bacterium | reverse complement strand
GCAAAATAACACTCCTTTTCACGCGCGCTCTTTAGGAGTGCTTTTTTGTATTCTATTTTACATTTTCCTATTTATCTCGCCTGCTTTTTCCTCCCAGCTCTTCTTTTTTTGCGCAAAATAACAGCAATTCTTACCGCAAGTACACGCGCCGGTCGCCGTTATGCTGTGGCACGGGAACACGGGCAGACCGGCGGCGTATGCCAGCGCGTGATCGATCATGTTCAAAACCTACACCCCCCCCCCGCTTCAATGTTTTTATATTCATTCCCACACCTCGCCCTCGCCCTTTTGTAGCTGTTCACACAGGCGCGTAAAGTTGAGATACATCGTCTTGCCGGAACGAAGGACGGGTATCTTGTTCTGCGCGACAAGGCGGCGCAATGTCCTCTCCGGCAGTATGCCGCGCTGTGCCGCTTGCCGGATCGTCACCATTTCGGGCTTGTTTGCTATTGCCTGTTGCATAACAACCCCTCCTGTTCGATTATCTCGCTTGGGTCTACATTCAATGCCCTTGCAACATGCCCAAGTGTGGCGGGTCTGACGCTGCGGCCGGTGATGACGTTCTTTACTGTGGGTTCCGGCATCTTCGTGGCGGCGATCAAGTCGGCAGTATTCATACAAGCCCTTGCCATAGCCAGTTTTAGTTTTTCCCTATCAACTTTCATTTTGCTTGCCTCCTTCATATACCTATACAGGTCTTATAAATATATAATAACATACCGAAATAGGTATGTCAAGTGAAAAAGGTCTAAAAAATAAAAAAAGGTATTGATTTCGGTCTGTTAATATGGTATACTTATGTTTGAGGTGGTTTACATGAGTATAGGTGAAAAAATAAAGGTCGCACGCAAAGAACGCAAAATGACCCAAAGACAGCTCGCGGAAAAGAGCGGTCTCATTGAAACGACTATCCGAAAGTATGAAGCGGGTACACAAACCCCAAAACTTAATAATTTGCAAAAAATAGCCGCCGCCCTCGATTGTCCGGTGGGCGATCTGTTCACTTTTGATGATCCTCCCGTCCCGGCATCCGTTTTTAATGATTGGCTTGCGTCTATTGGGTACGATGTAAAACTGCATGACATTGAGGCCGAATACGGCGGCGGTCAACGCTTATTCATACGGGAGCGGGAAACTTGGGACGATAGCGGTCTTATGACGTTTTCGGAGTTTGACGCGCTTCGGGATAAAATTATTTCCTTTACACGGTTTCAAGTAGCGGAATTGTTTAACGCGCATAAAGCCTCCACAACCAAAAAGGAGGTGTGATCGTATGGCGAGCCTCCGCAAGCGCGGCGAAACGTACCACATCACCGTGTCGCTGGGCGTGGATGGGAATTATAAGCAAGTCCGCAAGTTCACCACGTTCACGCCGCCGCACGGCTTGACAGAAAAGCAAGGCAAAAAGGCGGCGCAAGAATACGCGCGGGTGTTTGAGCTTAATTGTAAAGGCTTAACCGCCTATGACGAAAATATGCTGCTTTCGGAGCTTTGCGACTGGTATTTCAAGACCGTTGCCCCCAACCGCACACGGGAGCGCACGATTGAGGGCAATCAGTTCCGGCTTAACAAGTATGTGTTGCCTAAGCTCGGACAAAAGAAACTGAAAGAGTTAAAGCCCGCTATGTTGGCGACGCACTTCACGGAGCTACAAAAAAGCGGCGGGTATGGTGAAAAGTATCGCGTCCGGGCTGATTATGACTTAAAGGCGGCAATACACGCCACAGGCCATAGTTACCGCTCGTTTATGGGTGAAGACAACCATTTACATTCACACATAACAACGATGGTCAAAGGTAGCACCATACGCCGCAAAACAGGCGAACGCATAACAGACCGGCTTGGCGTACCGTTTGATACAGTTTTTGAAAAGGTACAAGAAAACGCCGCGCTTGCCCCCTTAACCGTCAAGGGAGCGCAATCGGCGTTAAACACGATATTCAATGCGGCGGTCAAGGCTGAAATAATAACCTCTAACCCGCTCGCCAATGTGGATATGCCGAAAATAGGCGACATAGACCGCCCTGCGCTAACCCCGGATCAAGCGCGGGTATTCCTTGCCAACCTGTCAAACATTGAGCATATCGGCGTGAGGGCTATCCTTATCACAGAACTATTCACAGGCGCAAGGACAGGTGAATTACGGGCTTTATTGTGGAATGACGTAAATCTACACCTTGCGGAAGCCGTCGGCGAATATGGACTTGTGAACATATCAAAAAGCGTGGACACAAAAAACCGGGTAACACCTCCGAAAACAAAGTCCAGTAACCGCATAATCAAGATTGACGGTGTTTTGCTCCACTTCCTGCGGCAATATCGGCAAGCGCAAGCGGAGCAGATCGCGGCGGCGGGTAGTTTGTGGACGGACAACAACCTTGTGTTTCCATCACTCACAGGCGGGTACATGAGCGGCAATCTACCCACAAAGATTGTGAAGCGTTGTATAAAGGGGACGGACATAGACCCCAAACTACACGCCCACAGCATGAGGCACAGCTTCGCCTCGATCCTCATAGATAGCGGGGCGAACGTCAAGGCGGTACAGGACGCACTCGGACACAGTTCCAGCCGGATGACGCTCGACACCTACACAAAGAGTTTCGCGGAGGCAAGGGCAAGGGCGACACAAGCGGTAAGTTTGGCAATCACAGGCGGGGAAGAAATACTCGACACCCCGCCTATAATTTGACGCATATTTGACGCATGACATGATGATATATGCGTCAAAACTACGCAACACGGCGTAACAGCCGAAACGTCAAAACGGCATAAATACAGACATTGTGCCACGCTATGAAACACTACAAAATATAATGTTTCTATATTGCGAAACTCAAGCCGCGCGGTTTGCCCTGCGCGAAGTTCTACCGTCTGCGGGGTTGTATCAAGGATATACCCGTCAGCGGCGCGGATTTCAGACACCACGTATACGCCGGGGGGCAAATCGGTCAAAGTAATCAGCCCCTCCGGCCCGGTCGTATGCTCCCCAACAAACCGCCCATTTGCTTCTGTGATTTTAAAGGTAGCGCCAAGCAAGGGCCTGCCATCGTCAGAATCTAACTTAACGATCTGTAAAATCGGGTAGGGGTGATTAACAAAGGTAACGGTTGCCGGTCTGCCCGCGAACACCTCGACATTCTGCGGGGTGTTGGAGAGGATATGCCCATCCGGGCTACGGACTTCCTGCACAATATACCATCCCGGTTGCACATTTGGGACAATCGCGTAGCCGGTATGCGCGGATTGTACGGTCGCGACATGCCCACCGTTCATGGTTGTAACCACAAATTCAGCGCCCAGCAGCGGATTGCCCTGCGGGTCTACTTTGCGGATGAGAATGGGAGCCTGAGGGGTATTGGTGACAAGAAGCTCATACCGCTGCCCTGCGGCTATTGTCACCTCATGCACTGCTCTGTCAACGAGATAACCGGGCGGCGGCGCGATCTCGGTCACACGAAAGCGCCCCGGCTCCACTTTTTCAAGGATGATGAGGCCAAGTTCGTTCGTGACAAACTCACCGATAAGGCTGGTGCCTGTACCGGTGATCCGCTCAACCCTAAACCTTGCCTGCGGCAGTGGATTCCCGGTAACACTGCACACTTTGGAGATAACCAGCGTGGGCATCGCTTCATTGAGAATGGTGATTGTATGCCGCTCGCCGGGTTCCAAGTAGACTTGCCGGGGTGTATCGTCAAGGATATACCCAGTCGGTGCGCGGGTTTCGATGATGGTAAACCAGCCGGGGGATAAATCCTCCGCGAGGGCAACGCCCTCGGCGTTTGTGGTTATATCCCTGAAATACGCGCCATTGTTCCATGAGATACGGAACACAGCGCCCGCCAACGGTCTACCGGTGTGGGTATCCCTCTTGGCGATCTCGATGGATGGTGCGCGGTAGTTTTGCACCTCAACTGTGTTGTTCTCGCCCTCTTTTATGATGATGGTGCGCGGGGTGTCATCCAGCAGATACCCTGTCGGGCTGCGCACTTCGGTCAGAATCCAAGTGCCGGGTTGTAGCCCCGTTACGGTCACTTCGCCCCACTGGTTTGTAGTAACCTCGCGGTGATTGTTAGAGCCCTCGGGGGCAAGCCGGAACACAGCGCCGGGAAGAAGATGGCCGGTAATGGCATCCCGCTTAACAATGCGCAGAGATGGCTCCCGGTGATTCTCCACGGTTATGGTGTGGGTTCTGTTTTCGCGCAGCACAATCTCATGCCTATAGAGTGAGCGCACAAACCCCGGAGGGGCCTGAGTTTCCTCCACCAAGTAGGTTGTGTCCAGATCAAGTTTTGGCAAGTATGCCCTGCCATCCCGGTCTGTCCGCACATCAAATGTGTGTCCTGTGCGGGTGTTTGTGATGCGAAACGCCGCATCCGCAAGGCGTTCCCCGGTTGCCGCGTCAACCTTGATGATCTCAATGCTGGGCATCCTGAAATTGCGGAACACCAGCGAGTAGGTCTGGTTTTGCTGGGTGTTGTCTATCCAGATATTTTGGGGATTGTTCTCTGTGTCGATCAAATATCCGTCCGGCGCTTGGATTTCTTCAACCACGTAATAGCCGGTAGTCAGGTAGTGGGAAGGAATAACGATAAGCCCATTGGGATCGCTAATATAGCTCCCCAATACCTGTCCCGATCCTGTGCGCACCTCAAAGACAGCGCCTTGCAGGGGGTTCCCCTCATGGTCAACCTTGAGGATGTTTAGCCCCTGACGGCGGGTGTTCTCAAAGGTCAGCCGCACGGTTTCGTTACTTTGAATGGTGGTCGTTTGGGGTGGGGCGTCGGTGTTGTGGGTGCTGGGCGCACGAACTTCTGTTACCCTGTAGCTGCCCGGAAACAATCCGTTGAAGGTAGCGCTACCGTCCGGGCCGGTCACACCGGTTTGGTTGTATGTCCCGGCGTTTCCTAAATCTACACCCTCGACACGGAACTCCGCGCCCTGCAAAAGCTGGCCGGTGACTGCGCAGCGCTTATAGACAATAAGCTGCCCGCGAATGCGCTCGTTGACGAATGTTACCGACTGGTGGAGATCACCCACAACGGAATCGGTAGTGGTATTGCGGTTCCAAGCTGAGCGGGAAATTGTCTGCCCGGAATCGTATTCCACCCTGTCCACCGTGGATTCCTCACCGTTCTGAATGAGAATTACCTCCCACCAATAGGTGTAGGTGGTAACGGTTTCTTCCCAATACGTCACATGCTCCCAAAGGGTGTACGATGGCGACACGCTCACTGTGCGGGTATTGTTTGCGTCAATGGAATAGTGCTGCGGTGCGCGTACTTCGGTGACTGTGACTGTCGCCGCATCCCGGTTGCCTACCGGGTGATTCCAAGTCAGCAGCCGCCCACCGTTATATGCTTCCCAGCCGTTTATTTGCTGGTGCGTACCGTCTGAGAAGTCTATTCGGATGTTAAAGAGCGCACCGTCAAGCGGGTCATGGTTCTGGTTCTGCTTGCGGATCATGAGTTGCCCACGCGCGTCTGTGATCTCAATGGTAGCCTCACGGACAAAGGTTGTTTCAGTGTGGGATTCAATGCTCCAGCGCACTTCAAACTGTTTATCTTCGTCATCGGGGCCGGGGTCATCGGGATCATCGGGGTCAGAGTCAGGGGCGACCACCGCGAAAAGCGGCTGCGCACCGGCGGGTCCCGCAAATCGCAGCAATCGCCATCCGGCAATGTCAATGCCACTCGCGGCTTGTCTTGCCGCTGCCGCCGGTCCCCAGTTAGACCAGCTTTGCCAGTTGTGGACTATTCCCCAAATGGCTACTTGAATAGCTAGGCGGTCGCTGATTACACCTTCCTCAAAAGCTACAAGCAAGCGCAGGATTTGAGTGTTGGAATGCGCACTTGCAACATATGGCACACCCTCTCGCGGGTCGGGGCCAAAAGCCGCGCAAAAGGGGGTAAGGGCTTCGCCCGGTCGGTTAACCCAATTTATGAACGGAAAGTAATTTAGATCAATTGGGAGATCGGGAGTATTGTGATTCTGGAACTGAATGGCGCCAATATCTCCCGGCATAGCCGCAGGCGCTATTGGTGAGCGGTTGGCGATTACTTCATCAACAGCTTTAGCGTATGCCAAAAGTGCAGCCGCAAGATCGGGCGGCATATCTCCGAGGTCGGGATGTTCTTCCTCGTGGGTTATTTCTTCTACATCTTCCTCCGGTGGATAGGTTGCCGTAGGCTCATCTTCCTCCGCTTCATCTTCACCGGCAACCTCACCATCACCCTCTGTGGGGAGATCATCCGGTGGGGGAATGCTATCATCTTCGCCAAGGTCAAAATCCGGGATATTTGGCGGTGGAATTGGCCTTAACGGTTCATCCGGTGGGTTAAAACTTGGCGGCGGCATCGCCGGACTGGATTCAAAGATAATTTCGCCGGGGTTGGGGCCAAAGTCAGCCCAGCCGGTACCGGTGCTGCCGGTAAGCGGCGGGTCGATTAGCGCGGCTGCTGTTGTCGGGAAAACACCGGCCAGCATAATAAACGCCAGCATAAAACATATGGTTCGCTTCAAGTTTTGTCGCACAAATTACACGCTCCTTTGTGATTTTTTGGCATAAAAAAAAGGCTTTCCCATTGTCAGGAAAGCCTGTGGAACAAAAAAAGGGCACCGTCCTCTTGCCGGACAGCGCCACTCTTAGCTGTTATTTAGCTCTATCTTCCGAACACTTGAACCCAAAACAGTCTTCCGGCTTCATCCCTGTAAAACCCTACGCCGATTGTCGTAGCCTGTTCTCTCAGGATGTTGTTTCTATGGCCTTCCGAGCGCATCCATCCATTCATGGCGCTTTCTGCCGAGTGCATCGCCCGGTGGATATTCTCTCCGCTGGGCCGCTGTGAAACATCTGCCTGCTCAAAGACAGTAACCCAGCGGCTTCCATCGGGGCGCTCGTGTGAGTAATGTGCCGCAAGTTCTATCGCCCTGATTTGCGCAGCTTGCATGATGCTGTCGTTTGCTTCCAGCCTTGGCAACCCGGCACGATCCCTCTCAATATTCACAAGCCGGATAACCTCACCGCGCTCCCTCTCCATCCATTCCGGTGAAAACCTTATCCCTAACCCTGCGGGTGCCTCTGGCTCGGGACCCGTTGGCTCGGGGACAACAACGATTCCGGGATTAACACTTTGACCGGCACTCCCGCCAATACCACGTAGACGGTTAAACTCAGCAGCAAACCACTGGCTCCACTCCGAACCGGTCAGCACCGGCCATTCTCCGGGTGGAAGTCCGCGCCCTCTGGCATCAGCCACAACAACCCTGCGGATTATAGCATCAGCGTCACTTGTGGATATGGTTCCCAAAACCCTGCCATCAGCGGCGGTG
The DNA here is from genome assembly GCA_009784625.1 of Oscillospiraceae bacterium. Lineage (GTDB taxonomy): Bacteria > Bacillota > Clostridia > Oscillospirales > Ruminococcaceae > WRAV01. Next base: position 64,545 of record WRBI01000008.1, on the reverse strand, counting down.
AATCTGCCTACATCTCCCTGAAAACCGTACATGGTAGCCGGTGTTGTCGTGTCCAAGATAGTGATATTCACTCCCGCAAGCGCGTTCGTGTTGCCGGAAGCTGCCGGGGTTTCCGCCGCATATGCGGTCACGGACATAGCGAACACAGCCGCCAAACAGATCGCCATAAATGCTTTAATACTTCTTTTCATTGTGGCTACCCCCGTTGTAAATTTAAGTCTATTACCATTATATACCTATGGGGGTGAAAAATCAAATGTGCAAGTGAAAAGATCATCGCAATGCGATACCTCCACTGTCAACTGTCACTTGTCAACTGTCAACTGAACGTCTCCACCGCCTGAACCACAAGGCGCAGAGCAGGTTTTCCGGTTATACATGTGATAAGAGTAACACGGTTATCTTCCGTGCGGCCCAGCATAGACCAGTCTGTTTCGGGTATCTCCCGAATCGTTTCTACCGCGTACTCCCGCATACCGTGCGCGGTTTCGTACCGGATCACCGCGCCGGGCCTGAGCCTGTAGAGGTTGAGGAAATAGCCGGGAGAGCCGTCAAAATTAACATTATGGCCGCTGAGTCCTGTGTTGCCCTCCCAAGCCGAAGTATGCCGGAAGTGGGCAAGCCCTTTTTCCATAGCTTCCATTTCGTTTTCAGCTTCATAAACCCGCACAGATAAGCCAATGTCAGGGATTGTGAGTACCCCGATGCTCTCTCCATCCATAGCCACAGGCAAGGTAAAGCCGCCGTGCGTTGATGAAGTTTCACCCTCCCATATGGTAGAGAGGTCGGACGTCAGCCTGACCGGTTGCGCGGCAAGAGGCTGGCCGGATGCTGTGCCGCCAATGACAGCAATCCCATCGGCGGCGGTATGGGCCACAATCTCCGGGTTCGCAAAATCAACCTCACTGCCAAAGGTGGCAAGTTCTGTTCTCGGCGTATTGTCCTGCGTAAACAGATTCACTGCAAAAACAGTTACCGCGAGTACCAGTGCAAAGCCGGAAAGGAATACGTGGAACGGCACCCTCTCCCTAATCCTCCCGAATAATTCTCTTGGTTTGATTGATCGTTTCATGGCTCTGCGTTTTCCCCTTCCTCAGTTTTTTTACGATGCGCGGCAGGGCAGCAAACACCCCGATCAGCAATACAGCACCCAAAATAATTGAAAGTGGTGGTGTCCGTTGAGCGGGCGATTCAAAATAATCATCGCGTAGCGATTCCATAACTGTCAACTGTCCATTGTCAACTGTCAACTGCTCGTACACAATGGTGTAAAGAATATTACCGGGCATGGTACTCGTCACTTCGCCGTAATAGTCCACTGTGGCTACAAAACTTACAGGTTGGCGCCCTGTTGTCATTCCCCGGTAAACGGCTGTCGCCGTATACCGCCCATCCGCGCCCTGCCTGAATGATAAGCCGGAAAGCGTCATGCCCTCCCACTCCCTTTCAATGAGCGCCGGGTCATTGCGGGAAAGACCGGGGATATCCCTCGTCCTTGTGAATGGATAGGTGTAGGTTTCGTAGTCCTCCGCTTCTATTGCCAGCGAAGTGGAATCCAAACGCAGCCATCCCGAATACCCGTCCTGATCATAATTGATGGTATCGGCAAAAAGCTGTATAACCTCGGCCCTATCATCTGTATCGCTGACGATGGCGGCGGTCTTGCTGGCTGTACGTGCCGATATTTCGCCGGGGGCTTCCATACGTTGGATTTCACGGAAAGTAAAGTGAGCGCCGTCCTGTTCAAAGTTTTCTATCAGCGTTTGCGGATCAAGCTCCGGTGTAGCGGCAAATGTCTTTTTGATGATTGCCACGCCGTTTTCGGTGGTTGTTTCTACATCGATTGGCTGGTGTCTTGCCGGGATATCCCGGATGTGGACGGCGGCGTGATTGCCCACGTCCTCCGCACCCCAATCTGCTGCTGTTTCGCTGCCGGAGATAGGGGTGATTTCTGCGATTGTTACACTGGTTTCGGCATAAGCCGTTACACCGGTCAACAAGAAAATGCAGACTGCGATCATAATTTTGGCGGCTAACTTCATAACATGAGATTCCTCCTCGCATGATAATTTTTCGGTAAAACTAAAAAAACCGGCCCTATGGCTGGTTGTGTGGGTTAATGCCTTTTGTTATGGGCTTACCGGGCGTCGCGGTTTCGCTCTCGTTGCCGCAACTGCTCAAGCGCCTTGACGATGGTGTCCTCAATCTTCTGCGGGGGCGTACCCTCCGGGAAAAACCGGCTGATTTTATCGCGCGGCATCTTGAACTGCTCAACTTGGTTGGGTTTCTCTTCTTGCAGAATAGACGATATAACACCCTCGTTAAGCTGACCGGCCTCCGCAAACTTTCGCATTTTCATAGCCTGCACATGGGATGGGGTACATTCCTCAAGCTCGATGGCTTCAAATAGCGCCTGCTGCTGTTCCGGGGGAAGGTATGAAAGCTCAACGGCGGGGCGCAGTGCGATCTGTTGCATGTTTTTATCACGGATAACCGAATTGTCCACCATATCTAGTAGTTGTGGGGTAAGGTTTGTAAGGCGAATATAGCGGTGGATTTGGTTACGGCTCTCGCCAACTGATTCGCCTAATTCATCTAGCGACTGCTTTCCTTGCAACTTCATCCCCAGTGGGGATGAAGTTAAGTCAGTCCTTTGCCCTTGCCGATTCATCGCTTCCAGCCGCATTTTATACGACTTTGCTTTCTCGCTCGGCAAAATGGTTTCGCGCTGCAAATTCGCGTCCACCATAGCAATTATGGATTCATCCCGGCTCATTTCCCTGACAATGCACGGCAATGTTCCCAGCCCTGCCAGTTCACAGGCCATCTTTCGCCGGTGTCCGCTTACAAGCTCATACCGCCCGCCCTCTTTCTGCCGGACAAGCGCCGGGGTCTGTATACCAACAGCTTTTACGCTGTCGGCCATTGCTTGCATGGATTCATCATGATTTACTTGAAACGGATGGTCGGGGAAAGCGTCAACTTCGGATAGGGGAATATCCAGCACCTTTTCCCGGTTGGCGTCATCCCGCTGCTCCTGTGTCGTAAAAAGCTCATCGACATGGGGTAGATTTAGCTTTAGTTCTTTCGACATCGGCCATCACCTCCTTTGTAAAATCGGCATACGCCTGTGCAACCTTGCCGCCTTTGTCATACGCGAAAATACTCTGCCCCGTGGCACTGATCTCCGCTGCTTTGACTGCTATTGGAATATGCGTCTTGTAAATTTTGAGCATACTCCCATACTGCTGTCGCAAGGTGTCGGCGGTCAACCGCGCGAGATTGGTTCGCATATCGGCCAGTGTGAGCAAAACGCCGTCCACCTTTAGCGCCGGGTTGATCTGTTTGCGCACCCTGCCGATTGTTTTCATTAGCTGCGTCATACCCTTTGCCGGTAGATACTGTGCCTGTACCGGGACAATAACGCTGTCGGCGGCAGCAAGGGCGTTGATGGTTAGCATGGATAGTGAGGGCGGGCAGTCGATGATGATGTGGTCGTACTCGTGCTTGATGCAATCAAGGTAACTTTTGAGGGTAAATTCCCGGCTCATGGCGGTTACAAGGCTCATTTCTATCCCGGATAATTCAAGGCTGGATGGGATTAAGTCCACACCCTCACCATGCCGCAGAATTGCGCCGTAGTGTTCAAACTCTACTTCGCGCATAGATTTGTCCATGATATCCGATAGGGTCATGGGCAGCGCGTCTTGATTTGGCCAGCCAAGCGCGGTGGTTAGGTCAGCCTGCGGGTCGATATCCAGCAAAAGCACTTTTTTACCCTGCATGGCAAGCCCTACGCCAAGATTCGCCGTCGTTGTCGTTTTGGTTACGCCCCCTTTTTGATTGCACATGGCCGTGATTTTACAATTTGACATTTCGGGGATTCTCCTTTCAGACAAATTTAGCCGACTTTAACTATCGCTAAAAACGGCTATGTAAAGCGCAAAAGCCCCGGAAATGCAAAAGGCCGCTCATTCATAAGAACAAGCGGCTCTATGTTCTAGCGCTCCTGCGCTCTGTTTTTTGACTGAAATTCCTTTAACGTAGGGTGTTTTTCGGGGTTTAGCGCCAAGTCGCTTTCATTTAATCCGGTATATCCTTTCTCGCCAATCGCCAATGGCTTCTTTGTTATAACCGTGCCGAATCTTCGCCCGATCACGCTGTTCCACAGTTTATCCGGCTTCATTTCATCAGACGAGTATTGAACATCATAAGCGAATAATCCCTTTGGCAGAGTGGCACGGTCTATCTGCTGTCCGGTAAGGATGCCTTTTGCCCCGAATATTTGTGCATCAATATATTGCGCGTTAGGGACGGGTATGGCCGATATTTTGTACTCAACATCGCGAAATGAATCATCTGCCTTTTCTAAGTCTGTAATCACTTTCCCTAACGCTGTTTTAGTATCTGCATCAAACAAGTTACCCTCCCTTGCCATTACTTTCTCGCACGATCCGCGCAGATATTTGATGTTGTCCGGGGTTATTAGCTGTTCTTTCGGCAACAGGCCGCTGCGGGTAACAAAGTCGAGTTTTGCCAGCGGGTAGGCGTCCATATCAAAGTAAATGTTATCACGTATTGTCTTGCTGCTGCCATAGCTGTTGCTGTTTATTCCGATTTTGAACGTACCAAACTCAATTTCCCCCAGCCTGTTCCCGCCTTTAACCGCGAATACGCAATTATCATGCTGCATGATAGCCCTGTAGCCTAATGAATGGTCATAGCCCTGCAATGGGGTGGCGGCTTCATATATCGCATACAAATCGCGCAAATGGATGAACGTATAAAAGAGCTTGTAAAAGTCCTGTTTGATTTCAGGACGGGTGCTATCTTCTGTGTGAACCCGCAACTTCCATCTTTCGCCTAACTGACGGTCATCAAAGGTACAAATTTTTGTTTTGCCCCGGTAAATATCAATGTTCAATCCCGATATTGAATGTGGGATATTTTCTACGATAGTAAAGCCCCCTTGACGAACCCGGAGTAGAAACTGCTTCACAAGCATTTTATCAACGTCATTCATTGTGGAACACCTACCTCTCAATAAAATGAACCGCTTCCAGCGGGCAGAAGCGGCTATGTAATATCCCCGGAAATGCAAAAAGGCCGCTCATTCATAAGAACAAGCTGCCTTTTGCTATGTAAACTATATCCTTACTTTCTTTGTGGGCGCGTTGACTACCTTCAACAGTATTTCGTCCACAAAATCGGTGTAGCGCCCCTCGTTAATCAAATCGTTTCTAAGTCTATTCAGCCCGTGGATTACCATCCGCCACTCGTCTATTGTTAGCTGATATTTGGTCTTTTTCATATGGCGCACCTCCCCTTTACCCCATTATATATGGGATGATGCGCGGCGGCAAATGTGCGAATTGTGGCAATGGTATCACGTGGGGGCGGGGGATGGCGGATGGGAGCTGATGTGAAATCAGAATTTGCCTGTCCCGGCAAATTCTGATATAATGATGTATTGACACATACCAAAGCGAGGACAGCAATCATGCAGAAATCGAAACCCACACTGCCGGATATAATCGCCACAAAAAAGGCCAGCCAGCACGGGGTGAGAGAACCACAGTTTTTATGGGAGCCATTCCTGCCGTACAAAAAACTGGTATTATTACAAGGCGAAAGCGGAATTGGCAAGTCATCATTCATCTTAAACATAGCCGCTCTTTTATCCAAAGGGGCGCATATGCCGTTTGTGGTGAGCGGCAAACCCGCCGACACAGGCAACATCCTGTACTTAAACAACGAAGATGATATTGAGGAAACGATAAATCCCCGCTTAATCGCTATGGGCGCAGACTTTGAGCGGTTTCATTTTGTGGACGAGCCTTTTTGCTTGGACAACGACTGTCAGCGTCTTGAAGCAACAATTAAGGCGTTGAATATTCGCATGGCTATCGTCGACCCCCTCACTTCGTTTCTCAGTAAATCCCACAACATGAATACGGCGCAAAGCGTCGGGAACCTCATGCGCTCACTAAGTCGCACGGCTTTTGTCACTAACTCGGTTATTGTCGTTGTATGCCATTTAACAAAGAACGCTTCCGGCAAGGAGATAGACCGGCACTTGGGTTCATCTGACATTGTGAACGCCGCCCGCAGCGTTCTTTCCGCGACCCGTGAGAACGACGACAGCGACTTTGTGACTGTGAAACACCTCAAAAGTACATTAGCTAAGAGGGCAAAGCCGTTTTATTACGAGATTATTGGGAATGGGGTTATTGAGCTTACAAACAGCGCGGAGATGGATATGGATGATTCCGAGGAAATTCCTGCGAATAAGAAAGAGCTTGCCACGGAAAGCATACTGTCTTTGCTTTCGGGTGGGCCAAGACAGAGCGTGGAGGTTATGAAAATCGTTAAAGGTGCTGGCATAGGCGAAAGCACCATAAATGCGGCCAAGCGGGAGGCGCTTATAAAATCGGAGAAAATCGGCGGCCAGTGGGTATGGTCTTTGCCGGGGCAAGATGTTAGTGCAGCCGAAGATTAACACCTTGATGTTCCTGCTAAAATCTTATGGTTATCGCATTTGTGGCAAGATGTCAAGGTATCGGTCTGTTTTTGAGGGTGTTTTGATATCTTGGCGCAAAAATCCTATGTTTATGCGGGTTTGCGGTGATTTGAACAAGAGTGACCATCATGGATTATAAGCGGGCAACGTGGGGCGCGTGATTTGTAGACACAAGTGTATTTATCAATTTCACTTTTCATGCCCACGCAATACGGACGCTCATCATACTCGCTGTCATCTCCATAATCCACCCACTGGAACAGCGGACACGTTCTGCACTCTCCCGGTGCGGTAAATTCAAATACTGCTTTCATGGCGAACCTCCTCGTTACAATGAATTTTTACACGAAAAAACGCCGCTGGTGAGAGCGGCGCTAGGGCGGCGATAGGCAGATAGCAAGGTTGCCTTTTATTCTGTTGGCTTGCCTCTTGCCGGGTGGTATACTGTGGGTAACTAAGGGATTGCCAGGCGCGCAAACGTGTTTTTTTGATGTAATGAGCTTATCGGACGCCCTAAAAACGTGATTGTTATGGGGTTTTTCAAAAAGTTCTGTAAGAACACTTCCACCATGCCCTTGAAGCTCAACTTTGAGTTTCAAGGGCATTTTATTTGATAGTTATAAGGTTTTTCGACCTTAGATGCTGTAACAACACCTGAACGTTAAATGGAGCTTACAGCATTTCTTCAGCGCCTCCTCTCGGAAAACCACAAAATGTTGTTGATTTGAGACAATTGACTCAAGGTATTGTGGATTTTAGTTGACATAAAAGGGTCTTTATGATATATTGAAGGGTGAACAAATACAAAAGAAAAAGCCCTTGAATGTGTCCGCATTCAATAGGCTTTCGAGAACACTACGCTGGTACACAGATAATGCTCCCCTTCAACTGTAATTATATCTATGCGAGAATATTACGTCAAGTGTTTTCGGTCAATAAGCTGAACTAGGGGTGATGGAAATATTAGGCACGACTTCTTCTTGTGATGTTCAATAATATTATAAGGAGAAAATTATGAACTTCATGCTAAATAACTTGAGTGATGATGTGCGCCAACTTATGGTTGACGAAATACAGTTTGACTTGGACGCAGGGCAATTGTATTTGAGTGACCGCTTAACCCCAGGCGGTAAGTCTGCTTATCCGAAATTGCTCAAAGAGGCCGCTGTTAAAGGGGATGTGAGAACCTTTTCACAGTCACTTAGCGGGAACTTCAACGCAACCTATCAACGCAGAAAACCAAAGGGTGGCTTTACGACCGTAACCATGCCTATTACTGCCGCCGATACGTTGGCAGAAGGTGAGTTCAACAGATTTTATATTAGGGGAGTTTGTCGCAAAGCTATTAACCGTGGCGTTGAGGTCAGGGTTTACCGCGCTAAACCAGTAAGCAACCCTAGGCTAGAATCGGAAAGAAAAATCAGCACAATTGTAAATCCGGAAAATCTCCTGAAAGATTTGCGGAACAACATCGGCATTGACACTGCGTTAGGTATTCCGCCTGGCCCCAACTCTGGGTTATCCGTTGAATTGATGTAATATAGCTTATCGGCTGCCTTAAAGCGTGATTGTTATAGGGTTTATCAAAAAGTTCTGTAAGAACACTTCCACCACCGGGGATGGCCCCGGAGCCAATGTCGCGCTCTCACGTTGTGAGGGCGCGATACTATATGTTCGCGGCCATGCGTTTGTCGTTATGTACACTCGCTCCAAAAAGCCCCGCATGAACATAGGTTTGTGCAGGGTTTGTCTTGCAAAAAATATACGTTTGGGATTATAATGCGGTGTGTACTGGTGCCGCTGCACCTAACCTCTTAAAATATATGCAGGTTGGCAAGTGGCGCACACTATATTTTAAAGGGTAAAAGATATTTGCTGCAGGAGGTTGAAAATGAGCATTGAGACTACAATTATTGTCGCTCTTATAGCCGCTGTCCCGGGCATTATCGCATCAGCTATCAGCGTAATTAATATGCGACACTTAAAAGCAATTGAAATCGAAAAGCGAGCTGGTGAAATCGTAATGTTTCGCTACGAAAAACTCTGGAATTTGTTGGATGACATTGTGAAAAACAAAAGCCAACTCCAAATATACTTTAATGACGGCGAACGTACGATTGTTGAGACCATTGAGAAGCGTCCTGTTTTCATATCTTTTTACCATCAACTTTGTACACTTGTAGAGGCACCAATACGAAAAGACTTGGAAACGATTGCAAGCGAAGAAATGCGTGAGATTGACAAGCTGGTAGAAAAGCGTCTCCGCCAAGAGCCAAATATTTAGAGTTAATGATTGGATTGATAGCTTTGGCCGGTTTAATGACTCAATGATTGTCACGATTATTGAGCAGACACACACTTTTTGGAATTCAAGTTCTACCCCCAGGATTCCATAGCGAGGTTTTTGACGTAACAGGGCTTATCGACTGCCATAAAACGTTATTGTTGTCGGGTTCTTTAAAGAATTATGTAAGAACACTTCGGCCACCGGCCAGTCGCCGAAGCCATTCCGCGCTTTCACTATGTGGGGGCGCGAATTGCTTTTTGCTCACGATCTGCGCAAGTTCTGTATCGGTACTTTGACCGGCATAACAGCTAAACGGAATACCCTGTTAGCTGGACATGCATTCGGAGCGAAAGGATGCGCGCGCCGGAGTATATTGTTGCAATAAAGACAGGCAACCGGAGCATTGCAATGTCCCGGTTGTTTTTTTATCCTCCCTGATCAACCAACCACAAGCACAATCCGAAAAGAGACTTTGGTCTCTCCAAAAAGAAACAACAACAAGAGGCGCACAAGCTGGCCGCAAAGGCCACCCGAATAAAAGTCTCAAAAAAGCAAATTCCGCCCCGCAAAACAATGCTTGCAAGGCGGAGGAGGAAGGAATACTGTATGTATTCCGACGAACGACAACGAAGAAAGGCTCAAAATTCACCAAAATACGGGCGTTCAGCTTTGTGTCAACACACCCTGGACAACCGTCCTTTTGCACGATCTTCTACTCCCTTTCTTGTGGTTGTTGCTAATTGTTTAGAATTTCGAGTAAAGTCATTGACTTTGTGAAACGGAAGTATTATGTTTAGAATTATAAGCTTGAATTCAAGCATTCAAATAGCAAGGGGATTAGCTGATGGGCAGCCTGCAAGATCAGATGAACGGCTGGGTCGGGTCGGATATCTACGATAAGCTTAAGGAAGACATCATCTCGCTAAAGCTCAAGCCGGGTCAAATGATCAGCGAAAACTCGGTGGCCGGCGAATATGGGGTTTCGCGAACCCCGATCAAGAACGCGTTCCTGCGCCTTAAAGGCGAGAAATACATTGAAATCATCCCCCAAAAAGGCAGCTATGTGACCCTTTTGGATATGAATTTTATTAAAGACATCATCTATATGCGCGCGGTGCTTGAGTATGACATGCACTGCTCGATTGTAAAACAGGATCTGACCGAAAGCGTATGTCAAATACTCGAAGAGAACCTGGCCCGACAGAGCGAGGTAATACATTCCGCCCGGCTGAGCCCCACAACTTTTTATGAAGTCGATTCGCTTTTTCATTTGGCGTTGTTCAAGGCGGCCGGCCGCGAGCGGATGTGGGACATTATCCAAGATTGTCAGGTTTACTACGCCCGCTTTCGGTTGTTAGATACTCTGCTGACCCAAAGATATGAAGAGCTTTACTCTGAACATGTGGAGATATTTAATGCGCTGAAAAGCAAAGATTTGCCGAAAATCAAATCGAATGTGTTTGATCACTTGCACGGAAACCTGAAAGCGTTGTCGAACAAGATCGAAAATGAGTACAGGGAATATTTTTTGAAGTAGACATGCGCAAATTAAACTTATCGCACCGATCGTTATATGCATTGCGTTTTTGCTGAATAGCATGAGACATTGTTTAAGAAAACAAAGGTATCCGCGCAAATTGATATAAATAAACACTGCAATGAATGAAGGGGGCAAGCGCACAATGGATATTCGATACTCAACGGGAATCAACGACTACAAACACTACACCACCCAGGACTTGCGTGACGAATTTCTGATAAACGGCCTGTACAAACCAAACGAGGTGACCGCCGTTTACAGCCATGTGGACCGGATGGTGACTTTGGGGTGTATGCCGGCCGGCGAGGAAGTTCCCCTCGAAAAAAGGGATAGATGTGTGGAAGAGTTTCGGCACAAAGTTTATGCTTGAACGCCGTGAGCTGGGTATGTTCAATATCGGCGGCCCCGGTACCGTAACCGCTGACGGCGAAAAGTTTTCGCTCGATTACAAAGACTGCCTGTACATCACCCAAGGCACAAAGGACGTCACTTTCGCAAGCATGGACAGCCAAAACCCTGCCAAGTTCTATATGGTCAGTGCGCCGGCACACAGGGCGTATCGGACAAAGCTGCTTACCATCGATCAGGCGGCCAAAAACCCGATGGGCGCGCTGGAAACCGCAAACAAGCGGGTGATCTACCAGTTCATCCACCCGAATGTCCTCGAGACCTGCCAGCTGCTTATGGGGCTGACCTGCCTTGAACCCGGCAATGTCTGGAACACAATGCCCTGCCACACACACGAGCGCAGGATGGAAATTTACACTTACTTTGAAGTTCCAAACGACAGCGTGGTCTTTCACATGATGGGTAAGCCGCAAGAGACCCGCCACATTGTTGTCCAAAATGAGGAAGCGGTCATCAGCCCGAGCTGGAGCATTCACAGCGGCGCAGGCACGGCCAATTACAGCTTTATCTGGGCGATGGGCGGCGAGAACAAAGAGTTCACCGATATGGACACGACAAAAGTGAGCGACTTGAGATAAGGGGGCGGCTTTGATGGAGATGTTTTCGCTGAAAGGCAAAGTGGCGCTCGTTACCGGCGCGGCACACGGAATCGGGCTGGAAATGACCTGTGCGCTTGCGGGCGCGGGTGCGAAAGTCGCGTTCAACGCACGCACGGCAGAGTCGGTCGAAAAAGGGATGGCCGCGTACAAAGCGGCCGGTGTTGACGCCGAGGGTTACGTCTGCGATGTCACCGACCAGGCGCAGGTAGAGGGAATGGTGGCCGCTATCGAAAAAGAACTTGGCGCTGTGGATATTCCGGTCAACAACGCGGGAATCATCAAGCGCATCCCCATGCTGGAAATGGAAGTCAGCGCGTTTAAAGAAGTGATTGACATCGACCTGATCGGGCCGTTTATCATGGCCAGGGCGGTGCTGCCGGGGATGGTCAAAAAAGGCGCAGGCAAGATCATAAATATTTGCTCGATGATGAGCGAGCTGGGGCGGGAAACGGTTGCGGCTTACGCCGCGGCGAAAGGCGGGCTTAAAATGCTCACCAAAAACATTGCCAGCGAATTCGGCGAGCACAACATCCAGTGCAACGGTATTGGCCCCGGCTATATCGCGACCAGCCAGACCGCGCCGCTCCGCCAAAAGCAGCCGGACGGCTCACCGCACCCGTTCGACAGCTTTATTCTCGCCAAGACCCCGGCCGGTGGGGCAGCCCCGAAGACCTGGCGGGCCCGGCCGTCTTTCTGGCGTCCGGAGCCTCTGACTTTGTGAACGGGCATATCCTTTATGTTGACGGCGGCATCCTTGCCTACATCGGCAAGCAGCCTAAATAACGGGGGAATCACATATGCTAAGCGTCAAACCAAAAGAGGGCTGTATGTACGATGAGATTTCTCTGGGCGAAGTGATGCTGCGGCTCGACCCCGGCGAAGGGTGGATCAGAAATGCGCGCGCCTTCACCGCCTGGGAAGGCGGCGGGGAATACAACGTCGCGCGCGGGCTTCGCAAATGCTTTAAATTTGATACCGCAGTGGTGACTGCCCTGGCAGACAACGACGTGGGCTGCCTGATCGAAGACTTCATCTCTCAGGGCGGGGTTGACACCCGTTTTATCAAGTGGGCGCCCTTTGACGGGATCGGCCGCAATGTGCGCAACGGAATAAACTTTACCGAGCGCGGATTTGGAGTCCGCGGCGCACTCGGCATCAACGACCGGGCAAATACAGCGGCCTCCAAGTTAAAACCCGGTGATGTTGACTGGGCGTATATTTTCGGCGCTTGTGGTTCGCGCTGGCTGCACACAGGCGGAATTTTCGCCGCCCTTTCTGAAACAAGCGCCCAAGTCGCGCTCGAAGCCTGCAAAGCCGCCAAAAAACACGGCACCATTGTCAGCTACGACCTGAATTACCGCCCCTCCCTGTGGAAGGACATCGGCGGGCAGGACAAAGCGCGGGAAGTTAACAAAGAGATCGCGCAATACGTCGATGTGATGATCGGCAACGAGGAGGACTTCATCGCCTGTCTCGGGCTGGAAGTGGAGGGCCATACCGAAAACCTGACCGACCTCAACATTGGCGGCTATAAAAAAATGATTGACTCGGCGGCCAAAGTTTACCCAAATTTTAAAGTGATCGCCACAACCCTGCGCACAGTAAAGACCGCCACAATAAACGATTGGTCGGCGATTTGCTGGGCCGAGGGCAATGTATACGAGGGCATGTCTCTGGACGGGCTGGAAATTTTAGATCGGGTAGGCGGCGATTCCTTTGCGTCCGGGCTGATCTACGGCCTGATGGCCGGCAAGGATTACGACACCGCGCTCAACTACGGTGTCTGCCACGGAGCGCTGGCTATGACCACCCCGGGCGACACATCGATGGCTGTTCTAAAAGAGGTCGAAAGTCTGATGGGGGGCGCGGGTGCAAGAGTTCGGCGCTAAGAACCTGATTCACGACTCAAAACGCTGGTTCTAAATCCGGGGGGACGACATGAGCTTTCTCAAAATTAATCCGGCTGACAATGTCGCCGTTGCGCTAAAGGATGTTAAAAAAGGTGAGCAGGTAAGCGTGGGCGACGCCGGCCTGACTGCTCTGACCGACATTGCACAGGGGCACAAAGCTGCGCTGGCCGAAATTAAAAGAGGCAGCGAAGTGGTTAAGTATGGCTGCCCGATCGGCATTGCTACCGCCGACATTCATCCCGGCGAGCACGTGCATACCCACAACCTCAAAACCCGCCTGAGTGAAAAAGAGCGCTATGTATACACGCCCAACAACCCGAAGCTGCCGCCTGTAAAGCCGGATACCTTTATGGGCTTTGTGCGGCAAAACGGCAAGGTTGGTATCCGCAACGAGGTCTGGGTAGTTCCGACGGTGGGTTGTATCAACTCGATTGCCGGGGCGGCTGCCGGCAGGGCGCAGGCGTTCATAAAAGGCAGTGTGCAGGGTGTTTACGCTTTTCCGCGTCCGTATGGGTGCTCACAGCTGGGCGGTGACCTTGAAAACACACAAAAAGCGCTGAGCGGCCTGGTCCGCCACCCCAACGCGGGCGGGGTGCTGGTGTTGGGCCTCGGGTGCGAAAACAACCGGATCGAAGACCTGCGCAAAGTACTCGGCCCGGTGGATGAAGCGCGAATCAAGTTTTTGAATGTGCAAGAGCTTGAGGACGACATTGGGGACGCGGCCGAAATCTTACGGGAGCTGATTGATCTTGCTGCGGTAGATACGCGCAGCCCGGTTCCGACAAGCGAGCTGATCCTGGGGCTTAAATGCGGCGGAAGCGACGGGCTTTCAGGCGTTACCGCAAACCCGCTGGCCGGGGTTTTGAGCGATAAGCTGATTGCGGGCGGCGGTTCGGCAATTCTGACCGAAGTGCCCGAGATGTTTGGGGCAGAAACCATCCTCATGAACCGCTGTAAGGATCAAGCAACTTTTTTGAAGACAGTGGCGCTGGTCAACAACTTCAAAGATTACTTTATTTCGAACAACCAGCCGATTTACGAGAATCCGTCACCCGGGAACAAAGACGGCGGGATCACAACCCTGGAAGACAAATCGTTGGGCTGTACCCAAAAGTGCGGCGCAGCGCCGGTTGTCGATGTTTTAGATTATGGGTGCCCGCTTACCCAAAAGGGTCTGAACCTTCTAAATTCGCCGGGGAACGATCTGGTGGCCGTTTCTGCTCTGGCGGTGAGCGGAGCACATCTGGTCATCTTCACAACCGGGCGGGGGACGCCTTTCGGCTCACCTGTGCCAACTGTGAAAGTTTCGAGCAATACCCCGCTTGCCCAGCGCAAGAAAAACTGGATCGACTTTGACGCGGGCAGATTGGTCGACGGCCATGATTTAGAAGCGCTTGGCCAGGAGCTTTACCGATACGTGGTCGCCCTCGCAAGCGGTCAAGTACAGACAAACAGCGAAAAATACGGGATTCGCGAGTTCGTTATTTTTAAAAGTGGTGTGACGCTCTGAGCAGATGAGAGAGGGGCGAGAATATCTGATTGCCAAAGTTCTGCCACATAACGGTCCCAAAGCAGGGGATGGCATCCACTTTGCCATCGACTGTGAAAGGCTGAACGTCTTTGACATCGAAATCAGGGGCGGCCATTCGATAACCGACCCCGCCGCCTCGCGTGGCCGGACCATTTGTGATTTGGTTTGACCCAGTCCGCAATTGGACTATGCGAGAAGAGCGGCTGTACATCGGCGGCCGGTGGATGTTCGACCATCACACAAAAAGGAGAGTAATAAAATGCGTGTACTGGAGCGAATCGGGTCTTGTGGCGTTGTTCCGGTTGTTGTGCTTGACCGGGTGGAGGACGCGATACCGACGGCCAATGCCCTTTTGGCCGTCGGGGTTGACGTGATGGAAATTACTTTGCGCACTGCCGCGGGATTGGAATCTATAAGACAGGTAGCGGAAAAAGTCCCTCAAATGTGCGTAGGCGCCGGAACGGTAATCACGCTTGAACAGGGCAGACGAGCGATAGAGGCCGGCGCGCGGTTCATCGTCTCACCGGGCTTTGACCATGCTTTGGCCGAATGGTGCCTTATGAACAAAGTCGCGGTAACGCCGGGCTGTGTGACCCCAACCGAGATTATGGCCGCGCTTTCACTTGGGCTTTCGGTTGTGAAGTTCTTCCCCGCCAATGTTTACGGCGGCCTTTCAGCGATGAAAGCGCTTTCCGGGCCTTTTGGCGGCGTGAGGTTCATCCCAACCGGCGGCATTTCCGAAAAGAATTTGGCTGAGTACATTTCGGAGCCTTTCATCCACGCGACTGGCGGCAGTTGGCTCTGTGACAAGAAAGACATCGCCGGCCAGGACTTTGAGAAAATCACCGCCCTGTCGGCTGAGGCGTCCAGGATTGCCCGTAAGCCCGCGCAGGATATCGCCGTGGGAGGTCAGGCAATAAGCGCACCCGTTGGTTGAAGAAACCACCAGAGCCATCATTTCTTTGTCCACAAGGCTGAGATAGCAGGTCTCGGTGTTGAACAAAGATGCTTTAAAGTTCAAAAAACCGACATACTGCGCCGCGTTAAGCGGGAGAACCTTAAACAGGTTATTTACGAACCCCCAGCCCTGATTATACATATTGCAATACCGTGCCTTGTCCAGTCTGCTTGTCGCGTGCAAGCACAAAGAAAAATCCCCTTATGGCTCAAAACTGAGCGTCAAGAGGTATGGCGTGAGTGTTCATAATGACAAGCTTGCAAACATGCGTAAAATAAAGGTTTTTGGCATCACATAAACAAATATTACAATGAAAATACCGGGACGCCGCCCTATCGAAGACTAAGGGGTGGCGTTTCTGTATGAATAATGTAGTAGGAGGGATTGTGCCGCTCTCAAGTGGTTTGTAAATTTTTTATTTGAAATAGTAAAAAGACAAGGCCATGGCTTCCCCTTGTCTTATAAGTATCAATATTAAGGATTGTACTGCTCAAGTTCTTGATAGCTACGATACGTTGCTTGGCTGCAAGCCGAATTGCTTATGCTTATTCGCAGCACAGTTTTAGATAGTCAAATTTTTCTTTTTTCTTGAATATCAGTAAGTTGGCAAATTACAGCCGCACCAATCGAAATTACAGTGTCCATGATGCGTTGCAGACAATTCAGCGCAAAGCGCAAAACTGCTTCGCCGTGTAGCTATTTTATCTCTTGTTCAAGGGTATCAAATTCCGGGGTGCTGAAAAACTGCCCCAATGTAATTTCAAGGCCGTCACAAATTTTTTTGATAGACGCGACCTCCGGGCTTTTGCTTTTTTCGCCAAGTATGCTGTAAACGGTAGATGGGTCTACCCCGCAAACAGTGGCAAGGCTGTTGGCGTTTAGCCCTTTACTAGCACACAATTCATGAATCCTATTCGCTATGGCTTCTTTAAGCGTCATGCTTCAAACCCTCCGAATCTGCGATATATCCCAATGATATTTTAGACTATTCGGAGGAAATATTTCTGGGACTTGTCCCAGAAATGATTGTATGATATTATGGGACATATCCCGGAAAGGAGGAAGCATCATGAAGCAATTTCAAATAGAACTTGATGAAATGGTATGTATATGGCTAAAGCATATTGCGAAAGTCACAGGCCAATCGGTTGAAGAAGCCATCTCAAACGGCATATTTCAGCAGATTGCGAGTTTGGAAGAGAGTGCGGTTAAAGCATTTACTTATCGCAAATAGCAAAACCAAACGCCCCGATGCGGCAAAACTGCTGCTTCGGGGCGTTTGGGGTTTTAATAAGTTAATCGCTTGTGGTTAGGTTACAACACGCATATGGATGAATACGCACAAATCGCAACAATAATTTGCAAAATGAAAAATCTCCGTTCAACTCAAACAGAGATTTCATCATAGGTAGAATGGCTTAGTTACCGCATTTTTCTAATGTTTTGGACTGTGTTTTTTTGGAGCGGGTGATGGGAATCGAACCCACGCCGCCAGCTTGGAAGGCTGGAGTACTACCATTGTACAACACCCGCAAATATTGCCACAACAAAAACACTATACCAGAACATACCTCGAAATGCAAGTCCAACTTTTCGCCCGCGGGCCGCTCAGCACTGCCATTAAGCCGAAAAATGAAGTTTTCAAAGAAAATTTGTAAAAACACTTGCATTTTATTCTATTATTTGGTATAGTAGCTAAGCGTGACTGCACGAGATATGCGTTGAAGCAGGAGGTTGCCGCATTATTGCGGGTTATTTCTGCCGAGTATGTCCGATTTTAAACCGGGCGACTTTTCTAACTGTACCAGCACTGCGCGGGGTTTTGCGCCCTGCCGGATGTGAGTGAGCGGGAAAATGAGTGGATGATCCGGCTGGAACCCGATGGCGGGTTGCCGGATATTTTCATGTCACACAGCGAAACACACGGATGCGTGGACTGTATAGAGAATCTCTCGCCGAAAAAGCAAAAGGAGGCGAAAACTGTGGCAGTCAAAGAAAAAATCAGAATCAGGCTAAAAGGTTACGACACCACACTGGTGGATGCGTCCGCCCAAAAAATCGTCGAAACCGCAAAGCGGACAGGCGCTTCGGTCAGTGGGCCGATCCCGCTGCCCACCCAGAAAGAGATCGTAACGATCCTGCGCGCTGTTCACAAGTACAAGGACAGCCGGGAGCAGTTCGAAATGCGCACACACAAAAGGCTGATCGACATTCTGCGCCCGTCCGACAAGACGATGGAAGCTCTGACCAGCTTAGAGCTGCCGGCCGGCGTAGAAGTAGAAATCAAGCTGTAGTTGATTCAATTAACAATGTACAATTCACAATTAACAATGAATGTGTCCGCTGTGCGGATTATTTTAAATAAGATCGCGAAGCGATACCAACATTGTTAATTGGTCATTGATAATTGTTAATTGTCAAGGTCATGTTGGCCGGTTGGTCAACCAATAACCTGTTAGGAGGAAATGGTTCGTGAAAAAATGCATCATCGGCACAAAAGTAGGCATGACACAGATCTTTGACGAAAAAGGGAAAGTCGTCCCGGTGACCGTAATTGCGGCAGGCCCCTGCGTTGTTGTCCAGAAAAAGACGACCGAAAACGACGGATACGAAGCCGTGCAGATCGGTTATGGCGACATCGCTGAAAAGAACGCCAACAAACCGCGAAAAGGCCACTTCGCCAAAAATGACCTGCCTGTTAAGCGCCATCTCAAAGAGTTTAGGCTGGATGATTGCTCGGCGCTGAGCGTGGGCGACATCATTAAGCCGGACGCTTTTGAAATCGGGGACGTAGTAGACGTTCACGGCACATCAAAAGGTAAAGGGTACGCCGGTAACATCAAACGGTTTGGCGGGCGCACCCAGAAAAGCAGCCACGGCGGCGGGCCGATTCACCGGCACCCCGGCTCACTTGGCTCAAGCTCGACCCCGTCCAGAGTTATGAAGGGCAAAAAGCTGCCCGGACACATGGGCGCAGAAGCGGTGACCGTCCAAAACTTGGACGTTGTCAAAATTGATGTGGAAAATAACCTCATTGCGCTGCGCGGCGCGATCCCCGGCCCTAAGGGCGGTATCGTGACCATCACCGACAGCGTAAAGAAGGCGTAAGGGAGGAGAAGACACAATGCCGAAAGTAAAAGTTTACGATATGGCAGGCGCCGCGGTGGGCGAAATGGAGCTTGAAGATTCCATTTTTGGGATCAAGCCGAACAAAAGCATACTCCACGCAGCAGTTGTGAACTACCTCGCCAATCAGCGCCAAGGAACCCAAAGCACCAAAACCAGAGCCGAAGTTTCCGGCGGCGGACGCAAACCGTGGCGGCAAAAAGGCACAGGCCGTGCCCGCCAGGGCTCGACCAGATCGCCCCAGTGGAAGCACGGCGGCGTGGCTCTTGGCCCCAAGCCGAGAAGCTACCGCTTTTCACTCAACAGAAAAGTGCGCAAAATCGCCATGAAGTCGGCCTTTAGCGCAAAAGTTTTGGATGGCGGCTTTATCGTGGTCGAAAAGATTGCCCTGCCCGAAATCAAGACCAAAGCGGTGATCAAGTTGCTGGGCGACCTTGGGGCAGCAAAGACCGCACTGATTGTTACCCCGGCTTCTGACAACAATGTCGTGCGCAGCGCGCGCAACATCCCCGGTGTGACAACCGCGCAGGTCGGTGCGCTCAACGTATACGACATCCTCAAAGCCGAGAAGATGATCATCGACAAGGAAGCCGTCAACAAGCTTACGGAGGTGTACGCACAATGAAATCTCCACAAGACATCATCCTGCGCCCGGTCATAACTGAGCGCAGCATGGCCGGCATCCACAGCAAGAAATACACGTTCGCCGTAGCCATCGACGCCAACAAAATCGAGATTGGCAAAGCGGTCGAATCGCTCTTCGCCGGCACAAAAGTCGAAAAAGTAAACACCATGCACGTGCGCGGAAAGATGAAAAGAATGGGCCGGTACTCCGGCTACACCGCCAAGTGGAAGAAAGCCATCGTCACCCTGAGCGGGGACAGCAAAGGCATCGAATTCTTCGAGAGCATGATGTAGTCAATTGACAGTTGACAATTGACAATTGACAATGAATGTATCGCTTCGCGATTGATTTTAATAAAGCCTGCTTGCAGACACCATCATTGTCAATTGTACATTGTACATTGTTAATTGACAAAGTATAGGGCAGCCCTAAGCCCTGCGAACGCGAATAAAGGAGTGAACCTCAGCAATGGCCATCAAAACCTATCGGCCGACGACACCGGCCAGAAGGCAGATGACGAGCACAGATTACTCCGGGCTTTCTAAGGTAGAGCCGGAAAAATCACTGCTTGCTCCCCTGAAAAAGAACGCGGGCCGCAACAACACGGGGCGGATTACAGTCCGTCACCGGGGCGGCGGTAACCGCAGAAAGTACCGCATCATCGACTTTAAGCGGAATAAGTTGGATATGCCCGCCACAGTCAAAACCATCGAGTACGACCCCAACCGCAGCGCAAACATCGCCCTGATTGAGTACCAGGACGGCGAAAAACGCTACATTCTGCATCCGGTTGGGCTGAAAGTCGGCGACACGGTCCTTTCGGGTGCCGGCGCCGACATCAAACCGGGCAACGCACTTCAGTTGAGCAGCATCCCGGTGGGTACCGTTGTGCACAACATCGAAATGCACCCGGGCAAAGGCGGCCAATTGGTTCGCTCGGCAGGCGGCTCAGCCCAGCTGATGGCCAAAGAAGGCCGTTACGCACTGCTCAGACTGCCCTCCGGCGAGCTGCGCAACGTGCTGGCGAGCTGTATGGCCACCATCGGTCAGGTGGGCAACACCACCCACGAGAACGTGTCTTACGGCAAAGCGGGCCGTATTCGCCACATGGGCATCCGCCCGACCGTTCGCGGTTCGGTCATGAACCCCTGTGACCACCCCCACGGCGGTGGTGAGGGCAGAAGCCCGATCGGCCGTCCCGGCCCGGTAACCCCTTGGGGCAAACCGGCTCTGGGCTACAAGACCCGCAAGAAGCACAACAAGAACGATAAATATATCGTAAAACGCCGCGGTAAGAAATAGGGAAGGAGGTAAGCACAGTGGGAAGAAGTGTTAAAAAAGGACCATTCATTCAGCCCGCCCTGCTCAAAAGAGTGCAGGAAATGAACACAAAGAACGAAAAGAAAGTGCTAAAAACCTGGAGCCGTGCTTCCACCATATTCCCCGACTTTGTGGGTCACACTTTTGCCGTACATGATGGCAGAAAACATGTGCCCGTTTATGTTACCGAGGATATGGTCGGCCACAAGCTCGGGGAATTTGCCCCGACAAGGACATACCGCGGCCACGCGGGGTCCAAGAAATCAGGCGCGAAGTAGCGGCAATAAGGAGGAAAAGTGATGGAAGCAAGGGCTTATCTCAAATACGCCCGGATATCGCCGCGCAAGGTGCAAGTTGTGCTCGACCTGATTCGCAACAAAGACCTGAACCTTGCCACCGCGATTTTGAAGCATACCCCGAAGGCCGCAAGCGAACCGCTGTTAAAGCTTGTCAATTCCGCCGCGGCCAACGCGGAACACAACCACCAAATGAACCCCGAACTGCTTTACGTGGCCGAGTGCTTCGTTTGCCCGGGGCCCACGCTCAAGAGAATCCGCCCGGTGTCCAAGGGCAGAGCGTTTAAGATTCTCAAAAGAACATCTCACGTAACAATGGTGCTCAAAGAGCGCGAAGAAAACTAAGCCGAAAAGGAGGTTAAGCCATGGGACAAAAAGTTAATCCACACGGTTTGCGTGTGGGCGTCATCAAGAATTGGGACTCCCGCTGGTTTGCTCGCGACGATGTTTTCGGCGACACGCTGGTTGAGGACTACCACCTGCGCAAATATCTCAAAAAGAAACTGTATGACGCCGGCGTGCCCAAGATCGAAATCGAGCGCGACGCGGCCAGAGTTCGGATTCACGTCCACTGTGCACGCCCGGGCGTAGTCATCGGCAAAGGCGGCACTGAGATCGAGCGCACCCGCAAAGACTGTGAGGCCATCGTGAACAAAAACCGGGAGCAAAAACTCTCTGTTTACCTCAACGTGGTCGAAGTCAAACAAACCGATAAAAACGCGCAGCTTGTGGCCGAGAGCATCGCTACTCAGCTTGAAAACCGCGTTTCTTTCCGCCGGGCTATGAAGCAGGCGATCGGCCGGGCCATGCGCTTTGGCTCGAAAGGGATCAAAGTTCAGGTCAGCGGTCGTCTGGGCGGCGCTGAAATCGCGAGGACCGAACACTACCACGAGGGGACAATCCCCCTGCAGACCCTGCGTGCGGACATCGACTACGGCTTTGCCGAAGCGGCCACCACGTATGGAAGAATCGGTGTAAAAGTTTGGATCTACGCCGGTGAGGTTATTGCCGGAGCATCCGCGCCCCGGGACGACCGCCCCCCGCGCAGAGATGATCGCCGCGGCGGCAGGGACAATCGTCCCCCCCGCAGGGATGACCGCGGCCCGCGCGCCGAAGGAAGGAGGCCCTAAGTCATGTTGTTGCCAAAAAGAGTTAAGTACCGCCGGGTTCAGCGCGGTAGAATGAAAGGCAAAGCCACACGCGGCAACTTTATTGCGTACGGTGACTTCGGCCTTCAGGCCACCGAACCGGCTTGGATCACCTCCAACCAGATTGAAGCGGCCCGTATTGCCATGACCCGCCACATTAAGCGCGGCGGCCAAGTTTGGATCAAAATCTTCCCCGACAAACCGATCACCGAAAAGCCGGCTGAGACCCGGATGGGTTCGGGTAAAGGCAGCCCTGAGTACTGGGTGGCCGTTGTAAAACCCGGCCGCGTACTCTTTGAGATCGGCGGGGTAAGCGAGGAGCTGGCCCGCGAAGCCATGCGCCTGGCACACCACAAGCTCCCCATCAAATGTAAATTCATTCGTAAATCTGACGAGCAGGAGGGTTAAAGGCAATGAAGGCTTCCGAAATTAGAGAGCTTTCCGATGTAGAACTCGGCGATAAGCTCAAGGACCTGAAAGCCGAGCTGTTTAACCTCCGCTTTCAGCACGCCATCAACCAGCTGGATAACCCGATGCGCCTTGCCCACATTAAAAAGGACATCGCACGGGTAAAAACACAAATCAGACAGCGCCAGCTGGCGGTATAAAAGGAAAGGAGGAAACGGCAAGGTGAGTGAACGCAATCTTCGAAAATCAAGGGTTGGCAAAGTCGTGAGCGACAAGATGGACAAGACCGTTGTGGTCGCAATTATCGACAATGTCCGCCACCCCCTTTACAAAAAGATCATCAAGCGCACAATCCGGGTTAAAGCCCACGACGAAAAAAACGAGTGCGGCATTGGCGACACGGTTTCGGTCATGGAGACCCGGCCCCTTTCCAAAGATAAACACTGGAGAGTTTCCAGCATTATCGAAAAGGCGAAATAGTAATTTGAGCGCCTGTCTATGACAGGTAGACGCGCAAAACATTGCGTGCAGGTAAGTTACTGAAAGGAGATAGCGCACTGTGATACAGATGCAAAGCAAGCTGAAAGTCGCGGACAATACCGGCGCGAAAGAGCTGATGTGTATTCGCGTTCTGGGCGGCTCACGCAAGAAGTACGCCCACATCGGTGATGTAATCGTGGCTTCAGTCAAAAAAGCGGCCCCGGCCAGCAACGTCAAAAAAGGCGAAGTGGTAAGGGCGGTCATCGTCCGCTCGGCCAAAGGTCTGCGCAGGGACGACGGCACATATATCCGCTTTGACGACAACGCGGCCGTCATTATTAAAGAAGACAAAAACCCAAGAGGTACCCGTATCTTTGGCCCGGTCGCCCGCGAACTTCGCGAGCGCGAGTACACCAAGATACTCTCCCTCGCGCCCGAAGTATTGTAAAGGAGGGTCGTTTGGAAATGGAAGACAAAAAAGTTCATGTCAAATCCGGCGACACTGTAAAGATACTGTCGGGTAAAGACAAAGGCAAACAAGGCAAAGTGCTCGAAGTCAGTCCGGGCGAAGGCAAGCTGATCGTCGAAGGGCTGAACATCGGCTCTAAGCACGTTAAGCCCAGAAAACTGGGCAAGCAGGGCGGCATCTTAAAAGTTGAGCGCCCCATGTACTCGTGCAAAGTTCAGCTGGTCTGCCCCAAGTGTGGCAAACCCACCCGGATCGGTCACAAAATTTTAAGCGACGGCCAAAAGCAGCGTCAGTGCAAGCACAAAAGCTGCGGCGAAGCATTCTAAGGGGAGGAGGATACAACATGGCGAGACTAAAAGAGACTTACAAAGCAGATATCGCGCCGGCTCTTATGAAGAAGTTCGGCTACAAAAGTGTCATGCAAATCCCCAAACTTGAGAAAGTCGTCATCAACGTAGGCTGCGGCGAAGCGCGTGACAACCCCAAGATTATGGAAGCGATCATCAGCGACCTTGGCAAAATCACCGGACAGCGCGCCGTTTCCTGCAAGGCCAAAAAGAGCGTGGCCAACTTCAAACTCAGGGAAGGTATGCCGGTGGGCGCGAAAGTGACCCTGCGCGGCGAGCGGATGTATGAGTTTGTTGACAGGCTGTTTAACGCAGCCCTGCCCCGTGTCCGCGACTTTAGAGGGATTAACCAAAACGGTTTCGACGGAAGAGGGAACTACGCTTTTGGGCTGAAAGACCAGCTGATCTTCCCCGAAATCGACTACGACAAGATCGACAAGACCCGCGGCATGGATATCGCGTTTGTCACTACCGCTAAAACGGATGAGGAGTCCAAAGAGCTGTTAACACTCTTGGGCGCCCCGTTTGCTAAGTGAGAAGGAGGGATTAGACGGTGGCAAAAAAATCAATGATCGCCAAACAGCAGAGAGTAGCCAAGTTTAGTACCAGAGCGTACAACCGGTGTAAAATCTGCGGCCGGCCACACGCTTACCTTCGCAAATACGGCGTCTGCCGCATCTGCTTCCGGGAACTCGCCTACAAAGGCCAGATCCCCGGCGTGAGAAAAGCCAGCTGGTAAAATTCTAATTAACAATGCACAATTAACAATTAACAATTCAAGAACCGCCATTGTACATTGTTAATTGATAATTGTTAATTGCAAGCAAGGGAGGTTGACGGCATGAATATCACCGACTCGATCGCTGATATGCTGACGCGTATCAGAAACGCTGCTGCCGCCAAACATGATAGCGTGGATATTCCCGCCTCTAACATGAAAAAGGCCATAGCCAAAATTTTGTTGGACGAAGGGTATATCAAAAGCATTCACAATATCAACGACGGCAAGCAGGGCATTATTCGCATCCACTTAAAGTACGACGCCGGCAAGGCCTCGGCGATCAATGGGCTTCGCAGAATCTCTAAGCCCGGGCTTCGCATTTACACCGGCTGTGAGGATTGCCCCAAGGTTCTCAAAGGCTTGGGCATCGCGATCCTGTCCACTTCCAAAGGCGTTATGACCGATAAAAGCGCCCGCAAGGAAAAGGTCGGCGGCGAAGTGCTGGCCTATGTGTGGTAGGGAGGAGCTAGAGTAAATGAGCAGAATAGGACGCAAACCCATTCCTGTCCCCAAAGGCGTCGAAGTCAAAATCGATGGGAACAGTGTCACTGTCAAAGGTCCTAAAGGCACTTTGAGCGACACATTCAACCCCGATATGCACATCGAGCAGTTGGGTGAAGAAATCATCATCACCCGCCCGTCTGACCGGAAAGATCACCGCAGCCTGCACGGCCTGACCAGAAGCCTTTTGGGCAACATGGTTGTTGGCGTAAGCGAGGGCTTCAAGAAAGATCTTGAGATCAACGGTGTGGGTTACCGCGCGGCCAAACAAGGCAAAGACCTCGTCATGAACCTGGGCTACTCACATCAAGTGATTATGCCCGAGATTGACGGCATCAGCATTGAAGTGCCCGCGCCCAACAAGATCACAATCAGCGGCCCGGACAAACAAAAGGTCGGCCAGTTCGCGGCCAACGTTCGCGGACACCGCCCGCCCGAGCCTTACAAAGGCAAAGGCATCAAATACGCCGGCGAAGTCATCATCCGTAAAGAAGGTAAAGCCGGTAAGGGCAGATAAGGGGGAAGAGTATGATTATCAAGCCAAGTTCAAACAAGGCGAGAGTCAAGCGCCACGGTCGGTTACGCAACAAAGTGACCGGTACAGCCGCACGCCCCCGCCTGAACGTTTTCCGCTCGGCCAACCACATCTATGCGCAAATCATCGACGATGTGGCCGGTACAACACTGGCTTCAGCTTCATCGCTTGAAAAAGGCTTTGAAGGCAGCGGCGGAAACAAAGAAGCAGCAAAAAAAGTCGGGCTTAAAATCGCGCAGGCAGCCAAAGCGAAAGGCGTAGAAGAAGTGGTCTTCGACCGCGGCGGCTATATCTTTCACGGCCGGGTAAAAGAACTGGCCGAAGGCGCACGCGAAGGCGGCCTGAAGTTCTAGTTAACAATTAATAATGCACAATTAACAATGAATGTATCGCTGTGCGATTTATTTTAAATAAAATCCGCGAAGCGGATACCTCAATAATTAATTATTAATTGTAAATTGCAAAAGGAGGAATGCTTTTTGGCTCGAATAGACGCTTCCACACTCGACCTTCAGGAGCGCGTGGTCTCCATTAACCGGGTATCGAAAACGGTTAAAGGCGGACGCATCTTCAAGTTTGCGGCCCTTGTGGTAGTCGGCGACGGCGCCGGTATCGTGGGCTTCGGGCTTGGTAAGGCCTCCGAAGTGCCCGAGGCAATCCGCAAAGGGATTGAGGACGCGAAAAAGAATCTGCGCAAAGTTTCTCTTAGGGGAACCACCATCCCACACGAAGTCATCGGCGCTTTCGGCGCGGCCAGAGTTCTGCTCAAGCCCGCCCCGCAAGGTACCGGCGTTATCGCCGGCGGCCCTGTCCGCGCGGTGATGGATGTTGCCGGGATTCGCGATATCCGCACAAAATGTATGCGCTCGAACAACCCCTGTAACGTGGTTACCGCCACTGTAAAAGGGCTTGAGAGCCTGCGCAGTTTACAGCAAGTCGCCGCAACCCGCGGCAAAGCTGTAGAAGAAATCATTGGTTAAGGGGGCGCTGTAAATGTTAAAGATTACACTGAAGCGCAGCCTGATTGGCAGCAAGAAAAACCAGATCGCAACCGCCCATTCCCTGTGCCTCAAACGGCCTGGGGACGTGAGCAGCCAGCCGGACAATGACGCCACCAAAGGGAAGATCGCAATACTCTCCCATCTGGTTGAAGTTGCACAGTCGTAACGGCGACGGTATTTATAGATAGGAGGTGCAAAGGACTATGAAATTGCATGAGCTCTCCCCGAATCCGGGCGCTGTTAAAAAGTCTTTCCGCAAAGGAAGAGGCCCGGGGTCGGGAAACGGCAAAACGGCGGGCAAAGGCCACAAAGGCCAGAACGCCCGTTCGGGCGGCGGTGTCCGCCCGGGATTTGAAGGCGGACAAATGCCCCTTCAACGCCGTCTGCCTAAGCGCGGATTTAACAACAGCGTTTTTGCCACCGTGTACGCCACTGTCAATCTGAGTGATCTCAATCGCTTTGAAGATGGCGCGGTGGTTGACGTTGCCAGCCTTAAGGAGATCGGCCTGATCAAAAAGCCGATGGACGGCATCAAAGTTTTGGGCAAGGGTACCCTGACCAAAAAACTGACTGTAAAGGCAACCGCCTTTTCCGAAACCGCCAAGCAAAAGATTGAGGAATTCGGCGGGAAGGCCGAGGTGATTTAAGTGGTTGAAACGCTTAGAAACGCCTGGAAGCTCCAAGACTTAAGGAAGAAGATGATCTACACGATCATGATCGTCTTCGTCTTCCGAATTGGCGCGGCCATCCCGGTCCCCTTTATGATGCCGGAAGTGTTAGCCGCTTCGGCGATTTTCGGGGACGGAAGCCTGCTCAACTACTTCAACATGTTGACAGGCGGCGCTTTTGCGCAGGCGACACTGTTTGCCTTGGGTATTTCGCCCTACATCACGGCATCCATCATCATGCAGCTGTTACAAGTGGCCATACCGGCACTTGAGCGGCTGGCAAAAGAAGGGGAAGCCGGGCGAAAGAAAATCGCAAGGATCACCCGTTACTCGACTATGGGCCTGTCGTTTATGATGGCGACCGCGTTTTATATCATGAACCGCAACCTTGGGGCGGTGCGCTACACCTTTGGTTTTCCGGGCTGGTTCTCGGCTTTTGTCATCATCTTCAGCTTCGCGGCCGGCGCTATGCTGATCGTCTGGCTGGGTGAAGCAATCGACAAGCGCGGGGTAGGCAACGGTATCTCCATGATCTTGTTTGCCGGTATCATTTCGGGCGGCCCAGGCGCGATCATTATGCTTTACGATATGTTTATCGCGGCGAGCACCCCCGGTTTCGAGCGGTACTACGCTTTTGTTCCGGCTATTGTTATCATCTTCTTTGTCCTGATTACCGCCATTGTTTTGATGACCAACTCAGAGCGCCGGATCCCCATCCAGTACTCTAAGCGGGTGGTCGGGCGAAAGATGTACGGCGGCCAGTCCAGCCATATTCCGATCAAAGTTATGATGAGCGGTGTTATGCCTGTTATCTTCGCGGGCGCACTGCTGAGCATCCCGGGCATGATTCGCGGCTTCGGCAACTTTAACCCTTACGGGTGGGCAGACCGGATACTCAGCTGGTTTGACTACACGCACGCCGTTTACGCCATTCTTTATCTCTTCTTGATCATCGCTTTCAACTACTTTTATGTGAGCATTCAGTACAATCCGATTCAGATGGCGAATGATCTTAGAAAGAACAATGGCACAATCCCAGGTATACGCCCGGGCAAACCCACATCCGACTTTATTGCCAGAGTTATCGGTAAAATTACCCTTGTAGGTGCTTTGTTCCTCGCTTTGATCGCCATTCTTCCGATTATCATTGGCGCGGTAACCGGTCTTCCGATCGCTCTGGGCGGTACTTCAATCATCATCATCGTCGGCGTATCCCTTGACACAGTCAGAAGTCTTGAAAGTCAAATGATGATGCGCCACTACAAGGGCTTCTTAGAATAAGGCAGGGCAAAAGATGAATATAATTCTTTTGGGGGCGCCGGGTGCAGGCAAGGGCACCCAGGCCCGCCTGATCAGCGAAAGGATCGGCGCTCCGCCGATCAGCACAGGCAAAATCATTCGGGCAGCCATTCAAAGCGGTACGCCGGCCGGGCTTGCCGCAAAGGCCCTGGTCGATGCCGGAAAGCTTGTCCCCGACGATGTGGTCATTGCGATGTTGCGTGAACGCATTGCAGAAAATGACTGCAAGAACGGGTATATCCTGGACGGATTTCCCCGCAACGTTCATCAGGCCGAAGCGCTCGCAAAAATGGGCGTGGTCATTGATCTGGTTATCGACATTGAAGTGGCTGACGCACAGGTAGAAGAGCGGCTGTGTGGCCGGCGGATCTGCGGCAAGTGCAACGCGCCCTATCACGTTATTTACTCCCCTTCGTCTGAAGGTGAGTACTGCGAAGTCTGTGACGGCGCGCTGATCATCCGCGAAGACGACAAGCCCGAAATCGTGAGGGAACGGCTGAGAATCTACCACGCCGAGACCGAACCACTGATGCAATACTATCGCGAGGCCGGCTTGTTGAGACAGGTCACCGGGCAGGAAAAAGTGGAAGACACCGCCGCACAGGTAGTCGAGCTGCTTGGAGCATTTACCCGATGATTGTGCTTAAGACAAAAACCGAGCTGGAAAAAATGCGGGTTGCCGGCCGAATTTCGGCCCAAGCTTTAGCCCTGGGCGGTCAGATGGTGGCGCCCGGCGTGACCACCGCTCAGATTGACAAGGCGATCCACCGGTTTATTCTCTCACAGCAAGCGACCCCTTCTTTTTTGGGTTACGGCGGATTTCCCGCAAGCGCTTGTATCTCGGTGAACGACACGGTTATTCATGGTATTCCCGGCAGCCGCACCATCAAGCAGGGCGACATTGTCAGCATCGACGTGGGCGCCTGCTATCAGGGCTATAATGCCGACAACGCGGCCACGTTCCCGGCCGGCGAGATTGCTTCTGAGATCAAAGCCTTGCTGGACGCGACCCGTGAGAGCCTGTACGCAGGCATCAAAGCGGCGATCGTCGGCAACCGGGTAGGTGATATCTCCCACGCTGTGCAGAGTTTGATCGAGCCAAAAGGCTACGGGATTGTCCGCAAGTTTGTCGGTCACGGTGTGGGCAGACAGATGCACGAGTCGCCCGAAGTACCGAACTTCGGCAAGCCGGGAAGCGGCCCGCGCCTGGCAGCCGGGATGACGCTGGCCATCGAGCCGATGATCAACCTGGGTACGGGGGAGGTCAAAGTCCTGTCCGACGGCTGGACTGTGTTGACCGGGGACGGCAAGTTTTCCGCCCACTTTGAGCACACGGTGGCCATCACCGAAAGCGGGCCGGTCATCTTGACTGAGGCTTAGGCGAGGTGAGCGGATGATTACAGGAACTGTCGTTTACAGCAGCGCGGGGCGGGATAAGCACCGGTTTTACGCGGTGGTAAGTACAGAGGGAAGTGTAGTCTGGATTGCCGACGGCAAAACCCGAAAGCTGACCAAACCAAAGCGAAAAAACCTTTTGCATTTAGCCCCAACCAAGACCGTGTTAGAGCCCGCGGCCATGAGAACGGATAAACAGCTGCGCATAGCCCTTGCCCCGCTCAATAACCGGCAGGAAAGTGCGCAGACCCAAGGAGTAGAGGGAGGGTTAGAGCTTGTCTAAAGCGGATGTCATTGAGGTAGAAGGTATAGTGAAGGAAGCGCTTCCCAACGCAACCTTTAAAGTCGAAATCGGGGGCGGGCAAGGGGCCAAACACGAAATTCTGGCTCATATTTCAGGCAAGCTGCGGATGCACTTTATCCGGATTCTGCCCGGAGATAAGGTCACGGTAGAAATGTCCCCCTACGATCTGACCAAAGGACGCATTACCTGGAGATCAAAGTAAATCTCAGGGAACACCCACGCGCCGCCGTCTAAGACGGCGCGCAACCTAGATGGAGGTAAGCAAATGAAAGTGAGGCCTTCGGTTAAGCCGATTTGCGAAAAATGCAAGATCATTAAGCGCAAAGGCAGAATTATGGTTATTTGCGAAAGCCCCAAGCACAAACAAAGGCAAGGATAACAATGGACAATGTACAATGGACAGTGTACAATTAATGTTTAAATATTGTTCGCTTGCGAACACCATAATTGTCAATTGTCAATTGTCAACTGTCAATTCCAAACAGGAGGTGCATTGAGTATGGCACGTATTGCTGGTGTTGACCTGCCAAGAGAAAAACGTGTAGAAATCGGTTTGACCTATATCTTTGGGATCGGGCACAAAATCGCCAAAGACATTATTGCCAGAACCGGCGTAAACCCCGACACACGGGTGCGCGATCTCAGCGAAGAAGACGTTTCTAAACTGCGGGCAGACATTGACGCAAATGTCATGGTAGAAGGCGATCTGCGCAGAGAAACCGCCCTGAACATCAAGCGGCTGATCGAGATTGGCTGTTACCGCGGCGTTCGTCACCGCAAAGGTTTGCCTGTTCGCGGCCAAAGATCGAAGACAAATGCCCGGACACGCAAAGGCCCGAAAAAGACAATTGCCAACAAGAAGAAGTAATAGGGGAGGGAGCCAGGAAAGATGCCAAAAGCGCCTAAAAGAGTCATTCGCCGCCGCCGCGAGAAAAAGAATATTGAACGCGGGGCCGTGCATATTCAATCGACTTTTAACAACACCATCGTGACCATTACCGACACCAAAGGCAATGCCCTGAGCTGGGCGTCAGCCGGTGGGCTGGGCTTTCGCGGATCACGCAAATCCACTCCCTTTGCCGCGCAAACTGCCGCTGAGACCGCCGCAAAAGCCGCTATGGAACATGGGCTTAAGAGCGTAGAGGTCTTCGTAAAAGGGCCGGGTTCCGGTCGTGAAGCGGCCATTCGCGCACTGCAAGGAGCGGGGCTTGAGGTGAACATGATCAAAGATGTTACCCCCATCCCCCACAACGGATGCCGCCCGCCCAAAAGACGGCGGGTATAACAAGGAGGTGCCTGTAGAGTGGCAGTAAGCAGAGATCCTGTACTGAAAAGATGCAGAAACTTAGGGATTAGCCCCGGCGTTTTGGGTTACGCCAAAGAAACACGCCGCGACCCCAAGCGCAACGCGCGCCGACAAAAAGCCAGCGAGTATGCGCTGCAAATGAAAGAAAAGCAAAAAGCAAAATTCATCTACGGTGTACTCGAGCGTCAGTTCCGCCTGACTTTTGCCAAGGCCGAAAAGATGCAGGGACAAGCCGGTGAAAACCTGTTAAGCCTGCTTGAACGCCGGCTGGACAACGTCGCCTATCTGATGGGCTTTGGCGAAACGCGCCGCAAAGCGCGCCAAATCGTCGGTCACGGCCATCTTCTGGTCAACGGCAAGCGGGTAAACATCCCCTCTTATCGGGTAAAACCGGGTGACGTTATCTCGGTTAGACAAAAGAGCCGTCAGAGCGATATGTTCAAAGAGCTGGCGGAGAAGCCGGTCGCTTTCCCGGGCTGGATTAGCGGAAACACCGCCAGCTTTGAGGGAACAATCGTGCGTATACCCAATCGCGAAGACATTGACATCCCTGTCAATGAGACATTGATCGTTGAGCTTTATAGTAAGTAATCACCGGCCATCGCCGAAAAATCAGCATGGGAACGAACACACAACCGGAGTAATCGCCCGGTTCGCACAAGGAGGGTTTTTGTTTGGTTAAAATCATCGAACCAAAAATCGAAACTGCGGAGCTTCGCTCGGACGGCACTTATGGCCGTTTTGTCGGTGAGCCGTTGGATAGAGGGTTTGGTACGACCTTGGGAAACAGTATTAGACGTGTTCTGCTCTCCTCGCTTCCCGGCGTGGCAGTCATTTCTGTAAAGATCGACGGCATTCAACACGAATTTTCGACCATCCCCGGTGTTAAGGAAGACGTGACTGAAATCATCCTGAACATCAAGGGGCTGACCGCCAAGCTTTACACCGATGAGCCAAAGACCGTGCATATTGAGGCCGAGGGCGAGTGTGAAGTCACCGCCGGCTCGATTGAAGCGGATTCCGATATCGAGATTCTCGACCCGAGTATGCACATCGCGACTTTGGGCGCGGGCGCAAAGCTTTCGATGGAAATCACCCTCAAAAAGGGGCAGGGATATGTCAGCGCCGAGCGAAACAAGCAGATCGAGCTTGAAAAAGCGCCGATCGGCACAATCCCGGTGGACAGCATCTATACCCCGGTTTTAAAGGTGAATTATTTGGTCGAAAACACGCGCGTAGAACAGATAACCGACTACGATAAATTAACCCTGGAAGTCTGGACTGACGGGACGATCTCCGCCAAGGAGGCCGTCAGCCTTGCTGCCAAGATTCTCAATAGACAACTCAACCAGTTCGTCGATCTTTCGGACGAAATGAGCTCTGCCGAAATTTTGGAGAAAAAAGAGGAGTCGGGCAAAGAGAAGACTCTTGAGATGACCATTGAGGAGCTTGACTTATCTGTTCGCGCGTTCAACTGCCTCAAGCGGGCGGGCGTCAATACAGTGCAGGATCTTGTGAACAAATCGCCGGAAGAGATGATGAAAGTTCGCAACCTGGGCAAAAAATCACTCGAAGAAGTGATGGCCAAGCTTGCATCTCTGAACTTTACGCTCAGCGCCGAAGAGGAGTAGTGACCAACAATGACAGCGCCGGCGATGCGTTGCCCGCGCTATGATAGGAGTGAACGGTTATGCCAGGTTCGAGAAAGCTCGGACGGCCCAGCGACCAGCGCCGGGCCATGATGCGGGCAATGGTAACCTTTTTGTTGGAAAAAGGCAGCATCGAAACGACCCTGACCCGCGCCAAAGAAGTCCGCTCGATGACTGAAAAGATGATCACCATGGCCAAAAAGAACTCCCTGCATTCCAAGCGCCAGGTACTCGCGTTTGTAACCAAGGAGGACGTGGTCAAAAAGCTGTTTGATGAAGTTGCGCCCAAGTACAAAGAAAGACCGGGCGGTTACACCCGGATTGTACGGGTCGGCCCACGCCGCGGCGACGCCGCCGAGATGGCCATCATCGAACTTGTATAATACAAAACACCACCGGTCATCCGGTGGTGTTTTTGTATGGTCGCTGATATTCTGCCGCGTTCCGACTGCCTAAACTGAAATTAAGGCATATTTGAAAGTGCCGCCATTTTCTTGAGAAACAACACTATACTCAGACCACAATATTTTATAATCTTTTCGAAGAGACAGCGGTTTTTCACGGCTGCCTGTGTTTGCAACTGAACTTCGCCAAGTTAAAGTCCCTGATTTTACAGAGCCGTGATAAACTCTAAATTCGGCGGCCCCTGTATCGCCCTTTCTTGGTGGGTTCCAATAGTATTGGTCGTTTGTCAGCCAAATTGCGTACCCCTGCTTATATCCAATCAAGCTGTCAGAGAAACGCTCAAGCTGGCAGATATCCTTGACGAAATCATAGCAGCCAAAATCGCCGGCCCCGTGGCTTTTTAGGTTGTAGCTTTCGCCGTTTATGAAATGTGATAATTGGCGGGTTTTGTACTTCAGTTCAAGGGGATAAACTTTGCCTTGCAATTTAACAAGAATATCAATATGCTCTTTCGCTGCTTAGTTACGAGGTATTCTAAACGGATATCTGCGTTGGGATAGCTTTTCTGAATTTGCCACGCGAGGGCAAATTGAAAGTCGGCCTCAGAATGATAAATCGTCCTCTCTGTGCGGATAGCGTTGATAACATTCACTAAATTCATTTCAGCACCGCTTACTCGACCCGAACGCCCTCGGATAACTCGGGCTGATTTGCGTCACGCACCACCCGCTCACCGAACTCCAGGCCGCCGGTAATTACAAAGCCGTCGCGAGTTTCGACCCCGCGGGTGACCGCGCGCAGAGCAACCCGGCTGTCCTCGCCGATTAACCAGACGTGATCTTCGCCGTATAACCGGAAGACCGCGGTCTTGGGTACGATCAAGCTGTCCGGCAGGCTGAGCACAGTGAAGCGAACATCCATTGAATGACCGGGGATCAGATTCGCGCCGATCGGCTGAATGAGCGCGCGGACTTTTCGCTCTTCCACCCCAAGGGCAGACAGACGAACTTCGGCGCGGTCTTCAAGCATTGTGACCCGGCCGGTCGATGTGATGTTGCCCAGCCGGTTGTCGATGATCAGCTCAACCGTGTCGCCGACCGACACCCCGTCGATCTCGCGGGTTGGGATGAAAACTTCGATCATTGCGCCAATTCCGATAATGGCCACCGGATTGCCCGCGCCCACCAGGTTGGCGTCGGCGATCGGCAGGCTAACCACCCGCCCTGCTACCGGCGCGGTGATTTCGGCCCGGCCCATTTGGTCTCGAAGCTGAGCGATGCTTGTGTTTGTCCCCGCGATCATGCTCTGAAAGTAGCCGACCATCCCGCCGATATGGCTCTCACCAAGCCGCTGATCGATGGCGTCGATTTGTGCTTGAATGCTCTGGCGCTGGCCGTCCAGGCTGGCGTCGCCGACTCGCAAAGCCTCAAGTTGTACCTGACTGGCGTTGAGGGCGGCCCGCGCGGAGGCCAGCTGCTGCTGTGCCGCGTAAAACTCAGGGGACTGCCGCCCGAACTCATCCCGTATGTAATCGACGTTTCGCCGCGCCCAAGATTCAGCGCTTTGGTTGTTTGACACAACTCCCGACTGATAGAGGATCTGGCCTTCCAGCCGGTCGAAGTCGACCCTCTGTGCGTCCAGCGAAGCCAGTTGCCCGACCAGGCTGTTCCGCTGACCCCGCAAGGCGGCCAGCTCGGCCTCCTCTTGTTGGTTGAGGTTGCGAATCTGCGCTTGAAAGCCGCTGATGTTCGACTGCATCTGCTCGATCTGCCGCTGGTAGTCGGAGGCGCTCAAGACCGCGATCACATCGCCCTCTTCGATCAGCGCGCCCTCTTCCACCGCGACTTCAAGCACCTCCCCGCTGACCAGGGGAAAGACCGCGAACTGATCGCTGTAATCGAACACCCCTTCTTCGGTAAAAGTGAGCAGGGCGGTTTGTGGTACGAGCTCGACCGACTCCACCTGTAAAGGCGCAGTCAGATAAAGCGCGGCGCCGGCCGCAAGGGCAAGGCAAACAAGCACGGCAGCCGCAACCTTAACTTTCTTTTTCATGAATGATTCCCCCTAACAACTTGGTCGCAATGATAATATAGTTCAGTAATATTTATTCGCGTTCTTTGAGTACATCCACCATGTCAAAGGTGGCGATCCGCCGTCTGGCGCTTAAATTTGAGATAAAGACGGCCAGCGCGCAGAGCACTCCCGCGGTCAGGTAGGATGTGACGGATGTGTCCAACGGCAGGGACATATCCGCGCTGCCCATCATGTCGTTCAGCCCGAGCTTCATCAGGTAGACCAGCGGAATCCCGGGAATCATCCCCAGTATCAGCAAAACCCAGTATTCAAAGCTCATGATCTCACAGACTTCTTTGGGCTGCATTCCAAGTACCCGCAGCGTGGCGTACTCCCGCTTTCGCTCGGACAGTGAGATGGAGGCCGTGTTGGTGATAATCGCGTAGGCGATGGCGATTCCGGCCAGCTGCATGAACAAGAACATGGCGCCGTTGCTCTCCAGCATGGTTTCGGTGTGCTGTCGAACTTGTGCCTGCTCGGTCATGGAGGCGATGGTGTCGTTGTACCGCAGTGCGTTGATGATGTCCATCGCCTGGTCGGTTTGAAGGAGCAGAGTGTTGGCGGTGGGCGGTACATCGAGTATCTCCCACAAACTTTCCAGTTCGATGTAGACGGCCGCGCCAAAGTTTTCACTGACGATATCCAGCACCGGCAGGGAGATTTCCTCCCGCCCGGCGGATGGCGCGTCCATTAACAAGACACTGCCGCGCACCGCGTTTAGCTCATTCGCCGCTACACTGCTCAAGATTACGCCGCCCCGTGACGGGCGTAAGTGGGTGTTTCGCTCAACATCGTAAATCCGGTAGAGATGGCCGTCCTCCCGCATACCGGTCAGCAATGCTCCGGTGTTCAAGTGGCCGTGGGAAAGCAGAACCGGCAACTCAAGAATTGCCTCCACACCCTGCGCTCCCTCCAGGCGAAACCCTGATTCCATAAGGGGAGTATAGGATTGCGGTGTGTTCATAGATATCCGCATGTCGAATACTTGAGACTGGGTAAAGCGGGCATCGAGCAGGTCGCCGAACATCTCCATATACGAAGTCATAAAGGCGATGATCGCGAACGAGAACGAGATGCCCATCACAATAAAGGCAGAGCGCATCTTGTTGCGCGAAATACTGCGAAGTGCCATAAATCCGTAGGAGGATAAAAAGTACCGCAGGAAGGGCAGTTTGGCCAGCAGATCCCCCTTTACCAAAGGCGGTGCGGGTGGGCGCATGGCCTCGCACGGCCGCAGATCGAGCATGGACCGAGCGCCCATCAGTGAGCCAAGCGCACCGGAACCGAGGGCAATGGCCATGGCGATGGCTAGATACTGAAGGGAAATATCCGCGCGCATACTGGGCAGGTTGTAAAACGAAACGATCAGGTCGGTATAGTAACCGGAAAGCGCGACCCCTGAGAAGATGCCGATTATCCCGCCCAGAAAGCCGACAATCATCCCGTAGCCCAGGTAGTGCATGATCAGCGCACGGTCGCTGAAGCCAAACGCCTTGAGGATTCCGATCTGGCCGCGCTCTTGTTCGATTACCCGTTTGAGCATAATATACAAGATGGTGACCGCCATCAGGATAAAAACCATCGGCACGCTGTTGGCCATTCCGCCGATTGCGGTGATTTCCGCGTCAAGCATCAAGTGGCTGAACTGGTCTTTACGCGGGATTAGGTAGATCAGCCCGTGGGCGGAAAGTGCGTCTTCAAGCGGATGTTCGACCTCTCGCCAATCCACCCCATCCTCCAACCGGAAAGACAACGCGTTGACTTCACCTGTCCGCCCGGCCATCGCGGTCAGCTGACCGGCCGGGATGAACGCGATCCCAAACGTTTCGGGGTCAGGAACCAGATCAGCCGGATCCCGCATCACCAGGATGGCGTCCGGGCTTTGGCCGGTACCCGAAATGGTTAAAGTGATCCGCTGGCCGTTGAGGATGATTTCCAGCTGATCCCCGTGTGAAAAGCCGTGGGCGGCCGCGAACGTGCTGTTGACCAGCATCTCCTCCGGGCCGGGCAATGCCCCCGACTCCAGGAAAACGTCGTTCAGCCGATCCTCTTCCTCCGAGTCAAAAGAAACCAGACGCAGAGTGACCGTTCGGGTAAATCCCTCAATCTCGGCCCGCACGTCGAGCGTGAGTGTTCCGCTGGCCTTCTCGATACCGGGGATTCCCTCCAGCCGGCCCACCTGTCCGGAGGGCATACTCACCACTTGGGCAAATCCGTCACCAAACCGCTGTTCGCGGTAAACCTGCTCCATTGCGGTCTGTAAGTTGAGGTAGAGCATATTGAACGAAAAGTACATCATAATCCCGATTGACATCAGGACAATGCAGGCTATGTATGCTTTTTTGGCTCGCCAGACCGTTCGCGCCGCTTTTTTGAGCAGCAACATCTACCAGCTCACCTCCTCAGGGGGGAGCGGGTGCTCGTTGACGGTGACCGACTCGATCAATCCGTCCCGCACCTGCAAAACCCGGTCGGCCATATCCGCGATCCCCGCGTTGTGGGTGATGACGGCCACTGTTTTTTTATACTCTGTGTTGAAATCACGGAGAACCCGCAATACCGATACGCCGGTGGAAAAGTCGAGCGCGCCGGTTGGCTCGTCGCAGAGCAGCAGATCGGGGTTTTTGGCGATTGCCCGCGCGATGGCGATCCGCTGTTGTTCGCCCCCGCTCAGCTGGGAGGGAAAGTGGCCGCCCCGCCCGTCCAGGCCGACCTGTTCAAGCAGCTGGGCGGGCGGTATTGGGCTGCCGCTCAGCTCGGCGGACAGGGATATGTTTTCAAAGGCGGTCAGGTTTTGGATCAGGTTGTAAAACTGAAAGACAAAGCCGACGGCTGTCCGGCGGTATTGGGTGAGCTGTTTGGGCTTGTAGCTGCTGATGTCGGTGCCGCGGTAGAGGACTTGGCCGCCGGTCGGGATGTCGATCCCCCCGCAGATGTTGAGGATGGTGGATTTGCCCGAGCCGCTCGGCCCCAGAATGACCACAAATTCACCCTCGTAGATTGAAAAATCGGCCCCGCGCAGCGCGTGGACGATGACCTGACCCATCCGGTACTCTTTGGTCAGGCCCTTAATCTCCAGGATTTTTTCGGTCATCTTGCGCACCTTCCTTTTTCAGTCTACCGGTTTGCCGGCTTGTGTGTAGATTCCGTTGGTTAGGATAAAGTTTAAGTTGTCGACCAGTTTGTTGATCAGGTCGCCGTCAATGTGGATGAAAGCGCCCGAGTGGAAAAGATGGTACTCATACTGCTCGATGCCTGTCAGCATAAAGCTGAGCAGGTGTGGGTCAACCCGGCTGTCAATCTCGCCCTGGTCGATTTTGCGCTGGATGATGTTGAGTGCGTGGCTGTTGAAGCTGCCGTCAAAGTTTTTCATCACCTTTTGCAAAACCGGCTCATTTGGCGGCATACCCATAAGGTCAAAACTGATCTTGATCAGTTCGGGCTGCGCGGTCAACGCGTCTAGCTGGGTCATGGCGAGATGACGGATGTAATCACCCATCTTCATCTCATTTAGCCGCTCAGCCTCCCGGTTGATGATGCCCAGTTTTGGCTCGCCAATCTGTGTGACGACGATATGTACGTACAGATCATCTTTGTCCTCAAAGTACTGATAAAAGCTGCCTTTTGCGATCTCGGCGGCCTCGACAATCCGGCTGATGCTGGCCTGTTTATAGCCTTTGTCGGCAAATTCAGCCAGCGCACAGCCGATGATTCGCCCGCGTTTTTCTTCCGAAAGGTTAAAAAAGGTTTGTTTAGGCAGAGCAATCGCCCCCATTTGTAATGTGACTATGCAGTCATATGACTATATAGTCATATTATAGCTTGCGAAAGATTCCCTGTCAAGAGGCAAGTAAAAAAACATCGGGCTACAGATGTGTGGGGCTTTCACACAGTCAAGGCTACACAAACGCCGGATTATATGGTATGATGAATATCTACATATTACGATTGAACTTAAGTCATCTGACGCCGCGCCAGGCGTTTTTTACTGTACGTATAATCGGGGGCTATAGTTGATGGCGATGACGCTGACCATACTTTATCAGTTGTTCATAATGCTTGCGCTGGCGGTTGTGGGCTGGGTGCTCACCAAAACCGGAAAAATGAGCGATGACAAAGCGCTGGCCGGCCTGTTGGCCAACGCGGTGCTGCCCGCTTTGATTTTGTATTCTCTCCAAGTGCCTTACTCGGCGGCGCTGCTTCGTGAGATTGCCGTTACTGCGGCTGGGTATTTTGTGATATTTCTGTCCGCGATCGCGGTGGGCATTGCGCTGGGCAAAGCGGCCCGCCAGCCAAGTAAGGTGATCGGCAGCTGGACGTCTTGCATTTTTGCACCCAACGTCATGTTTATGGGCTGGCCGATCATGCATGTGATTTTTGGGGATGATGCCTTTCCGCTGACTGCCGGAATTGTACTGGCTTTTAACATCAGCTCGTTTGTTTTTATGCCTTTGCTTTTTTCGATGGGCGGGGAGGGCGGTGTGCGAATCAGCCCGAGGGATGTATTTTTACAACCGGCGATCATGGCGGTTATCCTCGGAATAATGCTCTTCTTGATGCCCTTTCGGCTGCCCGGGCCGGTCAGCGGGTTTCTGTCGGTTACCGCCTCGCTGGCAACGCCGGTCTCTATGATCATGATTGGCTCATCCCTTGCCAAATGCAGCCTGCGCGAGACGTTTTTGGACAGCAAGGTCTACCTGGTCACCGCCACCCGGCTGACGTTGGCCCCGTTGGCCGGGCATCTTTTGATCCGCCCGTTTATCGCCGACCCGATGATTCTGGGGATGCTCACGATTGCCGCATTTATGCCGGTTGCGGCCATTGTTCCGGCAATCGCTGCCCAGCGCAGCGGAGATATGCTCTTTTGTTCCAAAGCCGTTGTGATCTCGACAGTCCTCAGCGTCTTTACCGTGCCTTTCTTGCTCCCGTTGCTAATCAGGTAAAATTGGATAATGTATATGTGTACCACCATACTACCACACATAAACACAAAAGTCAACCCATAAAATGAACCCGGCAGATAACATCTGCCGGGCTTTGTCTACTCTCGTTACTTTTTGTTTACCCCGATGTGCAATTCATCCAAACTCTTTTGGTCGACGGGGGAAGGGCTTTCGATCATCAAATCCCCCGCGTTTTGCACTTTGGGGAAAGCGATGACATCGCGAATTGAACTCTTGCCCGCCATCAACATGACCAGGCGATCCAGCCCGAAAGCAAGGCCGCCGTGCGGAGGGACCCCGTACTCGAACGCGCCGAGTAAAAATCCGAACCGCTCTTGCTGGGTGGCTTCGTCCATCCCCAGGGCGGTGAACATTCGCTGCTGCAAAACAGGGTCGTTGATGCGGATTGAACCGCCGCCGATCTCAGAGCCGTTGAGAACCATGTCGTAAGCGCGCGCCCGAACACCGGCCGGGTCGCTCTCCAGCCTGTGGGCGTCCTCCGGCTTGGGCGCGGTAAACGGGTGGTGTTTGGCGACGTAGCGATCATCCTCTTCATCGTACTCAAAGAGCGGGAAGTCAACCACCCAGAGGGGGGCAAAACTGCCCGGTTCGATTAGATCCAGTTTGGCTGCCAGTTCCAGCCTGAGCGCACCCAGTGCGTTGAATACAACATCACTGTTTTTATCGGCAACGATCAGCAGCACATCGCCCTCTTCGGCCTGCATTGCCGCGCGGACTGCGCCGACTTCATCTTCCGTTAAGAACTTCTCATAGGACGAACTCTGCCCCTGATCTGTCCAGCGCAGGAACGCAAGGCCGCCCCCTTTATAGGTTTTGACCACCTCGGTCAGTTTGTCGATCTCTTTGCGGGAAAGCCGGTCTGCCCCGCCTTTTACGTTGATGCCGCGGACACTGCCGCCCTCACCCAGCACACCGGCGAAGACTTTGAACGAACAGCCGGTAAGTACACCGCTCAGGTCATTCAGCTCAAGTCCAAAACGGATATCCGGCTTGTCCGACCCAAAGCGGCTCATAGCCTGGTCGTAAGGCAAGCGAGGGAACGGCGTCTCAAGCTTGATATCCAGCACTTTCTCGAACAGGTCGGCTATAAAAGCCTCGTTTATAGCCATTACGTCGTCTTCGTCCACAAAGCTCATTTCCAGGTCAATCTGCGTGAACTCGGGCTGGCGGTCGGCCCGCAAGTCCTCATCCCGGAAGCATTTGGCGATCTGCATATACCGGTCATACCCCGACAGCATCAGCAGCTGTTTGAAGAGCTGGGGGGATTGCGGCAGTGCGTAAAAACTGCCCGGATGCACCCGGCTGGGCACGAGGTAATCGCGCGCGCCTTCCGGTGTGGATTTGATCAGGATGGGGGTCTCGACTTCGAGGAAGCCGTTGCGGTCGTAAAAATCGCGGGTGGCTTTAACGATCTTGTGGCGGAGCATCAGGTTCTTTTGCATCTCGCCCCGGCGCAGATCGAGATAGCGGTATTTGAGCCGCAGCTCTTCGCCGACTTTGGTTTCGCCCTGTGTGATCTCAAAAGGCGGGGTCTGCGCCCGCGAAAGGATGCGCAAATCCTCGACGAACAGCTCAACGTCGCCGGTCGGGATATCCGGGTTTTTGGAGGCGCGCTCACGCACTTTGCCCTTGACCATCAACACAAACTCAGCGCGGACAGACGCCGCTTTCTTGAGCAGTTCGGGCGGGGTGGCGTCGTCAAAAATAAGCTGTGAAATTCCGGAGCGGTCGCGCAGGTCGACAAAGACGATGCTGCCTTTGTCCCGGTTCTTTTGGACAAAGCCGCAAAGGGTGACTTCCTGCCCGATATGTTCAGCGCGCAGAGCACCGCAGTAGTGTGTCCGCTTAAGGCCTTGCATGGTGTCGTTTTGCATGATGATCCTCCTAAATATAATTAACAATTAACAATGTACAATTAACAATGAATGTATCGCCGCTGCGCGATGATTTTAAATACGTCCGCGAACGCGGACACCATCATTGTTAATTGCTAACTATTAATTGTTAATTGCCCTTACCTGTTCGGTTTTACAATATCCCGCCAGTCGAGGTCACCCCGCTCAAGGGCGTGGATGAGCGCTTCGCCGGTCGCAATATTGGTGGCCACCGGTATGTTGTGTACATCACAGAGCCTGAGCAGGGTATGTTCGTTCGGCTCGCCGGACTTGGCTGAAATCGGGTCGCGGAAAAAGAGCAGCAAGTCGATCTCGTTGTACGAGATGCGCGAAGCGATCTGCTGATCGCCGCCTTGCGGCCCGCTTAAAAACTTTGTGATTTCAAGGCCGGTCGCTTCGCTGACCAGCTTGCCGGTTGTCCCGGTCGATACAATGTGGTGCCGGCTGAGTATTCCACAGTAGGCAATACAAAACTGCACCATCAATTCCTTTTTTGCGTCGTGCGCGATCAAAGCGATTGTCAAAGGACTTTCCTCATTTCTATACAAAATATTTGAGAAAAACGTCGAAATGAATTCGCCGCTTTTCTCGCCGCTTCGCGCTGCCATGTTATTTCAACTCTATCGGGTCGAAATAACATCTAACGTACAGGCTACCGGATCAGTAGGGGTCGACGTTTGCCCATCAGCCTGAATGCGAGATTTTCATAAACTTTAACGGTCAGCGAGTGCGGGTCGAGCGGTTTGGCGTTGTTTGCCGCATAAGCCAGCTTGGGGCTGTGCGGAATGACCGCGATTAGCTGTGCGCCAACCTGGTCGATTACATCGTCAAAGTCGCCGGCCCCGTCAATTGGTATAATCTCGGGCGGTACGCTGTTAATGACCAGCCGCACCTCCCGCGCGCCCGCGCTGTAAAGGGCGGCGGCGGCTTTTCTCCCCGCGCGTACGCTCAGCGTATCCGGGGTGATTACCAGCAAAAATGTTCTGGCAAGGCGGATAGGAAAGCGATCCAAGTCGACGCCGTCCACAATCACAAAGTCATACGCGCTCCCCAGCCCTTCGAGCAGATCTGCCAGCCTTTCGCTCTGCTGGGGCAACACGCCGTCCCCGGCCGGCATAAACGAAAGGCCGGGATAATTCGGGATTTCAAGGATTGCCTGCCCGGGTTCGCAATCGCCGGCCAAAACATCCAGCGCGCCAAATGCGGCGTTGTCCACTCCCAAAATCAGCTCGAGTGATCGAGTGCGGTCGTCCAGCTCGACCAGCAGGATTTTCTTTCCCAACTGGCTGAGAGCGATCGCGGTGTAGGCCGCCACACAGGACTTGCCCACCCCGCCCTTGCCCGCGCAGGTCACAATCAGCTTCAAGGTATTCCACCTCACCTTATAGTTTTACCATAAAATTGTGCAAAAGAACAGTATGTGCGAAAAAGTTTTTAGTTTTACAAAAATATAATCAGTGAATTTTGTGAACAATATACAGAACTATTCGCCAATCTCGTCCTCTGCTTCGGATTCTTCCGGGTCAATCGGTTCCTCGCCCCCGCTTTGATCCGGACCGGCGGGGGAGGGCGCGGGCGGTGCGCGCTCAAACCCGAAGTGCAGGTCAAAGATATCCCGCGCGACCGGCGCGCTGGTAAAACCGTGCCATCCATTTTCAATGATGATGGCGATGGCCAGTTCAGGTTCGACGGCGGGTGCAAAGGCGATGAAAGCCGAGTTGGGCAGTGTGCCGGTTTCGGGGGTACCGGTCTTTGAGGCCACGTCGATGGGATACCAGCCAAAGATGCTGGCAGCTGTCCCCCCCGGGCGGGAGGCGGCCACCATGCT
Source organism: Oscillospiraceae bacterium (assembly GCA_009784625.1). Classification (GTDB taxonomy): domain Bacteria; phylum Bacillota; class Clostridia; order Oscillospirales; family Ruminococcaceae; genus WRAV01. Next base: position 19,969 of record WRBI01000008.1, on the reverse strand, counting down.
GGATACCACCGATTCGAAGTGGGCGCGGTCGATATCCGATTGGTGAGCGACCTGCGGACGGAAGGGTTCGACTATATTTTGCAGCGAGTAATCGCGAATCTCGTGGACGATGGTCACGTTCATTCGCGTCCCGCGGTTGGCCAGGGTCGCGGTGTAGTTTGCGACTTGAAGGGGTGTGTAACTGTGCAGCAGCTGGCCGATGGTCGATTGAATCAGATCGCCCTCAAACCACTGCTCACCCATGACAGCCATCTTGGTGTCGGGGTTTGAGCGGTGGCCCTCCCGCTCGGAAATCTCAATTCCGGACAGGACGCCCAGGCCCATCGAATAGGCGACCGAGTCGATCGCGTTTATTCCGATCCGCCGCCCGATCTCGTAAAAATAAATATTGCAGGACCTGGCCATCGCCGTGTGCAGGTTGATATTCCCGTGATAGCTCAGACAGGTAAAGACGTGTGTGCCGACTTGAAAGTTCCGGTGACAGCCGATTAATGTGTGTTGGTTAACCGCGCCCGTTTCCAACCCGGCCAGCGCGGTGATGGGCTTAAAGGTTGAACCAATCGCGTACGTTCCGTGCAGGGCGCGGTTGACCAGCGGGGTGAGCGGGTCTTGCGCCAACTGGGCGTAGTCTTCCCGAAATGTGCTCATATTGTAAGAGGGATAGGTCGCGATGGCCAGCACTTCGCCGGTGCGAACATCCAGTACGACGGCGGCGCCGCTGTCCGCCTCCCGCCCCTGGCCGGGCAAGGCGGTCTCTTGCAGCCGGTAAATTTGATCGCGAAGGGAATTTTGCAGCGCCAGCTGCATTTCCACGTCGATAGAAAGCACCACCGTGTTGCCGGGAACAGGCGGCTGGCTCTCGACCACCTGCACCACCCGGCCCCGCTCCATGTGAATTTCACGCCGGCCGTTAATCCCCCGCAGGATAGGCTCAAAGGCATGTTCGGCGCCGCCCCGGCCGATCATGTCGTCCATGGCGTAGCCGCGTTCCCTCATTTCCTCAAACTCTTCGGCGAAGATCGGGCCGACCGTCCCGATGATATGGGGCGCTACAAGGCCGTTTACGTGGTGGCGGATTGTGCTCTCGATCACGTTGACGCCGGGCAGCATGTGGCTGTGTTCGCGGATGCGGATGGCCTCGGCCCGCGGAACGTCTGAGGCGAATGTGTAGACGACATTGAGGCTAAAGCCGCGCTGGAGCATCTCCCAGCGCACGGCGGCGATTTGGCGCTGGGTGCGGGCGTCAAAATCCTCCAGATTGAACCGGTTAACCAGCTGAAACATCACATCTTCGGCGGTGGCGTAAGGCTGGAGCCGCAGATAAGCCCGCAAACGCTCTTGGGCGGCGGCTGTTTCGGGCAGGAAATAATATGGCTGCCTTGTGGAGATGGGCAGATTGTCGATCCACTCGAAGCCCAGCCGCTCGGAGAGCTCAATCAGGTTGTAGAGAACCTCGTTCTGGCTGGCCAGGGGAAGCCAGGCCCGGTCAAGGATAATGTCGTAGCCCATCCGGTTAACGTTGATGGGGCTGTGGTTGCGGTCAACGATCTCGCCCCTGGCTGCCCGCAGGGTCTGGGTGCTGATAAACCGGCCCTCCATAGACCGGCGGTGCTCTTCAGCGTTGATAATCTGGATATCCATAAGCGTGGCTATAAAGAAGCCGGTTACCGCAAGACAAAGAAGACAGAGAAACCAACGCCGCCAGCGCAGAGATGAAATTTTCATGTTGGCTCCCCTTTCAGTAGTCAGAACAAAAGTGCGGTTGTGCCAGGGTGTGTCAACACGCCCTAACTGCGAACCATACTCTTTCGCGCTTTGTGAAAGACTTTGCCGATCAGCCAGAAAAAGAGCGGAGTGACCGCGGTTGTGTAGGCGATGACCGGCAGTGTGCGGTGGACATAAATCATCCAGACGTTTGGGTGTCCCCACATCCCGTAGCCGAACATGAACTCCAAACTCCCCATCACCAGCATGGTAACCCCGACAAAAAGGATGGCGTTCCAGACATTCAGGTGCATCAGGTGAATGATCGCGAGCCCGGCCAAAATACAAAAAAAGGCGATGATTAAACCGCCGAACCCAAAGAGCATACTGCTGCCCATATCGCCCAGCAGGCCGGCCAGCGCCCCGTACAGTCCGCCGACAAACTCCCCCTCGTACATTGCGATGGCAACCGCCGCCGGAACAACCAAAATCGGCCGGATGCCAAAAATAGCAAACAACCCCGGTGTTGTCTGCAAGACATAAAAAAGCAGGAGTATAAGCGCGTAGATTGTGTATTTTATGCCCAGAACCATTTTATCCCGGTTCATCAGTTCATCCCCTGCCCGTCAAAGCTGGTGATGACGAACACATTTTGCACACTGCGCACTTCGGCGACCAGATCGATCACCGCCACCAGGCTTGTGCCGTGGCTGCTCAGCCCGACGCTGGCCACCCGGCCGATCATCAAATCGCGCGGGAAAAGGCTGCCGCCGCTGGTCAAAATTAAATCCCCCGGTGATATTTCGCTCTCGCGCGGGATAAATTGCAGCTCTGACTGCCCGTTCCCCGCAAGCTCAATCGCCCCGGTTACGATACCTAACTCACGGGTTGCGCTGTTGTATACGCTGACCGCTACGCTCACATCCAAAATTGTGGCCACCCGGGACTGATTAAAGCCGACTTCGGTGATATAACCGACCAGTCCGTCCGCCGTGATTACGGGGTCCAGCCAATCGACGCCGTGGCGGCTGCCTTTGTCGATGGTAAACGAGTAAAAGCGGTCGTTCGGGTCGCGCGCAATCACGTCGGCGGTGATAAAAGTCAGGTCTTGCCGGTCTTCCATAACCCCGAGAATTGCCCGGAACTGTTCGTTTTCGTGCATGGCCCGCTGATGATCGACCAGCTGTTCGCGCAGTTCAGCCAGTTCTTCACGGAGCAGCCGGTTCTCCTGGTAGACCTGCCCGGCCCGCAAGAACTGATCAAAGAAGCCGGTCACGTTGCCGGATATGTTGGCCGAGACCCGCTGGATGGGGGTGGTGACCAGGCTGACCACCTGTGTAAACAAAGGCGCCGCCCCGCCCGTATAAACCGAAGCGATGATTGAGCCCGAAAGCACGATCATAAGGCCCACCAGAATTTTAAATCGCAGGCTGCTTAAAAAATCTTTCATATTCAGCAACACCCCCCTTTGTCAATTAACAATTAACAAATAACAATTAATAATTGATTGACCGTTGACAATGATGGTATCGCTAAGTTCGTACGGACTGCCGCTGGCTCTGCGATTTTATTTTGAATAGTCCGCATAGCGGACACATTCATTGTTCATTGTTCATTATTAATTGTTAATTGAAAATCGGCATCACCGTTTCTCGTCATTCGCGCGGATATCTTCCATTAAACGGATGTTGTCCAGCGCCTTGCCCGTGCCTTCGGCCACGCAGTCCAGGGGGTTTTCAGCAATATACACCGGCATCCCGGTTTCCTGGGTGATCAGCGCGTCCAGCCCGCGCAGCATCGCGCCGCCGCCGGTCAGGGTGATTCCGTGATCGATGATGTCGGAAGCAAGCTCGGGCGGTGTCCGCTCAAGTGTGGTGCGGATTGCGTCCATAATGGAGGCGATTGGGTCGGCGATGGCCCGGCGAATCTCTTCCGGGGTGATAAAGACATTTTTGGGCAGGCCGTCAACCAGATTGCGCCCCTTGATCTCATAGGGCTCCTCCCCCTCGTAAGGGTAAGCCGAACCGACTTCGATCTTAATATTTTCGGCGGTGCGCTCGCCGATGAGCAGATTGTAGTTCTTTTTGATGTAGGCGATAATCGCGCTGTCAAGCTCATCCCCGGCCACCCGGACCGAACGGGAGGCGACGATCCCGCCCAGTGAGATAACCGCTACTTCGGTTGTCCCGCCGCCGATATCGACCACCATACTGCCTGTTGCTTCGGCGACCGGCAGGTTGGCGCCGATTGCCGCGGCCATTGGTTCTTCGAGGATGGACACCTGCTTTGCCCCCGCCTTAAACGCAGCCTCTTTGACCGCCCGGCGCTCGACGTCGGTCACCCCGGAGGGGATGCAGATGATGATCCGCGGCCGGTTGAGGAATGTATTGTTCATCACTTTTTTGATGAAGATTTGAAGCATACTGGAGGTAATATCAAAGTCGGCGATGACGCCGTCCTTCAGCGGGCGGACGGCCACGATTGAGCCGGGGGTCCGGCCGATAACCTCTTTGGCTTCTTTTCCCACATAACGGACGGTGTCGGTGCGCACATCCACCGCAACCACCGAGGGTTCGCGCAGGATGATTCCCTTTCCCCGCATAAATACAAGAGTGTTGGCCGTACCCAAATCTATTCCGATGTCTTTCGAAAACACTGTCTTGCCCCTTTCTAGTTACCAGCCACTTTGCGGCTACCGGTTATCATATAGTCGCTTTGCTCTAAAATCAACACGCTCTTGCGGTCTTTTTTACGCCGGGCTTTGCTCCCCTCACCGGGTGCTCTGCCGTCAGCAGCTGTATGGGCGCATAACGACGGTATTAAGAAGCCCATCTTCGCCGCCGGCTTTGCCCAACGAAAAATCCCCACAAATGCCGGGTTGATTTTGAAGCGAGAGACTATAACATATCCTGACTCAATCTTATACTTATCTTTACCATTATAACCGTTTTTTTACGTTTCCTCAACAACAAAATGTGAACGCCGGATATTTTGCGGTTCTCCCCAAGCCGGCAGATGAAGGGCAAACATTTTCGTAAAACCTTTACAAGGACGCGAGTTCGGCGGCCAGGCGGCAGACCGGCAGACCCATTACATTGTAAAAGTCGCCGGTGATCCCGCTGACAAAGAGTGCGCCCCGGCCTTGAATCCCGTAAGCGCCGGCCTTATCCATCGGGTCGCCGGTTGTAATATAAGCCGAAATCTGCGCGTCACTCAACTCGATAAACCGCACCGCGGTCGCCTCCGAGAAGACTCGCTCGCCGGATGGGCCGACAATGGCCACCCCGGTGTAAACCGTATGTTCCCGCCCTGAAAGCGCGCGCAAAATTCGAAAAGCGTCGGCCGTATCTTCCGGCTTGCCGTAGATAACGCCGTCCAGGGCAACGATTGTGTCCGCGCCGATCACCGTGTCACCCGGACGGATTTGCGCCGCCGCCCTGGCTTTTCGCAGGGCAAGGATTTCGGCTCCCTCGCGGGGAGGGGTATCGGGCGGCAGGCTTTCATCCAAATCAAGGGATATCGCGGCAAAGTTAGAGTTAACATACCCGAGCAGTTCGCGGCGGCGGGGGGATGCACTGGCTAATATGAGCATAGTGGTCTCCTTAATTTTGATCCATATTAATGAGATGTGCAGCTATGTTGTGGGAACGTCTTTTCGAGCTTTTCTGACTGAAAAGATAAAAAAGGGTGTCGTTGCTGATTAAAAACCGGCCATCGTACCGCGCGCTGTCCGGCAGGGTGCCGTGTTTCGGGTGGGTGCGGCATCTGCCCTTAATTTTTATGATCTCGCTGTTTGCGGCCAGCACAGTTCCAAGAACAGGGAGAGATCGCATGTTCAGCCTGCGCACTTTTTGCGCACAAAAAGTGACGGTATCGCCCGGCTCAAAAGCTGTGTAGTCAAATTTTTTAGAGCGGTTGTATTTGCTGTAGCGTTGGATGTCAAATGTATAAGTCACACCGACCGGCGGGAGCCGCATAATTTGCCGGTATCTCTTTCGGCCCAAAAAGACCGCGTAAACGCACATCCCCCATATCAAAACCTGAGAGAGGATAAAAAGCAGGAGCGCGGGCCCCTCAAAAGGCATGTACAATGTCAGGTATTCCATCGCGGGGTCACCGTCGCTTTCAGATTTATAGTCAACGAACTTAAAAATCGCCCCATCATCGCGGTCTTTTTCCACCCTGCCGCGTCATCCTCATTGATGGGTACTATTTGTATGGGCGCATGACGACGGTATCAAGAAGCCCGCCTGCGCCGCCGTCTTTGCCGGGCGAAAAAATCCTCGCGATTTTCAAGTACGTCGATTATACTACCTGCCGGTCGAGCCAAACCCGCCTGTGCCGCGGGTGGTATCGGACAGGATTTGCGCTTCGACGATTTTAGCCATCCCGACCGGCAGCAAGATCAGCTGCGCGATCCGCTCGCCCGGCTGGATGAGGTAATCCTCCTTGCCGTGATTGATCAGTCCGACCTGCACCTGACCGCGGTAGTCGGCGTCAATCACCCCAACCGCGTTGGAGGGGACAATTCCGTGTTTGATGCCAAGGCCGCTGCGGCCAAAGACAAACCCGGCCCAGCCAGGTGAGATTTCTAAAGCGATCCCGACCGGCACCACCGCCATCCCGCCGGCGGGGAGGAGCAGCGGGCTTTCCAGGCAAGCGTGCAGATCAGCCCCGGCGCTCTGCTCGGTGGCGCGGGTTGGCAAAACCGCCCGGTCGCTTAGCTTTTTGACTTTTAAAAGGTTCATGGCTGTCTCCTTAAAGTTATTTGACTCCCCGGTAGTAAAGTCCGCGGGTGAACGGGCCAACAGTCGGCCTGCCCTCCCGAAACCGGGCGATCACTTCGGCGATTTGCCCGCTGGATTCCCGGGTAAAGTAAAGGGTCAGAAAGTCCAACCCTGTAAAGTCCATGGCCTTGTCGCCTATCCAAAGGGGGATGTGGTTGTACATAGCCGCTTCGCCATTTGTACAGGCTAAGAAAAAGTCACTGCCCTTGCGGTCTCGCAGACTGGGGAAGCCGCAGCCGCTGCAGCCGCCAAATGCCTTGGCCGGGCAGTTTCGCAAATGCATGAGTGGCAGGTGTCCGTATCCGATCACCCCGCGCGGCAGGGTGTCCCCCAGCTTTTTAGCAGAAGTCAGCGCAAGCTCGAACGAAAGGAGCGAGTCGGCCAAGCCGTGTTCGCGACAGGCGACAAGTGCCGGTGTGTTCGCAATGTTGAGCGAAAAGTCACCGTGGGCGGTAAATCTCGTCTCGGTGGCCAGTTTGATTGCGGCCAGCGACCCGGCCAGCGCGCGGGTAACTCCGGCATCCCGAAGCGCCTCAAGCCGGGCGGACAGATTTGCGTTCCCGCCAAACTCGTACTTGGGCAGCTCGGCGGCCAGCGCGCTCTTATAGCGGGAAAGCATGTCTTCGCTCAGCTTTTCGATTTGATCGACGGGCATCGAAATAAAGTGGATTGAGCCGGCATCCAGCCCGGAAAGCTGTTCGGCAGACGCCAGCCGCACCCGAATTTCAGGCGGATGACCGGTGAGTGGCCGGGCGGGAAAATCCAGTGATCGCGTGGCATCTTCCCGTTTAAACGGCAGAGGGGAAAGCCGGTGGCGGATGGCCGATAATTGCGCAAGGGACTCGCGGCGGAGCGCGTTCAGCCCGGAGGCCGGCAAAATCAAACCGGGCGAAAGGTCACAGGTGATTTTGCCCGGAATAAAGAAAGTGCCGCCGGCCTTTGAGAGCGCAGCTGCCGCTTTGTCCGGGCCTGTGGGGGAGGTGATGGCCGGAGCGGGGATATCCCCCGTCACGCGGACGGTGTTGCCGTCCATATCGGCTGCGGTCAGCTCGGCCGGTTGGCCGTGGGATAAGGTCAGGTGAAAATCAACCGGGACCGCGCCCCGCTCTTTTTGGTAGAGCGCGCCATATTTGGCCAACAGGGCGGGGGAGGCGCCGGTCACGTCTTCTTTTCGGCGGATGCCAAACATTTTCGCGCCCCGCTTACCGTCTAAATATCCCTGTGTGAAGCCGTCCCGCGAGAAAAGAGCGGCCAGTTCATCCAAGTCGTATGCCTGCCCGGCCAGCGCATTGCGGCAGGCTGTCACCGCCCCGGCCACATATTCGGGGCGCTTCATCCGCCCTTCAATTTTCAGGCTGGTCACGCCGGCATCCGCCAGCTCAGCCATCCGGTCAATCAGGCTGAGGTCTTTGAGGGACAAGGCGTGAGACTGACTTTCAAACGCAAACGGCAGGCGGCAGGGCTGTGCGCACAGCCCGCGGTTTCCGCTTCGGCCGCCGATCAGTGAGGAAAGGTAACACTGCCCAGAAACGCTCATGCAAAGCGCACCGTGAACGAAAACTTCCAGCTCGATAGAGCAGGACTGTGCGACCGCGCGAATCTCATCAAGGGACATCTCCCGCGCCAGCACAACGCGGGAAAAACCGAGCTCCTGCAGGGCGAGCGCCCCCCGCGGCCCGGTCACCGCCATCTGTGTGGATGCGAACAGGGGGAGGCCGGGGCAGACACGCCTGGCCAGCGATGCCAGCCCGGGGTCGGCCACAATTACCGCGTCAACCCCCAGCGCGCAGGCCTCTTCGAGCACGCAAAGCGCTTGGCTTAACTCCCGCTCAAGCACCATTGTGTTGAGTGTGAGATAAACTTTAACCTCCCGCGCATGGCAGTAAGAGACGGCCCGGGCAAGGCCGGCGTCGTCAAAGTTTTTGGCTGACCGCCGGGCGTTGAGTTCCCCGCCGCCCAAATAAACGGCATCCGCCCCGGTGCGGACAGCGGCGGTTAGGCTTTCATCACTTCCGGCCGGGGCGAGGATTTCGACAGTTGACAGTTGACAGTTGACAGTTGACAGTTGCGGTATCGCTTCGCGATGGTTTTTTAAATTTGTCCGCATGGCGGACTCTTTCATTGTCAATTGTACATTGTCAACGGTCAATTTTTCTTCCTCAGCCGCTTGATTTCGTTTTTTGCCTCGGCCAGCTCACTTTCGGCTTGTTTGACCGCGTCCATATACTCGGCGATCTGACTGCGCATGTTGTCTAAGTTGACGTCCGCCTTCTTGTAGGAATCCAAGTACTCAAGGCCGATCAAAATCAAAGCCTCGCTCAAGCTGAGGTTGCCCTCGCCCATCACTTTGCGCAGGGCAATATCCATCTCCCCGGCCAGCGTGTTCACATATGCCGGGTCCTCAACCGTTCGCAGGGGATAGCGCACCCCGGCCAGCGTAATCACGACTCGGTTGGCCAATTCAATCACCTCATAATATGCATATAAAAATGGAGAAGAGTAATGTGAAAGGTCAATTTATTTGCAAGATTTGTCGAACATGGAACAAAGACATTATAACGCATTCGGAGAAAGAAAAAAAGAGGGCGATCATACGGTTGTAATAATTATTGCCCTTTTACGTGAGAATGATTGAAAAAAATGTAGGGATGCGGTATACTAAAGTAAGGTATACACGGAATTAGAACAGAAATTGGAGGTATGGGCAGGGATGAAAAAAGAATTTAACAAGAGCGAGATTTCCCAGCTTTTGCGGGATAAGATGACCCGCCGGATGGGCGTGGGCGACTTGGCCTCCGCTTCTAACGAGATTTATTATCAGGCCTGTGTACGGGTGATCAACGACATCATGTTTGAAAGACGCAAAAAGTTTTGGGCCGGCAACTTGAGCGCGGGCAAAAAACAAGTCTACTACCTGAGTATGGAGTTCCTGCTTGGCCGCTCGCTGCGCAACGCCCTGTTCAGCCTTGGAATTGCCGAAGAGATGGAACAGGCGCTGTCCGAGGACTTTCGGGTCAAGCTGGACGACATTTATGAACTGGAGCCGGACGCCGGCCTGGGGAACGGCGGCCTTGGCCGCCTGGCCGCCTGCTATCTGGATGCGGCCGCCAACGAAAAATACCTGGCCACCGGTTATTGCATCCTCTACGAATTTGGTATCTTTAAACAAAAAATCATTGACGGCTGGCAGAGTGAGCTGCCGGACAACTGGCTGCCCGGCGGCGAAATCTGGCTGACCACCAAGCCGGGTTATCAAGTCGAAGTCCGCTTTGGCGGCGAGCTCAAAGAGTACTGGGAAAACGACAAGCACTTAACGCAGTACACCGGTTACGACACCGTTTTGGCCGTGCCCTACGACATTCACGTTCCCGGCTACGACGGCGGGATGAGCCTTTTGCGGGTCTGGAAAGCCAGAAACATGACCGGGATGGATATGGAAGCCTTTAACCGCGGCGACTTTGCCGGGGCCTCACAACGCGCTTTTTACGGCGAGGCGATCAGCAAAGTGCTTTACCCCAACGACAACCACCAAGAGGGCAAGATGCTCCGCCTGCGCCAGCAGTACTTTCTGTGTTCAGCCTCTATTTCGGATATCTGCCGCCGCCATATGGGTGTTTACGGCACATTCGACAACTTCGCAGAAAAGAACGCGATCCACATCAACGACACCCACCCGACATTGGCAATCCCCGAAATGATGCGCTTTTTGCTGGATGACTGCGGCTACAGCTGGGACGCGTCCTGGGCGATTGTCAAGGGCACATTCGCTTACACCAACCACACGGTTATGAAAGAAGCGATGGAAGTCTGGGACGCCGAAATGGTCAAGGCACTCATCCCGCGCATTTACTCGATCATCACCGAGATCAACCGCCGCCACTGCCACAGTCTGTACGAGCACCACTTCCAAAACGATGAGAGCGTCACATCTATGGCCATCCTCCAGCACAACAAAGTGCATATGGCCAACCTGGCCGTAGTCGGCAGCCACTGCGTCAACGGCGTTTCAAAGCTTCACTCCCAAATCCTCAAGGATGATGTATTCAACAACTTCTACAATATATTCCCCGAAAAATTTACAAATGTCACCAACGGCATTGCCTCCCGCCGCTGGCTGCTGCAGGCCAATCCCAGCCTTGGCAAGCTGATTAAAGAGGCGATCGGTGAAGATTTTGCCGACGACATGAACAACCTTGGCCTGCTGCAAAAGTTTGAGAACGACACCGCCTTCCTGGACAAACTGGCCGCCAGCCGCAAAGCCAACAAAGAGGACTTCTGCTCCATGATCAAGCGGAACACCGGGCTGGCCCTTGACCCCGATCATATCTTTGACGTACAGGTAAAGCGGCTTCACGAGTACAAACGCCAACAGCTCAACGCGCTCGAAATCATCGCGACCTACCAGTACCTCAAAGACAACCCGAACGCCGACTTCCACCCGCGCACCTACCTGTTTGGCGCGAAAGCCGCCCCCGGTTACTTTATGGCCAAACAGATCATCAAGCTGATCTGCGATATCTCAAAACTCATCGAGGCCGATCCCGCCCTGCGCAAAAAGATGCACGTCTGCTTCATCGAAGACTACAATGTTTCCAAGATGGAAGCGCTCCTGCCCGCGTCTGACATTTCCGAGCAGATTTCTCTGGCCGGAACAGAAGCGAGCGGCACCGGCAACATGAAGCTGATGTTAAACGGCGCGATCACCCTGGGGACAATGGACGGCGCCAACGTAGAAATCTACGACGCGGTGGGCAGCGAAAACATCCTGATCTTTGGGATGACTGCTGGCGAGGTCGAGACCCGCCGCGCGGGCGGCTATCAGCCCATGTACTTTTACGATCAAAACCCGGTGCTCAAACGGGCGGTCGATGCCCTGCGCAAAGACTTCGCCGACCCGTTCAACGATCTGGGCGACATGCTCACCCGAAGCGACTATTATATGACCCTGGCTGATTTTGACGACTACCGTGCGGCCAGAATCAAATCGGGGGAACTCTTCCAGGATAAATACCGCTGGCAGAAGATGTCGCTGACCAACATCGCCCAAAGCGCGGTATTTTGCGCCGACCGCTCAATCAACGACTACGCCGAAAAAATCTGGGGTCTTAAGTAATGGCTCCGGCACCGTATTTCGACAGCCGTGACCCGGCCTGTAAGGCTCCGTTCGGTGCGGTAAAAGCGGGGGAAGAGGTCAAGTTCAGCGTTCATCTGCCCAAGGGGATGACCTGTACCGCTTGTCGGCTCAAGCTGTTTCCCGCAGACGGCGGCGAGATGGTTGTCCTGCCTATGGGGATGACCGGCGGGGACTACAAACACAACCGCTATACCGCCGCCTTTGTCGGGGAGATACCCGCCGTCTGGTTTTATCACTTTGAGCTGGATGACGGCTACAGCACCCAAACCCTCACCCGCGGGCCGGGGAACGCCGCCGTGCTCGGCGGGTGGGAGGGCTGGCAGCTGACTGTCTATAAAGCGGATATGCACACCCCGGCTGCCCTGCGAGAAGGGATAATTTACCAGATTTTCCCTGACCGGTTTTGCAACAGCGGCCAGCCCAAAGAGAACGTGCCGGATGATCGAATCCTGCGCCACGATTGGGACGGATTGCCCGAGTGGCGGCCAAACGAGCTGGGCAAAGTGCTCAACAACGATTTCTTTGGCGGCGACCTTAAAGGGATCACCCAAAAGCTCGATTATTTGCGTGAACTGGGTGTTACGTGCATCTACCTGAACCCGATTTTTGAGGCGCACTCCAATCACCGGTACGACACCGCCGACTACAAAAAAATCGACCCGATTCTGGGCAGCGAGGCCGACTTTTCGGCACTGACAGCCGCAGCAAAAGAGCGCGGGATCGCCGTTATCCTGGATGGGGTGTTCAGCCATACCGGCGCCGATTCGGTCTATTTTAACCGAAGCGGCCGATACGGTGAGGGCGGCGCCTACCGCGATCGTGAGAGTGAGTATGCCAGCTGGTTCCGGTTTAAAGACTGGCCGGACGATTACGAGAGCTGGTGGGGGTTTATCACCCTGCCCAATGTAGAAGAGACCGAGCCGTCTTACATCGAGTTTATCGCCGGTGAGGACGGGGTGGCACAAAAATGGCTGAATCTAGGGGCTTCCGGTTTCCGGCTGGATGTGGCCGACGAGCTGCCCGACGTGTTTTTGGATGCCCTGTATGCCCGGGTCAAGGCGCACAGCCCCGACAACGCGGTCATTGGCGAGGTCTGGGAGGATGCTTCCCACAAGATCGCTTACGGCTACCGCCGGCATTACCTGCTTGGCTGGCAGATGGACAGCGTGATGAACTATCCGTTCAAAGACGCACTGCTCCACTATATTCGCTACGGCGGCGGCGAGGGCTTCCTGAACACAGTCATGGGGATTGTCGAGAACTATCCGCCGCCCGTGCTGGCTGGGCTGATGAATTCACTTTCTACCCACGACACCGAGCGGGCGATCACCGCGCTGGGCGGCGAGCATGTTTCCAGCCACGGCCGCGAATGGCAGCACGAGCGGCAGACCTTGAGCTGTGAACAGTACAAGCGGGGGCGGGATCTGTTCGCGCTGGCCGCGATCATCCAGTACGGCCTGCCGGGGATGCCCTGCCTTTACTACGGCGACGAAGCCGGTATGGCCGGCTACAAAGACCCGTTTAACCGCGCCTGTTACCCGTGGGGAAGTGAAGACCGCGACCTGGTTGTGTTCTTTAAGAACCTGGGGCAGATCCGCCTGAACAACCCCATTTTTACGCAGGCCGACTTTACGCCGATCACTTTTTCGAATGAGGTATGCTCATTTGTCCGCAGGGGCGGCGAGGTTGAAGTCCTCTTTGCGGTCAACCGCGGGGATGGATTTAAACACCTCACCCTGCCGGCCGGCTTTGAGACGGCGCAGGCCGCGGCCACTTACGGGCAATACAGCCAGGGTGTGCTTTCACCGTACAGCGGGGTTGTATTGGTCAAAAGGAGGTAGCCGATGAACAGCATCCACGTTGACTTTCAAAACACAGCCGCTTGTGAGCGGTGCAGGGAATACGAAAGCGATGTACAGGCATATGAAATCCTTGTGTTGGTTTTGGCTTTTATCGGCCCGGTCATTGGGATTCTCATCGGCTTGTTTGCGGCCAAAAAGCTTTTGAGCGAATAGCGCGGACACAGCCATATTTCTAATCAAAATAGCGTACCTTAACCGGTATGCTATTTTTTATTTTTGGGCAGGAAGGCATACTTCTTGGCGGACAGCGCGAAGCTTGCGCCTAAAAGTGACCAAACACACGACATTTCGCGGGCCGGTTCCGGCACACTTTGGCGGAACTGGCCATATATTGTCTTGAACGTGAAATGAAAGGAGGACCTACTACATGTGTAATAGCTCTTGTTGCTGTGAAAGAGTTGTCTGCTGTCAAAGAGTGGTTTGCCGATGTGTGAGAAGAGTGGTGCGCAAGCGCGTGTGTGTCTGCCGCCCTGTTTGCACTTGCTGCTGTGAAAGCGAGCGTGACTGTGGCAGTTGCGACCGCGAGCGTGACTGTGGCCGCGACCGCTGCGATTGCGAGCGTGATGATAGCCGCGGCTGCTGCGACTGCTGTGATCAAAGAGACGACTGTTAGTTACCGGCCCCGCGCAATACAGCGCGCCCAAAGCATTTTCTGCTTTGGGCGCGTTTCAATATTGGCGGTATTTGCTTATTTATGTAAGCTGTCAAAGTTGGCGGCGGAAAGCTCAGCCTTTAACTGGTCGGTCAGGCGGGAGAACAGGTCGTGGTATGGGCACCCTTTGTCCGGTACGCGGGAACAGGCATGGTCGACAAGCACACATCGGTTGAGGGTGAGCGGCCCGTCAATAACCTCGAGCACCTGATAAACCGAAACTTCGCTGAGCGGCCTTGCGATTTCGTACCCGCCGCCGGCCCCCCGGTAAGAGCGGACAATTCCGCTGGCCACAAGTTTGCGCAGAATCTTCATCGAAAAGCGCAGGGTGACCTTTGTTCTTTCCGAGATGGCTTTGGCTTCCATCCGCTGCGGACTGTGCGCTAACGTGTCAACAATGCGAAGTGCATAATCGGCCTCTAAAGTGATATGCACAAGGTCTCACAATCCCTTCTCCAAAACGTCAATTTTTTCGACATGATTTACATATATTTTAATATAAAACAGTCGAAAAAACAAGACTCTTGAAGAATTATTCCAAAAAATCTTTCAGCTTTTTTGAACGGCTGGGGTGGCGGAGCTTGCGCAGGGCTTTGGCTTCGATCTGCCGGATACGCTCACGGGTGACCGAAAACTCTTTGCCGACCTCTTCGAGTGTGCGGCTTCGGCCGTCTTCCAGCCCGAAGCGCAGCCGCAAAACTTTTTCTTCCCGGTCGGTTAAGGTGGACAACACTTCGCCCAGCTGTTCGCGCAAAAGGGTATGACTGGCCGCTTCGGCGGGGGCGGGTGCGTCGTCGTCCGGGATAAAGTCGCCCAGGTGGGAATCTTCCTCCTCGCCGATTGGGGTCTCGAGCGAGACCGGCTCCTGCGAAATACGCATGATCTCGCGCACTTTGTCCACCGGCATGTCCAGTTCAGCCGATACCTCCTCAACGGTCGGTTCGTGCCCGTTTTTGTGCAGCAGCTGGCTGCTGACTTTTTTGACTTTGTTGATGGTCTCAACCATATGCACCGGGATGCGGATGGTGCGTGCCTGGTCAGCGATGGCGCGGGTGATTGCCTGGCGGATCCACCAGGTCGCGTAAGTTGAAAATTTAAAGCCTTTGGTGTGGTCGAATTTTTCAACCGCTTTGATCAGGCCCAGGTTGCCCTCCTGAATCAGATCAAGGAACTGCATCCCCCGGCCGACATACCGCTTGGCGATGCTGACCACCAGGCGAAGATTGGCTTCAGACAGCCGTTTGCGGGCGTAGGGGTCGCCGGCGTCCATGTGTGTGGCTAGCTCGACTTCTTCTTCGGGGGTGAGCAGGGGGACCCGGCCGATTTCTTTTAGATAGACCTTGACGGGGTCATCGATGTTGATTCCCTCAGCCGAAAGGGCAACCTCCAAGTCTTCGTGCGCCGGAATGGCCACGGCAGCATCCGCGTCAATTGAGGCGGCCAAATTTTCGACCACCTCGATGTTTAAGCTCTCAAGGGTGTCGTAAAGCTTGTCGATCTGATCCATGTCAAACTCAAGCTCTTCAAGCACGTCGTTGATCTCTTTTGTGGTCAGTTTGCCTTTAGACTTACCAAGCTCGGTCAACTCGTCGATCAGCCGATTCTTTTTTTCTTGCGATGCCAAAAGTGTTTCCCCCTAATCGAAATTTGAAGGTTTGCGATTTATGACTTAGCTGCCCGGCGAGTATTTATGTACTCTTTCAGCTGCTGCGGGGACATTTTCCCCAGCTCGTCCGGGCTTTTGTCGGTTTTTTGCCGGTGTATTGCCATTAAGAATTCTTCGGCCTGTTCCCGGTAATACTTAACCTCTTGCCCGGAAGTGAGCAGCCCGGAAACGATTCCCATCTGCCGGGAATCAAGGTAAGGGCCGATCAGGGCAAGGTCGGGCGCTGCCTGCTCTTCCAGCTTGATGCGCAGGGCTTGATAGATGGCGGCGTGGTCGGGGTCCGCGAAGTCTTTTTCAGTCAGTTTTGACTGAATTTCGCCGTAATAATCGGGATTTTGCATAAGCAGGGCAAGCATCCCGCGCTCGGCGGCCAAACCGCTTAGGTCAGCCTTGGGATCGACGGCTGTCCGCCTGCCCTCACTTGGCCGGGTATCTTGGACATAAGGGCGAAGACTATCCGCCTGTTTTCGCCCCCGGCTGCCTTGTCTTTTCTTGCGGATGGCCTCGGTGGCAGCGCTCAGCCGATCTTTGCCCACGTCCAGCTCCCGGGCGATCTGGGCTATGTAAACGTCCCGGGCAATCTCGCCGGAAATATCGGCCATCAGTGCGCAAAACTCATTTAGAAACGCGGTCTTGCCGTCCGGCGTCTCAAGATCGTGTTTTTGTTTCAGGCGGTCAATTTCAAAAACAAAAGCGGATTTACCGCCCTCGATCAATGTCCCAAACCGCTGTGCCCCGTACTTTTTGATGTACTCGTCCGGGTCTTTTGCGCCCTCAATCTCAAGTACGCTGACGGTCAGGTCAAGCCCGGAAAAGAGGCTGAGCGCCCGCCGGGCGGCGTTTTGACCGGCGCTGTCGCTGTCGTAGGCAATAACCGCCCGCTTGGCGTACCGCGCGATCAGCCGCGCCTGGTCGGGGGTGAGCGCGGTTCCCAGCGTGGCCACCGCGTTGGTGAATCCGGCTTGGTGCAGTGCGATCACGTCCATATATCCCTCGGCCAACAGCAGGGCGTCTGACTTGACCCCTTTCGCGGCCTGCAAAGCATACAGATTGCGGCTCTTGTTGAAGACCGGCGTGTCGGATGTATTCAGGTATTTCGGGCCTTTGCCGTCCTCCATCGCCCGGCCGCCAAAACCGATGACGTTCCCGCGCAGATCCAATATCGGGAAGATCACCCGGCCGCGGAACTGGTCATAAATACCTTTTTTGCCTTCGCGCACCAGCCCGGCTTCGATCAGTTCCCGCTTGTTAAAGCCCATGCCGGTCAGATGATTGGTCAGCGCGTCCCAGCTGTCGGGGGAGTAGCCCAGCCCAAATGTGCGGATGGTCTTGCGGGTAAGCCCCCGCCCGGTCAGGTAGCCGTATGCTTCAGAGCCGCCCGGGCCGATCAGCTGTTCGTGAAAAAAGCGGGCGGCCGCACGGTTGGCTTCGAGTATTCGGGTGCGCAGACGGGAAGAGCCGTCATCCCCGGCCTCTTCGGGCAGTTCAAGGCCGACCCGCCCGGCCAGCAGTTTGATTGCTTCGACAAAGTCCAGCCGCTCGATCTCTTGGATAAAGGTAAACGCACTCCCGCCTTTTTGACAGCCGAAGCAGTAAAAACTCTGGGAGTCGGGGTAAACGGTAAAGGAGGGCGTCTTTTCGGAGTGGAAGGGGCAAAGCCCGGTCAGTGTCCGGCCCCGCCGCTTGAGGGTGAGATAGGACGAAATAATTGACTCAATCTCACAGGAATCCCGCAAGCGCTCGATAAACGCATCTGGTATCAAAAACGGAACCCCCTTTCCAATTGACAATTGACAATGTACAATTGACAATTGCGGAATCCGCTGCGCGGATATTATTTCAAACCATCGCGACAGCGATACATTTACTGTCCATTGTCCATTGCCTAACTCCCCCACGCTTTGGGGACGAACAGCGCTTCAAAAGTCGCGATACAAAAGCGGTCGCTCATCCCGGATATGTAGTCGCAGACGGCGCGGGGGTGATCGCTCTCACTTGCAATTCGCGCGTACTCTTCGGGGAGTGTGTGCGGATGCCCGGTGTAGTATTCGTACAAGCGGCGGACAACCATCTTGGCCTTGCCCTCTTCCCGTTTGGCGTTGGGGTTGGTGTATACCTGCGCGAACATGAAAGCACGCAGGCTGTCGTAAAGCTGCTGGCCGCGCTCGTCCATCTGAATGGTTTCGCCTGAGTGATTGACCAGCGCCTCGACAAAGTATGTGATCCGCTCGGAAATGGTTTCGCCGAACTGGCTGCGCATTTCGGCGGGGATATCTGTGGGATTGAGCACACCGGCCCGGACTGCGTCGTCAATATCGTGGTTCATGTAGGCGATCTTGTCGGCGTATCGGACAACTTGTCCCTCTCTGGTGGCCGCCGGTTCCCCGCTTGAGTGACAGCGGATCCCGTTGCGCACCTCCCAGGTCAGGTTTAACCCTCGCCCGCCGTTTTCAAGGTGTTCAACCACCCGCACGCTCTGGGCGGCGTGCACATAACCGTGTGGGCAAACTTCGGCCAGAACTTCCTCTCCCGCGTGGCCGAAAGGGGTGTGGCCGAGGTCGTGGCCAAGTGCAATCGCCTCGGCTAAATCCTCGTTGAGCCGCAGTGCACGGCAGATGGTTCGCGCAATCTGGCAGACTTCAAGGGTGTGGGTAAGCCGGGTGCGATAGTGGTCACCCTCAGGCGAGAGAAAAACCTGTGTCTTGTTGGTCAGCCGCCGAAAACTCTTGCAGTGGATGATCTTGTCCCGATCCCGCTGATATTCGGTGCGCAGATTGCAAGGGGCTGAGTGGCGCTCCCGGCCTTTGGTGTCGGCTGAAAGTGCGGCGTATGGGCTTAGCCGCAATTTTTCCTGCGCCTGCAACTCTTCGCGGATAGACAACAGCCAGCCCTCCAGTCTAAATTTAATCAGGTGCGAGTGTTTCCCCGGTCACAACAGGGGCGACACTGCCCGCTGTCATCTCGGACAGTTCTTTTTGGAAAGCGTCCAGCCGTTCAGCGCGAATCCGCAGGCGAAGGCGGACATGCTCGGCGAAATCTTCCTCAACGATCTTGATGCCAAAGCCGGGCAGGATATTTTGCAGCTTGCCGTAGTTGTGATAAGGGATTTCAAGTGAAAAGAGAATACAGGGATGCAGCGCAAGAATCTCGGCAGCGTCCAAGGCAAGTGATGCACCGGTCGAGTAGGCGCGGACCAAGCCGCCCGCCCCAAGCAAAGTACCGCCGAAATAGCGGGTGACAATCACCATCACGTCAAAGAGTTCACGGCGGCGGATGACTTCCAGGATGGGCATACCTGCCGTGCCGCCCGGCTCGCCGTCGTCACTGTACCGGGTAAGGCTGCCGGTGCGCAATATGTAAGCGTAGCAGTTGTGGGTTGCCTCGCGATGTTCGGATCGCGTTTGCTCAAGCAGGGTGAGCGCGTCTTTCTCAGTAGAAACCGGAGCGGCCAAACTGATAAACCGCGAGCGTTTCTCGACATGTTCGGCCATAGCCGGCCGCGCGATGGTGTTATACCCGGTCAAGTGATTTTTGCTTGTTTATGACAATCCCCGCCTATCATGAGAACAAAGGCGGCGCTCTGTGAACGCCACCTAAAGTTCATATCATTTAGCTCTTTATTTGTCAATACCGAAGCGCTTTTTGAAGCGGTCAACACGGCCGCCGCTGTCAACCAGCTTTTGGGTGCCGGTAAAGAACGGGTGACATTTCGAGCAAATTTCCACACGAATTTCTTTCTTGGTAGAAGCCGTGGGGATTTCGACGCCACACGCGCAGCGAATTGTGGTCGCCTGATAGTTGGGATGAATTCCCTCTTTCATAATTCGTTCACCTCTTTCATACAGCGAATATGATAGCATATTTCATCGCTAGATGCAAGAGGAAAATTTACTGAGGTCTGCAACATCCTTGCCTTTCGGGCTTGAAGGGCTTTTATCGGAATCTCCGATGTACTTCACTTTGGCCGTGCGGGGCTTGGGTGTGTCTTCGATGTCCTTGCCTTTCGGACTTAAGGGCTTTTATCGGAATCTCCGATGGAACTGGAATGGGCGCTACCCGCCCCATACCCCGGGGTTACTTTGGCCTCGGCCCCAAAGTAACCAAAACGCCGCTTAAGGGGGGCGGCACCCTGTGCCTTATCCCCCTTAAGAATCCCCCTGCTGG
>WRBI01000007.1 GCA_009784625.1 Oscillospiraceae bacterium | reverse complement strand
CTTGATGAGTTTTGCTATCGCTTTAACCGCCGCTTCTGGCCTTCTCAACTCTTCGCCAGAACCCTTGTTGCCTGTTCTGCCGCTCCTCCTTTTACTCGTTATGAACTGATTGGATAGGCATATTTCTCGATGGACTGCTGGGTGGACCGGCCGGCGCCGGCCAGATATACGGGGTTCTTTTCAGCAGCGCCGCAAAGCAGCACCGCACAATGGTAGTCAGCTTCGGCGTTCTCAAACCATGTCGTCATTTTTGTTGCCCCCTTGTCGGTTCATGTATATAGTCAACGTATTTGAAAACTGACCTAAAAGCTGCGAGGATTTTTTTCGCACTGCAAGGACGACGCAGGTGGGCCCCATAAATACCGTCGTCATGCGCCCCTACACAGCTACTGACGACACAACACCCATAAAGCAGGAAGACATGGCAGGCAGAAAAAGACCGCAAAGATAGGGCGGTTTTTAAGTTTGTTGGCTATAAAGCCATTCTACCACAGTCCACGGGATCATTCAACCGGAGAAGTTGATAGTTGACGGCGAATGTGATAATATACGAAAGGGGTGATCGCGTTTATACACAAAATAGTTTAATGGCCGACCTTAACCGGCTGAACATTGACCCGGGCGGCACCCTGATGGTTCACTTTTCTTATAAAGAGATCGGCGAGGTAGAAGGGCGCGCAGACGCGGTGCTTGACGCGCTGGCTGAATATATGTCACCCGGCCTGCTTGTTTTGCCCACCCACACTTGGCTGAATGTCAACTTGCAAAATCCGGTGATGGATGTACTTTATACTCCAACCTGTGTCGGCACATTGCCCGAGCTCTTCCGCTTGCGCCCGAATGTCTGCCGGTCGCTGCACCCTACTCATTCGCTGGCCGCTTTGGGCAAAGATGCGCCGCGGCTCATTTCGGGGGAAGAATATATCGACACCCCTTGCGGATATGGCGGCGTATATTACAAACTCTGGGAGCGGGATGCACAGATTCTTTTGGTGGGTGTAAACTTTGCCAGGAATACATTCATCCACGGGATTGAGGACTGGGATCACGCGGTGGGATCGCTTTCTGAGGAGAAAACCGACCTTTATGTCATCAATGCGGATGGCTACCGGCTGCACACCCCGCAATACCGGCACGACTCCCGGCTGGGTTCAGAGACTTTCACCAAGCTTGAACCGGACGCGATTCGACAGGGCATTATGACGCTGGGCAAGCTCGGGATGGCCACCACCCGCCTGATGCGGGCAAGGCCGCTGCGTGAAATGGTTGCCGATATCCTGAAGTCTGACCCCGGTTACCTTACGCGGCATTGATTTGGCGGTTCGGTTCACATTGCAGTGGTAAGAGAATAGAATGTGTAATGTAAAAACCTGGCTTCATAAACGAAGTGTACCAATGCGGCGGCGATTCTTTCGCCGGTCAAGGAAAGTTTTTCGCGGGAATACTGTATGTACTCCAAGGGGAAACGGACGCAGAACGGCGGAAAAGCGTTGACGCAGCGGTGCGCTGAGTTATGAAGACAGGTTCTAAAGTAAGCATAGATGAAGGCGGAGCAAAATGGAAAAACACGCGAGAGCGGCGGCGGTCATAAATCTTGACCACGTCGCGGGCAATATAGGCGCGATCAGAAAGATGATCAGCCCCAAAACCATGATTATGGCGGTGGTCAAAGCCAACGGCTACGGCCACGGCAGCCTTGAGATATCCGCCGCCGCGCTTGAAGCCGGTGCGGACTGGCTGGGTGTGGCCACCGTCAGCGAGGGGGTTACCCTGCGCGGGGCGGGAATCACCGCGCCCATCTTAGTACTCAGCCCCGCTTTTGAAGAAGAATTCGAGCCGATCATTCAACATGACCTTGCCTCTACATTCTTTAGCCTGAGCGGATGTCAAAGGCTTTCACAGATGGCCGGACTTTTGGGTAAGACGGCTAAAGTACATATCAAGATCGACACCGGCTTTAACCGGATCGGCTACCGGCTGGACGATATGGATGCGGTTGCCGGCGAAATTTTAACCATCTCAAAACTGCCCGGAATCGAGATTCAGGGCGTTTACTCACACTTGGCGACTTCGGATTCCGACCCTGAATTTGTGGGCGAGCAGCTCTCCCGCTTTTTGGAGATGATCGACAAGCTGGCGGCCGCGGGGCTGACCATTCCGATCAAGCACATTTCAAACTCGGGCGGTGTGCTTGGGCACCCCGAGTGCAATTTAGATCTGGTTCGGTGCGGAATTTTAATCTACGGGATGGCGCCCGATTCCAAGCCGGAGGGCGCGAACCGGGTCGAGGGGCTGGGTTTTCGTAAGACATTAACCGTCAAAAGCCGGGTCGCGCACCTCAAAACAGTCAAAAAGGGCGAGAGCGTCGGGTATTCCCGCAACTACTTCGCCCGGAAAGATATCTCGGTGGCCACCATCCCGATTGGTTATGCCGACGGATTTTCCCGCCATCTGAGCAATGTGGGAAAAGTTCTGATCTGCGGGCGCTACTGCGACATAATCGGCACAATTTGTATGGACCAGTTTATGGCGGATGTGACCGGTGTGCCGGTCGAAGTCGGCGACGAAGTGGTCATCATCGGCAAAAGCGGCGAAAACCAAATTCTGGCCGAGGACGTAGCCGGGTGGCGGGGAACGATCAATTACGAAGTCGCCGCATGTCTGGCCCAGCGAATCCCCAAATACTATGTCAGGGGAGAAGATGCGTAAAACCGGATAACCGAAAAGCAGAGGGAATTGCGTAAGTTTCGCGCAGTTCCTTTTCGTTTGCCCAGACAAATTCGGGCGGTGTGCACCGGCATTCGATCAGGTAAAAGCGCATATCCCATTGAATGTGGGTGAAGATGTGTGTTTTGTCCGCGGATTTGACTACCCGCGCCGGTGCGGCCGCCCATCCATCAGCCAGCGCAAACGCCTGATCCGCGCTGAGTAGCCCAGACTGGTTGGGGAACTCCCACATTCCGCTGAGCAGCCCGGACTGCTCCCGCCGGCGAATAGCCAGCTTTTCACCGCAAATAAGTATCAGCACGGTGATGGCCTCCCGCCGCCGCGCTTTCTTGCTGCCAGCCACCGGGATTTTGCCGGTCAGCCCGTCCGCATACGCTTTGCAAAGCCCGGACACCGGACAGATCGCGCAGTCCGGAGAACCTCCCGGCAAACAGACGGTTGCGCCCAGTTCCATCAGCCCTTGTGTCAAGTCGCCGGGGTTTGTTTTTGGGTAGATTTTGGCCAGCGCCGCTGTGTAGTCTTTTTTGACGGCCGGCAGCGAAAGTTCCCGCCGGTCGGCTGTGACTCGCGCCATCACCCGCAGCACATTGCCGTCCACCGCCGGGGTGGGCAGGTCGAAGCAGATGGACGCAATCGCCCCGGCCGTATACAGTCCGATCCCCGGCAGGCGCAAAATCTCATCATACTCACGCGGAAAAACCCCGCCGTGCTCGCGGATGATGATTCCTGCCGCTTTGTGTAAGTTTTTTGCCCGGCTGTAATAACCAAGCCCCTCCCAGAGTTTGAGCAGCTGTGTCTCGCTCACGTTTGCGAGCGCGTCAATGGTGGGCAGCTCAGCCAAAAAGCGCAGGTAATACGGGATGGCCGCGCTCACCCGCGTCTGCTGAAGCATAGTCTCAGACAGCCAGACACGGTAAGGTTCCCGGTTTTCCCGCCAGGGCAGATCCCGCTTATTTTGTGTGTACCAGGATGTAACCAATGCCGCGAAATTCTCATTCATGACCATAGTATAACACAAGGGCCGCCCAAACGACAAACAGGAGCGCCATCCCGCCACCTCCATCTAGGTGTGGTCAATACTCAAAATACCCCCGATTCGGCGATTTTTCCGCTATCCTTCGTCAATTTCCCTTGGAATACACAAAGGATTCCTGCGGGAAATTTCCTTGCCTGGCGAAAATATCGCTTCGGCTCGTGTGCATTTCTCGTTATTGACTACAGGTTCTAATACGAGCGCAGAGATCGGAAGGTATTGTATAAGTTCAGCCGGCCATAACCCCACTGGTTATTGGGATATTCGCGGGTTGGGTCGCGGGTACACCCGGCGATCAGATTGACGCGGATTCGGTAAGAGTCAAGTGAAATGTCGTTTTTTTCGACAATCCCCCACTGGAGCATAAGTGCGCATGCGCCGGTTGTGATGGCCGAAGAGACGCTGGTACCGCTCATCACCCCGGGCCCGCCGGGAAAAATACCCGACACTTCGACCCCAGGTGCGACCAGGACAGGCAGGATGCTTGAGAACCGCGACGGCCCTTGAGACGAAAAGGCGGCGAACGAGTCGGTGTGGCTGTCGTAAGCCCCACAGGAGATTACGCCCAGCGTGTTGCCGGGGGTGACGATTGTGTAGTTGGGGGATGGGGATAAAAAAACGGTTTCAGGGTCAATAAAGCCGGTTATCGGCAGCCAGGCATGATAAGTGCCGTCCAAGATCGAGTCGCCGTGTAAAGTGATCGTCCAAATGCCCGGCGTGGCCGAAAGAATCTGAATCCGGGTGACTTGTGACCCGCTCCGCTCGATGGGGTAGATGTACTCGATACGGACGGTAGTGCGCTCTAAGACCAGCTTGTCGGTGTAAACAATGCCTGAACGGGCAGGAATTCGGGAAATTGTTGCACCGGTCGGAGAACGAATGGATACCGACATCCGGTCGGCGGCAAAGTTCCAGATGGACATGTGCACATCCCCGTGACTTGAACCCACCCTCAGTTCAATGTTTTTGGTGTCGCCGTCGCCGGCCAGTCTGCCGTGGGTGTGGTGTTTGGCCTGGCCCTCGTTCCCTGCCGCCGAACAGACTGCCACCCCGATGATGGTAGATATCCGCGAGAGGTAACTTCCAAACGGCAAATACCCGTCATGTCCGCCCGAGTTTGTACCCATTGCAATACAGATTGCTACCGGTCTGCGCAAGGCCAGCGCTTTGTCGATGATGTACTGAACGCCCAGCATAAAGTCGGCGGACGAGAACGCGTTTTCCTGTTCGGGCGGGATGAGAAAACGGGCATAGTCGGACGGACGGGCCCGCTTGAGTTTGACGGCGATGATCTCAGCGTCGGGGGCGGCGCCTGTGTATTCGCCCGGCCCCCGCCCTCCGGCTATGGACGCGAGAAATGTCCCATGGCCAACCGTATCGCGGTGAGGGACAATTTCGTGCGGGTCGGGGGAGCGAAGCGCCTGATCGATCTGCGCGGTGCTGTATTCCGTCCCGAACGGATAGCCGTCCGGCGGGCCGCCACGAATCGTATGGTCCCAAATGTAAAGGATTTTGCTCCCGCCATCCTCATACCGAAAAGCGCTGGATGTGTAGTCAATCCCGGTGTCGATAAAACCGAGCAGAACCCCGCTGCCCATCAGGTTCAGAAAGGGCTGCTGCTGTACCTGGGTAATCCCGGAGTCGGTGAGCTCCTGTGTTCCCATCAAGCCGAGCACGAGGGGATAGGGGACGATGGCGTGGGTGGCGATCTCGCTGACAACTTTGTCTACATTATTTTCCCGGACATAGATGACACTGTACCCGCCGGTCAGCTCTTTTCGGAATAAAATGTTTGGGTTGTTCTCAAGGTAAGATTCAGTGACTGACTCCCGCTCCATCACAAGTGAGACAACGTCAGGATCGTAAAAGATATCTTCCAGGCTCATGGTTACCCCTCATTTCTAACGGTTATATTCGGCCAGCGTCTCCATCGCCGCCCGCAGGCAGAGGGCGCCGTACCCCCAGATCGGGTTGGGATAAGCGACGCCAGGCAAGCGGGACGCGCTCCGCTGCAAAAAGGCCTTGACCCTCTGGCCATAGAGATAATGGTCGTTTGCGCGCACAATTCCCCACTCCATCATCAGGGCACTGGCCCCGGTCACAAAAGGGGCGGCCATGCTGGTGCCGGTAAAGGTATCGTACCCTCCGCCGGCCATCGGCGCGAGAATGCCCACAGCCGGCGCGACCAGGTCGGGTTTGATTCCGACCACCCCGCCCCGCCCCGAAAAGTCGGCGGGCGCGTTAATGGCGGCGTTGTAACCACCTACCGAGATCACCTTTTCGGCCGTTGCCGGCAATGTTAGGGTCGTGTATGGGTCGGGGCGGAGAAAGGCGGTGTCTGCCCCGACTTCATCGATGGTGGGCAGCCAGATGTGAAAGCTGCCCTCTACCACCTGCCGCCCGGTGATCAATAGCCGCCAGACCCCCTGTGGGATGGGCGCGCCGTCCCCGCGTATCTGTATAAATACTTCCTGCCCAAGATTGTAAAAGGATGGCCGGCCGTAGTGAACGACCACCGGCGCGCCTTGCAGCCGGGTTTGGGTGAGCGGAGTTTCCGGCCGCAGGATGCCGGTAGACTGGCCGCCGGGCGCGATCAGTTCGAGGTCAAACGTGTCTGCAAACTGCTTCCAGAGCGCCAGATATACACTGTTTTGTCCGCCCGAAATTGCGAAGGAAGCGTCGATCGTCTGCCCGGTGGACAACTGACCGCTAAAGTGGTGACCGGCAAACCCCTCGTTTCCGGTAGCGGCTACAATCACCGTCTTCCATTGTCCGGCTACCGAGTTGATGTAGGCTTCAAAAAGAGAGCCGCCGCCGTGGGAGCCGTTGTTGGTTCCAAAGCTTAGATTAACCGCGACCGGCATATTCAGCGCGGCGGCCTTATCGGTTATGTATTTGAGGGCGCGCATGATGTCGGTGGTCCGCGCGCTGGTTCCCCGTCCGGCTTCGCCTAACCGAACCACAACCAACCCGGCTTCAGGCGCGGCGCCCAGTTCCAGCCCGCCGCTTGCACGGCCGTTTCCGGCCGCGATTCCGGCCACCGCCGTCCCGTGGCCGACACTGTCCATGGGCGGGATGACGCTGTATGGCTGACCGCTTTGCAAAGCAGCGGTTAGTTGGGCCCCGGTATACTCCACCCCGCGGTTAAAACCGGGCGGCGGTTGGCCGGTTCCCGATTGGTCCCATAAAAAGAGCACGCGGCTCTCGCCGTTTTCGTTAATAAAATCTGGGTGGGTGTAGTCGATGCCCGAGTCAATCGTCCCGACGATCACCCCCTGCCCGCGCAGATGATACCGCCCGGACTGCACCGGTGTGATACAGGCCTGTGACATGCTTTCCCGCAGGGTCAGGCTGACATCCTTGGGCAGTTCGACATACTCGATCTCCATAAAATCGTACAGCCGGGGGATTTGGCCGGGCGGCAATGTGAGGATGGCGAACGAATCGCCCAAAAGCTCGGCGGTGATTCCAAGTGACGCTTCAACAGGGGTAATGTCGCCGCCATATTTGACAATGACCTCCCATAGCCCGGATGCGGGCGCGCCCTCGCCCTCGCCGCCCAGCAGCGCCTCAATTTCCCGGTCGGTCAGCGGGTAATCCGGCATACAATTCCTCCCTCCGGCCAGTCGCCGGCGCCAATGTCGCGCACCCGCAATACAGGTGCGCCTTGTCTGTGTCCAAAGCTTACGCTGCCGCTGTCACTAAGGCCACTAATAAACTTTATGCAAATCGGGCTTGTATCTTGACTAAACCGATAATCAAAAGCGGAGAGCGCACATACAATATAGGTAAACTAAAATAATTGAGGGGATGAGTGAAAGATGCCGTATATACGTGGCCACAACCCAGAATATAGCGAGATCGGGCGGCTTCAGGTTGGGACGCTGGCCGTAGGCCAGGCTAAACCGGCCTCAGGCGCAATTGTTCGCGTCTCAGAGCACGGTCAGCCCGACAACATCATTGAGGAGATGATTTCGGACTCTTCCGGCCGGACACCGACCATCAATTTGCCCGCCCCGCCCATCGACTATTCGATGACCCCAGACCCCGCGCGAATGCCTTACAGTGAATACGACGTGAGCGTGAGTATGGAAGGCTATGAGCCGGTGTACATCGAGGGGGTGCAAATCCTGCCCGAGACAGCGTCTTTTCAGGACGCCAATTTACAGCCGCTGACCGCCGAAAACGCGGCCGACATCATCGCCATCAAAGACCACACACTCTGGGGTGACTTTCCCCCAAAAATTCCCGAGATGGACACAAAGTCGCTGCCGCCCTCCACCGGGCTGGTTGTATTGCCCGAGCCGGTTGTCCCCGAATATGTAATTGTCCACGCGGGTAAACCGGACGACGCGACCGCGCCCAACCACTGGGTACCATTCAGAGACTACATAAAAAACGTGGCCAGCAGCGAGATTTATGCCAACTGGCCGGAAGAGACCATCAAGGCGAATGTGCTGGCCATCCTTTCGTTTACTCTCAACCGCATCTACACCGAGTGGTACCCGTCCAAGGGTTTTGATTTTACCATCACCAACTCGACTGCTTTTGACCACGCGTTCAGCTTTGGCCGCAACATCTTTGAAGAGATTTCCCGGGTGGTGGACGAGATTTTTACCACATTTATTACCCGGCCGAACATCCGCCAGCCGCTGCTCACGCAGTATTGCGACGGCAAACGGGTATCCTGCCCGACCTGGATGACCCAGTGGGGTTCCAAACAAATGGGCGATCAGGGATATAACGCCATCGATATCCTTAAGCGGTTTTACGGCTATGACATATTCTTGATGCAGGCCAAAAAAGTGGCCGGAGTGCCGTCTTCTTACCCTGGCACAGCCCTGCAGATGGGCTCGACCGGCAGCGACGTGCGGGTGATTCAAGAACAGCTCAACGCTATCTCGAACAATTTTCCGGCCATCAAAAAAGTGCGGGTGGACGGCTTGTTCGGCGAAGAGACACGGGTTGCGGTCGAAACTTTTCAAGAGATATTCCGCCTAGCCGCTGACGGGATTGTCGGCTTTAGCACATGGTATAAGATTTCACAAATCTACGTAGCGGTCACGAGAATGGCCGAGTTGAGATAATAACGCAAAGCGCCGGGATGGTTATCCATCCCGGCGCGTGTTTGTTTGGCCGTCAGCTTAAATATCTTTGTACATTGGCCTGATGCTCGTTCCACCCGGCGGCGAAGTGAAAGTTGTCGTCGTTATCCCAAATATAAAAGAAGTAGTCGGTCTGCGCGGGTGAGAGGGCGGCGTGGATGGCGGCCAGGCTGGGGTTCCCGATTGGCCCGGCGGGCAGCCGGGGGACGATATAAGTGTTGTACAAATCGTGAAAACGCGCGGGGCTGCCCTCATAAAAGGGCGCGATATAATCCCGCACATAAAAACTGGTCATGCACATTTGCAGCATCATCCCGGTGTTTAATCGGTTGTGGATGACTGACGCGACCAGAGGCTTGGCCTCGTCGTTGTTTAAGGATTCCCGCTGTACGATAGACGCAATGATGATGATCTCGTCCAGCGTGTAACCGCTCGCGTCGATCGCTGCGTGCAGATCGGCGTCGATTTGTGTCTGCGTATTCTCAAGAATCTGGCGGACAACGGCTGCCGGCGGGTGTCTGGGGTCAATTTCATACTCGCCGGGGAAGAGGTAACCCTCCAACGCAAAGAAGCGGCCGTCACGGGGCAGTGCGGCCAGCAACGGAAAGTCGGTCAGATTGCCTGCCACCGACTGTGCCGCCTCGATGAAATGCCTGGTCGTATAAACATCCATTTCCTCAAGTGCCATCCCGATTTGGGGCAGTGTCGCGCCTGCCGGGATGCTCAGCGTCAGCGTTTCCCGCTCGATCGGTGCGGCGGGAAGTGGGGCAGCCGGCAGTGTCGAGAGGTTTTCGGGTACAGGTAAATCAGCCGACGGAGGGGTGCTGTCAGCCAAACGCCCGGCACAGCCGGACAGGATCAGCAAAGCGATCAAGACCACACAAAATCTTTTCATACCGTTATTCTAAGTCAATTTACCGCCATTGTCAACGCCCTGCCCGATCTTTTTGCCACAGACGGGACAATCCTTGCTTTTCCCGCAAGTATGGGGTATGATAGAGACAGTGATCGATATATTTTTAACAAGCAAAAGGGGATTGTCAAATGAGTAAACGGGTCATTATCTCGCCGATGAAATATGTACAGGGGCCGGGGGAAATGGAAAATCTGGCCGATTACTACAAGGTGTTGGGGTCAAAAAAGGCCTGCATCATCGCCAGCCCGTCCAATATTCGAAACAACAAAGAGAAGATTACCGCCAGCTTTGAGAAAGGCAAAATCCCCTACGAGATCGAAAAGTTCGGCGGCGAGTGCTGTAAGAGCGAGATTGACCGGCTGATCGCGCTGGCCAAAGACGCGGATTGCATCATCGGTGTCGGCGGCGGAAAAGTCATTGACACAGCTAAAGCGGTCGCCTATTACGCGAAGCTGCCGGTTATCATCGCGCCTACCATTGCCTCCACCGACGCGCCTTGCAGCGCGCTGACCGTTCTTTACAAAGAAGACGGCACATTTGAAGAGTACCTGCTTCTCCCCGCCAACCCCAACTGTGTATTGGTCGACACCGCCATTGTGGCAAAAGCGCCTGCCCGCCTGCTGGTTGCCGGGATGGGCGACGCGCTGGCGACTTACTTTGAAGCCCGCGCGGCTGTATCGACCAACAGCATTGCGATGGCCGGCGGCCTGACTTCCATATCCGCGATGGCGCTGGCTGAGCTGTGTTACGAAACGCTGCTGGCTGACGGCCTCAAAGCAAAACTCTCGATGGAGGCGGGCGTCAGCTCCCGCGCGGTCGAAAACATTGTCGAGGCCAACACATTCCTGTCCGGGATCGGTTTTGAGAGCGGCGGGTTGGGCGCTGCTCATTCGGTGCACAACGGCTTGACGGTTTTGCCCGACACCCACGATGTCTACCACGGCGAAAAGGTATCTTTCGGTGTGCTGACCCAGCTGGTACTCGAAAACGCAGACATGGACGAGATCACTGAAGTCATCGATTTCTGCCAATCGGTCGGACTGGCCACCACTTTCGCCCAGCTCGGGATCAAAGACCCCACCCCCGAAAAGCTGATGGCCGTGGCCAAAGCAGCCACCGCCCCCGGTGAGACCATCCACAATATGCCTTTTGAAGTTACTGCTGATTTGGTTTACAGCGCGATGGTCGTGGCCGATAAATTGGGCGCTTAGCACAAACGAAGATGATAAAACAATGTCTGTGGACCCAAAGCCAGCGGGCATTTTGTCTGGTTTGTATCTTAAAAAACTGTATAGAGCGCACAGTTTTTGAGTCCGTTCGTTTACACTCTTGTCATTCATTATAGGCTGTGATATACTATACAAAGATAGAAGTGGTGCGGGTTTGCGGCCAAAAAACGCGGACTATGTACCCGCTTCGCAATGAAACTGGAGGTAATGTAAATGACAGAGACTATGCCCAGCATAAAAACCGCGCTGCCCGGGCCGAAGTCGGCTGAACTGCTTAAGCTTTACAACCAATATGTGGCCCAAGGCGTTTCGCACTCGACCAACCTGTTTGCGGCTGAGGCTCAGGGCGCGCTGATCAAAGACGTAGACGGCAACGTGTTCCTGGATTTCGCCACCGGTATCGGGGTAGCCACTGTCGGCCACTGCCCCCCCGAAGTGGTGGACGCCATTTCGGCACAGGCCGGTAAGTTCATTCACACTTCCTCCAACATTGTGATGTACGAGTCTTATGCCCGCGTCTGTGAAAAACTGGCTAAGATTGCCCCCGTGCCGGACGCCAAGTGTATGCTGGTAAACTCGGGTGCGGAAGCGGTCGAGAACGCCGTCAAAATCGCCCGAAAATTCACCGGTCGCCCCGGTGTTGTCACGCTCGAAGGCGCGTTCCACGGCAGAACCATCTTCGCGCTGGGCATGACTTCTAAAGTCAAGCCGTACAAGTTTGGCTTCGGCCCGTTCCCCGGCGACCAGTACAAAATCCCCTGCCCCAACCTTTACCGGAAAGACGTCGAGATGCCGGACGACGACTACGCGGTGTATTGCGCCCAAGTGTTCGAAGATATGCTTGAGACCAGCCTTTCCCCGGATATGATTGCCTGCGTGGTCATCGAGCCGGTACAGGGCGAGGGCGGCATGATCCCGATCCCCAAAGCTTATCTGAAAAAAATGCGGGAGATTTGCACCAAACACGGTATTGTCATGGTCATCGACGAGATTCAGTCGGGTATTGCCCGAACCGGTACCATGTACGCGGCCGAACAGCTCGACGTACAGCCTGACCTGATGACTTCTGCCAAAGCGCTGGCCGGCGGACTGCCCCTTTCGGCGGTTATCGGACGCAAAGAGATTATGGACGCCTCCCATGTCGGCGGCATCGGCGGAACTTACTCGGGCAACCCGGTTGCCTGCGCGTCGGCCGTCGCGGTCCTTGACTATGTCGAGAAGAACGACCTTTGCGGAAAAGCGGCCAAACTGGGCGACTACCTCAGAGGCCGTGTCCTGAAGATGATGGATACTCACGAGTGCATCGGCAATGTCCGCGGGATGGGCGCTATGCTGGGCGTCGAGTTCGTCAAAGACCGCGGCACAAAAGAACCCAACAAAGAGATCATCGGCAAAATCACAGCGGCGGCGCTTCAAGAAGGCGTTATCTTCCTGAGCGCGGGCACATTGGGCAACGTCATCCGCTTCCTGCCGGCGGTCACCATGAACGACGAGCAGGCCAAGTTTGGGATGGATGTTTTCGAAAAAGCGGTCAAAGCGGCTTGCGGCTGCAAATAACTTGCCGTACACCCAAAACTCCCGGTAACCGCCGGGAGTTTTGTTGTCGGACAGCGTCCGGACAAGGCAAAGGGAATTGACAAACGCCAGCGTTCACGCTATAGTTTGAGAGACATTGATCTCATGTCGGCTGCATACCATTAACGTAAATGTTCACGATTACAAACCGGCGAAATACCGCGGACAAATAACATCGCGCCTCCACAAACGTGTGCGCGCGATATCAGAATCTGTATTCGATAACGGGAAATACGCACAAGCCGGAGCGGTTTTTTCGCTGGGCAAGGAGATTTTTTGCAGGGATACTTTGTGTATTCCAAGGGAAAAATTGACGAGGCATAACGGGAAAGCCGCCGGATCGGGAGCGTTTTGCGTATTGAATACAGGTTCTCACTGTCGGCGGCTGGCCGGGAGGGGGTAAGACATGTCGAAGATTGCTAAAAACTTGACTGATCTGATTGGGAAAACGCCACTGCTTGAACTGGGCGGATACACAAAACAGCAGAAGATCGGGGCGACTTTGCTCGCCAAGCTGGAATTCTACAATCCGGCGGGCAGCGTGAAAGACCGGGTGGCCAAAGCGATGATCGAACAAGCCGAGCAATCAGGTGAGCTGGGGCCCGAATCTGTCATCGTCGAGCCGACCAGCGGGAACACCGGGATTGGCCTGGCGGCCGTAGCCGCCGCACGGGGTTACCGGGTGATTTTGACCATGCCTGAAACTATGAGCATTGAGCGCCGAAAGATGCTGAGCGCCTACGGGGCGGAACTGGTTTTGACCGAAGGGGCGAAAGGGATGCGCGGCGCGATTGAAAAAGCACAGGCGCTGGCCGGCGAAATCCCCGGTGCGGTTCTGCCCGGACAATTCACCAACCTGGCCAACCCGGCCGCCCACCGCGCGACCACAGGCCCTGAAATTTGGGAAGACACCGATGGCAAAGTGGATGTCTTTGTGGCCGGCGTGGGCACGGGCGGAACGATCACCGGGGCGGGCGAATATCTAAAATCCAAGAACCCAAAGCTGGAAATCATCGCGGTTGAGCCGTTTGACTCGCCTGTCCTCTCCCAGGGCAAAGCGGGCCCGCACAAGATTCAAGGGATCGGTGCGGGGTTTATACCCGAAATTCTGAACACCGGGGTCTACGACAAAGTCGTAAAAGTCAAAAGCGAAGACGCGTTCCAGACCGGGCGGGAGCTGGCCAGGACTGAGGGGATACTGGTCGGAATCTCGTCGGGTGCGGCGGTTTGGGCGGCCGGCCGGCTGGCCAAAGAGCCTGGGTATGCCGGTAAGACCTTTGTGGTCGTTCTGCCGGATGGCGGGGAGAGGTATCTCTCCACTCCGTTGTTTGAGGGCTAGTGTTCGCCTGAATGGTTTGCTGCTGCATAAATACGCGTGCAGGCGGCTAAGCGGCCAGAAAAACATTGCCAAAGCACCCCATTAATGATATACTGTGCTAAATGCTAATCAATCGCAAAGGAGAATTTGAAAATGGCTGAATTAAAAGGGACAAAAACCGAAAAGAATTTGTGGGATGCGTTTGCGGGCGAATCGATGGCTCGCAACAAGTACACCTACTACGCATCCAAGGCCAAAAAAGAGGGATTTGAACAGATTGCCGCTTTCTTTGCCGAGACCGCGCACAACGAGATGGAACATGCCAAAATGTGGTTTAAGCTGCTGCACGGCGGAGAGATCGGCGGTACCGAAGAAAACCTGGGCGCCGCGGCTGAGGGCGAAAACTTTGAGTGGACCGACATGTACGCCCGGATGGCCAAAGAAGCCAAAGAAGAGGGATTTAACGAGATCGCTGTCCTCTTTGATTTGGTAGGCAAAGTCGAAAAGTCGCACGAAGAGCGTTACCTCAAGCTCCAAGCCAACGTTAAAAACGGCGAAGTTTTTGCCAAAAACGAAAAGGACGTTTGGATTTGCCGGAATTGCGGCCATCTGGTCGACGGCGCAAAAGCACCCCAGCTCTGCCCGACCTGCGCACATCCCCAAGCTTACTTCGAACTGCGTGCAGTCAATTATTAAGCAATAATCGTTTGCGTCGCTCGCCCTGTGAAAGTTACTCTTTTGCAGGGCGATACGTCTATCCGGCCACATTGATACAGCCTCAAAATTCGAGAGGAGCAGACAATATGAGAAACGTGACAGTCGCCGCGACCCAGATGCCCAGCGGAAAGAACAACATCGACCTCGGCGAAAAATTGGTCCGGGACGCTGCCAGAGCGGGTGCGAACATCATTTTACTGCAAGAGCTGTTAGAGGGTGACTACTTCTGTCAAAAACAAAAAGAGCAGTACTTTTCTCTGGCCACCACATTGGATGAGAATCCGGCCGTGCGCCGCTTTTCGGCGGTGGCAAAAGAGCTGGGCGTGGTGCTTCCCATCAGCTTTTTTGAGCGGTGTAACAATGCCTATTACAATACGCTGGCTTATATCGACGCCGACGGAAAAATTCTCGGCTGTTACCGCAAATCGCATATTCCGGATGGTCCCGGCTATTCTGAAAAGTTTTACTTCAACCCCGGCGACACCGGGTTTTTAGTCTTTGACACCGCGTTCGGCCGGATTGGCAGCGGCGTCTGCTGGGATCAGTGGTTCCCTGAGTGTGCGCGGGTTCTGGCCCTGCGCGGTGCGGAGCTGATCTTCTACCCGACCGCAATCGGCTCCGAGCCCCACGACGCGGCCGTTACCTCCCGCGATCATTGGCAGCTGACCATGCAGGGGCACTCGGCCGCCAACCTCACACCGGTCATCGCCTCCAACCGGATCGGCAAAGAGGCTGAAGACGACTGGGAAATCACCTTCTACGGCTCGTCCTTTATCACGGACAACAAGGGCAGGAAAGTTGCCGAGATGGACGAAGCCACCACCGGATTCATCACCGCCGCCTTCGACCTGGATGAGTTGCAACTGGCCAGGCGGACCTGGGGCGTTTTCCGCGATCGCAGAACCGAGCTATATACTCCTCTATTAACTCTTGACGGCTCGACGCGTAAACATGGCCACAAGTAATCACACAACACAGTAAAGCGAAAAATTTATTGCCAGAAAGTCATAAAATTTTAAAAAAAAATATGATTCGTAAAATTATTGATCATATAAAGGTTTGTTGAAAACGTTCAGTCACAAAAACTTGACAAGCTTCAAAATGTCATAACATTATAATGTGATTTAAATTATATAATTGATAGTACAATTATATATTATATTCGAGTTTGATTAACATAGTTAAACGATATCACACTTAATATAAACCGTGAAGTGGCAGGGAAAGAAGAGGTAAGCAAGCCGCTGTGAAATCACTTTGATGAAAGTCATAAAAACACCGCTATCTGATTGATAGCGGTGTTATATCTTTATAATTGTACCAAATATGACTTATTTAAAAGTCACGAAATTGTAATGCCTGTTGCTTCGCTGTACTCAGTTTGGGTAGAAATCTGTTCGAATTCGCTGTGAACCTTTAGGAATAAGTCGGTCAGGTTGGGGTCAAAGTGGACGCCGCGATTAGATCGTATGATGGTGACGGCCTGAGAATGTGGAAAAGCTTTCTTGTACGGCCGGTTGGTGACCAATGCATCATAGACGTCGGCGATGGCCATAATCCGCCCGAGCAGTGGGATTTCCTCGCCCTTCAGGCCGTTCGGGTAGCCGGTGCCATCCCATTTTTCATGGTGAGATGCCGAAAAGATTCGCGCGTATTCCAGAAAGTCGCTGTCCGGTGTGTTTTTTTGCATCCGGGCCAGAATCCGTTCACCGGTGGTGGTGTGGGCCTTCATCTCCTCAAACTCAGACGTGGTGAGCAGGCCGGGTTTGAGCAAGATTGAGTCCTTGATCGAGATTTTGCCCACGTCGTGCAGTTGTGAGGACTGTACAACCAGATCCTGATCCATCTGCGAAATTTCGGCTGTGTAAACATCGTGTTGTTTCATCGCGTCGATCAAAACCTTGATAAATTGTTGGGTGCGCTCGACGTGGTGGCCGGTTTGGATGTCACGGTGTTCAACCAGCTCTGCCATTGTTTTGAGCACCGCGTTTTTTAGTGAGATGCTTTCCTGAATTTTTTCGGCGACCATTCGCTCGAGGTTGCTGTTGTAGTCAATTAGCTTATGCTTTTGTGACTCGACCAGCAGGTGGAGCTCGATCCTTTTGCGGAGCAGCGGCGGCGAAAATGGCTTGGTTATGTAGTCGACGGCGCCAAGAGTCAGGCCGTGCAGCTCGGTCTCCTCGCTGCTCAGCGCGGTCAGGAAGATGACGGGCAAGTCCGCGGTTTTTGAGTTCTTTTTTAGCTGCTCAAGAACTTGATATCCGCCCATCCCGGGCATTTCTACATCCAACAAGATCAGGTCGGGGGTGAGTTTTTCCAAGATTTTGAACAGCCGCTCGCCTGAGCTCAAGGTAAAGACGCTGTACAAATCGGAAAGCGCGCTCTTGCCCATGATCAAGTTTGTTTCGTTGTCGTCCACCAGAAAAATCGTTTTTCGCGAAGCGCTCATCGACAAAATACTCCTTGGTTATTCTTTCGTCGGCCAGAGGAGCAAGGCAACAATAAAGGTAAAAGTGTTAATTAGCGCAATCAGTCTAGCATTTCCCGTGCTGTTTGTCAATGCGAAAGATGTCGAGCAAAGCAGAAATGGGCGGATATTTCTTCTCGCGCGTGACTGCCCGCGGCCGGATTTGTTGACATATTTCGGATGCGGTGCTATGATACCTAGTATCGTGGGCGGCACTGCATAGCCCGTGATACATTATCGGAAAGGGAGGAACCATCATGGCAAAGCAAGTGCCCTACAAGATTTATCTTTCTGAAAGCGAGCTGCCCAAACGATGGTATAACCTTCGCGCCGATATGAAAGAAAAACGCGACCCTATCCTCAACCCTGGCACAGGCAAGCCGGTCACAGCGGACGAACTCAGCCAGATACTCGTCACTGAGCTGGCGAATCAAGAAATGGACGTTACAAACCGCTACATCGACATCCCGGAAGAGATTCAGTCTTTCTATCGGATGTACCGCCCGTCTCCGCTTGTCCGAGCCTACTGCCTGGAGAAAGCGCTGGACACGCCGGCTCATATCTTTTATAAGTTTGAGGGCGGCAACACCTCCGGCTCACATAAGCTCAATTCAGCAGCCGCGCAGGTCTATTACGCCAAGCATCAGGGCCTGACCCACCTGACCACCGAAACCGGGGCCGGACAGTGGGGTACCGCGCTTTCCATGGCCTGCGGGTTCTTTGACATCGACCTCAAAGTGTACATGGTCAAAGCGAGCGCCAATCAAAAACCCTACCGCAAAGCGGTGATGGAAACTTTCGGCGCACACGTCACCCCTTCCCCCTCCAACACCACGCGGGTCGGGCGGCAGATCCTCTCAAAAGACCCCACCACCGGCGGCAGTCTGGGCTGTGCCATCTCCGAGGCCATTGAGACGGCCACGCTGACCGACAACTGCCGGTATGTGCTGGGCAGTGTGCTCGACCACGTAGCGCTTCATCAAAGTGTGATCGGCCTTGAGGCCAAAGCCGCGTTTGAACAGTACGATCTTTACCCCGACATCATCATCGGTTGCGCGGGCGGCGGCTCCAACCTGGCCGGGCTGATCGCCCCGTTTATGGGGGATAAGCTGGCCGGCAAACGAAACCCGTACTTTATCGCGGCCGAACCGGCCTCCTGCCCGTCTATGAGCCGTGGGCGCTACGCCTACGATTTCGGGGATATCGGCCGGACTACGCCGCTGATGAAAATGTACACGCTGGGCTCCGGATTTATCCCATCCCCCAACCACGCGGGCGGTTTGCGCTACCATGGGATGAGCCCGATTGTCTCCAAACTCTACCACGACGGGCATCTGGATGAAGCCAGGGCGGTTGAGCAGACCCGCGTCTTTGAAGCGGCCTGCACCTTCGCCAAACACGAGGGGACGCTGGTTGCGCCCGAATCTGCCCACGCCATCCGGGTGGCCATGGACGAGGCAATAAAATGCCGTGAGACCGGGCAGGCGAAGACCATCCTCTTTGGCCTAAGCGGCACCGGCTACTTTGACCTGGCCGCCTACATGGAGTACCAAAATGGCCAGATGACCGACTTTATCCCCACAGATGAGGATTTAGAGCGGGGGCTTGCCAGTTTGCCGATTCTGCCGAAGTAACCCAAACAATCACAAAAGGGCGCCGATTACGGTGCCCTTTGTCGTTGGTCAGTTCTTCATGCCGGTCATCACGATCCCCTCAACCAGGTACTTTTGGCCGATGATATAGATGATCAGGCCGGGGATGATCGCGAGCACAGCGGCGACCATAGTCAAGTTCCAGACCGTGCCGAACGAGCCGGAAAAGACCCGCAGACCAAGCGCCATAGTGGCCATTTCGGGGTCGGAAAGGTAGATGGTCTGGGTTAAGATATCATTCCAAATCTGCATGAAGATAAAGATACCGACCACCATGATGGCGGGCTTGATGGCCGGTATTATGATCATCCCCAAAATCCGCAGCCGCCCTGCCCCGTCGATCATGGCGGCCTCGTCCAGCTCCCGCGGGATGGTCAGGATAAACTGGCGCATCAAAAAGATATTGAACGCCCCGCCCCCGCAAACCCAGGGCAAAATCAGCGGCAGGAACGAGTTGGACATATCAAAGAAACTGGTCCAGACAATAAAGATCGGGATCAAGGTGACCATAGGCGGCAAAAGCATAGACGCGATACACAGCCCGAAGATGAACTTTTTGCCCCTGAAGCGGAAGCGGGCGAACGAATAGCCGCAAAGGATGGCTGTACCCGTACCCAAGACAACGGACGGGACGGCAATAATCAGCGTGTTGCGCAGATACAGGAAGAAGTGGAAGGATTCAAGCGCGAGAGGGTAGTTCGAGAACCGCCAGCGGCTGGGGAAAAAGGACATGGTCGCGACTTCGGGCAAAGTCATCAGCGAAGAGCGGATTATCCACCAGATGGGCAGGAGGACAACGGCTGAAAACAAAACCAAAACCCCGAAGATGACCACAGTTGAGACCCGCCGGTCATTCTTGTGCGCGCCGGCCAAAGCGAGAGCCGGTATCAGGAAAAAGACAATCATTGGCCAGGCCAGCGCGTGGCCGAGTGTACCGGCCGTGAAAAAGAAGAGGGTCAGCGTAAGTCCAAACCCGATCACCCCGAAGACGCCCAGCATCCGCGCTTTTTTGACATCCGCGCAGAACTTGAGGCAAAGCAGCCCGCTTGCCAGCTGGATCAAAGCAAAAATCAGGACAAAAGTAAAGTAAACATCGATCGCCCGTCCGGTCGGCAAGAGGGTGGCGCGGTCGGTGTCGGCGTGGGCCTCGGTGAGCGCGAGAGCGTTGACCGCGCCCCTGAGCGTGTCGGCCACCGCGTCGACTTCAACCTGGGAGGCAACCCCATCGGCCGCTGTGATCC
Organism: Oscillospiraceae bacterium; assembly: GCA_009784625.1. GTDB lineage: Bacteria > Bacillota > Clostridia > Oscillospirales > Ruminococcaceae > WRAV01. The sequence goes on along the minus strand of WRBI01000007.1, from coordinate 55,882 downwards.
TCGCGACCCGCAGCGCGGCCTGCATCTCATCCCAGGATTCACTTGTCCAGATCGGTACGCTGACAGGATCCCCGGATACCGGGTGGATCTCTTCGGTCACTTCGGGAATGGACATGGCGTCGGTGATGGTGGCCTCTAAATATATGGTGCCGGTGATGTCCACCCCGGCCAGCCCCAGCCCGCCAAATCCAAAGGCAAGCAAAGCCAGCGCAATCAGCAGGGCACCCGAAATCTTTAGCAGCCCCTTGCCGGGGGTCGGTGCTTTGCGTTCACTGCTCATTTCGGCTCACCCCCCTCATAAAACAGCCAGGATTTCGATGTCAGGAACAATATTGCGGTAAAGATACCGACCAGGATAAAAAAGATGAACGACAAAGCGTTTGCCCGGCCCATAAAGCTGTTCATGAACCCTTCGCGGTACATGGTAAATGTCATAAATAAGTAGGATTCAGGGACAATCCCCCGCCCGGCCGAGCCGCCGGAGGCCATGATGAGTGAGGGCACAAACACCTGCATATGTGTGACCAAGCTCATCAGCATGTTGTAAAAGATGATCGGGGTCATACAGGGGATGGTGATTTTCCAGAAGCGCTGCCAGGCGTTTGCGCCGTCGATTTCGGCAGCTTCTTGATAAACCCGCGGCACGTTGCCAAGCCCGGCCATCTTGATGACGATAATGTTTCCGCTCGCCCAAACGGCAACGATTGCCAAGGCGGGGATGATGGTTGTGTTGTCCATTAAAAAATGGGTTCGGCTGCCACCCAACATATTGATGATCGAGTTGATCGGCCCTTCCCACGAGTAGAGCAGCCGCCAGATCATAAACGAAGCGATGACCGGCATGATAAACGGCAGGTAAAAGATCGTCCGGAAGACCGTGCGCCCGGGCATCTTTCGGTTGAGAAGCAGGGCGATGAGCATCGAGTAGACCATCCCGATTGCCACGGTTATGAACGCGTAGACAATCGTTACCCGAATCGAAGTCCAGAAGAAAAAGTTTTCGGTAAACAGATGGGTATAATTGGCGAAGCCGGCAAAGCGCGGCGCGCCGGGAATCCGCCATTCAAACAACGAGAGCACAAAAACCGAAATCAGCGGTATGTAAGTGATCAGGGTAAGCCCGAGAAAAGCCGGAATTAGGAACAGTTTGGCCGCCCTGGCTTCACTGCGGTCGGCTCTGCCCGGCCGAAAATCGTTCTTGGCCGAGCCGTGCAGCAACAGGATGGTGCCGGCATAACAGGAGACCGCAAACCAGATAAACGAAAACCCCGCGATAAAAAAGACCGAAAACGCGGTGATCAAGATCACAAGCCAGAGGTCGATCTTGCCGAGCAGGCCGAGTGTGGGCGCGGCCGGGATGCTGTCGGCGTACTTGCAGCTCCAAACCGCGATAAACAGGCGGTAAAGGGCGAATCCAATCAGAAAGGCGTGAAAGACAGGCATCGCGCCGGGCGGCGCGACGTGGGTCATCAATGCCCGCGCAAAGATAAAGCCCTCCGGCCGAATGGACGCAAGAAACCCTGAGCCGGTCAGCCCGAGGATCCCCACAAGTGCGCTCGCGCCGGCGGATGCCAGATATAGAACCCCTGTCACTTTTAATATTTTTGTCGCTGGTGCGGTCATTGGGTTCACACCCTCCTAAACTTTGAATCGAAATAAGGGGCGGCGCCCGCCCGAAAACTTCGCGCGGGCGCCGCATAATGTTAGCGGATTAGCCTCTGATCGCCGCGGTCAGGGCACTCATACCGCCAGAGATCGCTTGTTCAGCTGTCTGCGAGCCATCCCATACCGGGGCTAGAACAGTGCCGAGAACATCCAAAAATACGTCGGTGTTGTTGACCCAGTACCAGGCCGCCGAGTGGACGACGGGGGAAAGCGAGTACTCGATGGCGGCTGCACGGTAGTCTTCAAAAGCCGGGAAGTTTTGGCTTGCGCGGCCGGGGTAGTCGTTGTCGGCCCAGCGGCGCATAAGGCTTTCGTCGGAGTACCATTCATGGAAGATCGGCATCCAGATGCCGCCTTCGACCAGATTCCAGGCGTTTGTGGGCTGTGCGTACCAGGCCAGCCAGATGTTGGCGGCTTCCGGGTTGGGGGAGGTCGCGAACGCGACGTTTACGCCTGCGGTGGCAATGGTGGCCTGACCGGCCATGCGGGGGAGTACGCCGATGCTGAAGTCCAGCCCGTGCTCGGCTCTTGCGCCGCCCAGCCATACGCCGTTCGACCAGCCGCCGTTTATGGCCATTGCTGTGTCTTCAACCAGCCAGGTATCGATTGTGCCTTCATTTGTACCGAATTGGGGGGAAACCCCGTGAACCAGGTGGAGGTCGGCGATCATTTGCATAGCTTCAACCGAAGCGGCCTGGTCGATGATTACGCTGGAAGGATCATTGGGATCAAACCAGCCGCCGTTGTTGGCCAGCGCCCAGGTCTCGAGCATCCAGGAGGCGTTGTAGAAGCGAATCCCCCATTGTACGACATTGTTGCGATCAAAGCCCGCGTCGTGGGCGTCTCTGCCGGCCGAGTCGAGGGTCAGGGATTTCGCTACGTCGATGAACTCGTCCCAGGTCCAAGCTTGCTGCCAATCTTTTGGCGGGCGGGCAACGCCGGCCGCTTCAAATTTTTCGATGTCGTAGAAGAGCTGAACCAAGTTGTTACAGACCGAGTAAGCAAGCACCTGGCCTTCCCAGCGGAAACCGAGGTGATCGAGCGGGGTGTCGCCGACCGCCTCGATGATGGCGGCGGTGTCGGCCGGGAGCAGGACGCCGCGCTCAGCCCAAGGCATAACCATCGGCTCAGCCATGATCGCGGTGTCGGGCAGTGTGCCGGCTGCCGCCATGGTGTTCATCCAGGTTTCGTACTCGCCGCGGTCAACCTGAATGATTTCAACCGTGATCCAGGGAAACTCAAGGTTAAAGTTTTGAATGACTTCTTCGAGGGTTGCGACTTCCGCGTTGTCCCCCCACATGGCGTATGTAATGGTTACCGGGGTTTGGTCCAGGGTGTCCGGGTCAGGCACTTCTCCGCCCGCAGTGGGGGTGGCCGGTGCTTGAGGGGCGGCCGGCGCCGTTCCTCCGTTTCCACATGCGGCCAAAACCAGCAGCAACACAAGACATAGGCTGACGAGCGCTTTGAGCCTGATATGTTTTTTCATAGTAAATGTTCCTCCATCGTTTTTTATATTGGGACAGCCCGGTTGGCTGAGAACCCCGTAAGTTGCGTGAATGTCCGAATCGATTTTTCCTGCCTGTGATATAAATATGCCGCCCCGCAGGCGGATACTACGCCGGCCTAAACCTTTGCCACCGTGCCGCCGGGGATAATCCGGCTGGGCAGAACTATGTTTCGCCCTTTTGCCTTTTTGCTGCCCGGCTCAAGCTGGGCGACCGCCAGCTGTGCGGCCGCAAATCCGATCCCTTTTAAGTCGATCTCGACCGTTGTCAGCCGCGGCCAGACGAAACGGGATACTTCGCGGTTGTCAAACCCCATCACCGAGATGTCTTCGGGCAGCCGCAGGCCGGCATCGCGGATGGCGTCCATCGCGCCGATCGCCATCAAGTCATTCATGGCAAAAACAGCGGTGGGCAGATTGTCTTTTTCGTGCTCCAGCAAATCTTTCATGCAGGAGTAACCGGTTTCGCGTTCCCAGTCGCCGTTTTTGACCAGAGCGCCATCCAGCACAAGACCGGCGTCTTTAAAGGCGCTGAGCACCCCGCGCATCCGCAGCTGGGCGGGGGATGTGTGCGCAAGCCCGGTGATCACCGCGATCCGCCTGTGCCCTGCGTCAAACAGGTAACGGACCGCATCGGCGGACGCCTGTTCATTCTCGTAAGTAACCGAGCAGGTGTGGCTGTCTTTGGCGGTGGAGTAAGCAATGATGATCGGCTTGCCCAGGTCGGTGATGATCCCCGAGATATCCCGGTCAAACATACCCACATAGATGACCGCGTCCACCCGCGCGCCAAACACCAAAAGCGAGAGCGCCTTGCTGATCTTGTCTTTTTGCTGAACAATCTGATCGTACCGGTTAAACAGGCTGCCCAGCATCCGCAAGTCGTTGAGCAGGATGTTGTAGCCCGACTGCTCAACGTGCTCAGAAATCCCGTTGATTATGTGGGAAGTCGAAAAACCAAGAATGTCTTCGACCAGGACGCCGATGTTGTTGGTCTTTTTTGTCCGCAGGCTTTTGGCTACCTGATTGGGCTGGTAACCGGTCTGCTTGATCGCCTCAATCACCCTTTGCCGTTTTTCAGGCAGGACCGGCTTTGTGCCGTTGATTACGTAAGAAACGGTAGCGGTCGACACCCTCGCGATCGTTGCCACATCTTTAATTGTCAACAGCGACCACCACCCCTATATCTAAACGATTAGCCAGTTTGCAAATAAAAATGCGATACAATCGCAAAAGTCTTAAAAACAGCCTTGTTTTTATTGCCTTTATCATATAGCGAATCTATGCGTTTGTCAATATCTTTTATAAATTTTTCTAAATGAAGATGCGTTTTGTTGTATTTAAATAAATCGCCCGTGATATATTTGTAGTAATTACCATTTATTTAGTCGTTTAGATGAAGTATAAACCGATAGATTTAAAAGCAGGCAACAAATAAACTGTCACATACACAACAAAACGCGCCTCATAAATTGGAGGCGCGTTCTGGATGCGGGCGGTCTGCCGCTGGTGAGCCATCGGGGACTCGAACCCCGGGCCCTCTGATTAAAAGTCAGATGCTCTACCGGCTGAGCTAATGGCTCCCACTTGTCTTTGGCAAGCAAGTACATATGATACCCTAGAAGCGAGTGGTTGTCAAGCGGTTTGTGCAAAAAAACGCGCAAAGTGTACCTGAAAGCGCGTCAAATGCCATTTTTCAAGGTTTTTTTTAGAAACAAAGTTCGCGATTGCAAAATACCTGTCAACTGTGGTATAATGTCTAGTGAAAGATTTTCAGCGTCATATTTGGGCGCGAGCAAACATGTGACCAAGCGCAGACTGCCCTTAATGTATTATATCAAACGGCATGATCAAGCCGTCAGCTATACAGTTTTGCTTCATAAGACATTCTCAAAAGAAAGACGAAATAATTTCTCCGCGCTGTGTGCGTGTGCGTCTGTTTAAAGAAAAAGAACAAAGGCTGGTGTGTATCGATGAGCAGTGGTAACGAGCAAATGATGGAAATGTTCCTGTTCGAGATGTCCTCGCTGCTGGAACAACTCGATGAGGTGTTGCTGACATCTGAAAAGAATCAAACCCTGACCGAAGATTCGGTCAATGAAGTTTTTCGCATCATGCACACAATCAAGGGCTCAGCCGCCATGATGGAGCTGGATCTGATCGCCTCGGTCACCCACAAGCTGGAGGACAGCTTCTTCCACATTCGGGACAACGGGATTGACCAGGGGCACTTTACTGAGCTTTTCGACTTGATGTTGGATGCCACCGACTTCCTGAAAGGCCAGCTGCAGGCCATTCAAGACGGCGAAGAGCTTGCGACCGACAGCGACCTGATCCCCAGAACTGAAGCGTTCTTTATCGTCCTCACAGGCGAGGGTAAACCGGACGCACCCGCACAGCCTGCGCCCTCTGTCCCGGCCGAGAGTGCCGGGCGGGCCGCGGCCGAACCCGGCGGCGATGGGGCGATGCAGTTTGAAATTTGGTTTGAAGACGACTGTGGGATGGAGAGCCTGCGTGCGTTTATTCTGGTGACCACCTTAAATGCCAGCTGCAACGTGATCTCGTATGATCCGCCCGATATAGAAAGCAACTCCGAGACCTCCCAGTTTATTATGGAAAACGGGTTTGTCGTAAACCTAGAAAGTGATTTGACAAGTACGCAGGTGCGGGAGATCATCGAATCGACACCGTATGTCAAGACAGTCGCCCTGGTGGGCGGCGAGGACAGCCCGGGCGAAACGGCCGCCGAGACAGAGCCGGCCGCCGGGGATATTTCCGGTCAAAAATTCGACGTGCTGGTTCGCTTTGAAGACGATTGCGGTATGGAAAACCTGCGCGCGTTCATGTTGGTCAACTCGCTGCGCTCCAGCTGTAAGATCGCTTCTTACCTCCCGCCGGACATTGAGAACAACCCGGCCACCGCCGATATCATCAAGCGGGACGGCCTGGCCATCTCACTCGAGACCCCGATGCCCACGAGCGAGCTGCAAAGTACAATCGAGAGCGCGATGTACGTGAAATCGGCCGCCCTGACTGAAATCGAAACCGCGCCGGCCAAGCCGGAGCCGCCCGCGCCGACAGCCGAAAGTGCCCCGGCGGCAGTGGACACGGCGCCCGCGCCCGACCAAGACAAAGCCGCGGCTGTCAAAGCCCCGCCCAAACCGGCGGTGGCGGCAAAAGCGCCCATCAAACAGAGCCTGATCAGCGTGAGCCTGGACAAGCTGGATAAGCTGATGGATCTGATGGGCGAGCTGGTAATTACCGAGTCTATGGTTGTTCGCTCACCCGACCTTAAAGGTCTGACCAAAATGGATAACTTCCAAAAGGCGGAAAGACAGCTGCGCAAGCTGACCGATGAGTTGCAAGACATGGTAATGAGTATCCGGATGATTCCGATCGCCGGCACTTTCCAAAAACATCAGCGAACTGTCCGCGACATGTGCAAGGCGCTGAGCAAAGAGTGTGAGCTGGTCACGATGGGTGAAGAGACCGACATTGACAAGACGATTATAGACGGCATTTCCGACCCGATCATGCACCTTGTCCGAAACGCGATGGACCACGGCATTGAGACCCCCGACGTGCGCACCGCGGCCGGAAAGCCGGCCAAGGGCACAATCACCCTTTCGGCCCAAAACACAGGCGGCGAAATCCTGATCACCATTTCGGACGACGGCAAAGGGCTGGACGCCGACTTCCTGCTCGAAAAGGCAAAGAAGAACGGCATCCTGACCAAACCGGCCAGTGAGTACAGCGAAAAAGAAGCTTTCATGCTCCTGTGCGCACCCGGATTTTCGACCAAAGAAGTGGTCACTGAATTCTCCGGGCGCGGCGTTGGGATGGACGTAGTCAAGAAGAACATCGAGAAGGTAGGCGGCACGGTCACCATCGAGAGCAAAAAGGGTTACGGTTCAAGCGTCTTCTTAAAGATTCCTCTCACCCTGGCCATTGTGGACGGGATGGATATCTCGGTTGGCAACGGGAACTACACCCTGCAGATCACCGCCATCAATGAAAGCTTTAAGGCGACTAAAGACCAGGTGATTGTGGATACGGACGGAAACGAGATGATCGTCATTCGCGGGGACGTCTACCCGATCGTCCGGCTGCATAACCTGTACGGGGTGCCTGATTGCATCACCGACATCGAAGAGGGAATTATGATCTGGGTACAGAGCGCCGGCGCGTCCGCCGTACTCTTTGCCGACAAGCTGATCGGCGAGCAGCAGATCGTGGTCAAGCCCCTGCCCGCATATCTCAGCCGGTTTGACATCAAGCCCTACGGCATTTCCGGCTGTACCATCCTCGGCGACGGCACAATCAGCCTGATTTTAGATGTTGGCAGCATTATCGATATGGTTACGGAAAAGAGGTGACCCAATAATGGAAGAGATGCAAAACATGGCCGAGGCCCAACTGCTTGAAACCGGGGAAGAAGACACCATGCAAAACAAGTACCTGGTGTTCCTCCTCGATTCCCAGGACTTTGCCATACCCATCCGGCATGTGGTCGACATCATCAACGTTCAGCCGATTACTCGGGTTCCCAACACCCCCGAGTACGTCAAGGGCATTACCAACCTGCGTGGAAAGGTCATCCCGATTGTAGATGTCCTCACCCGGTTTGGCAAACAGCATATGGAATACAACGAGCGCACATGCATCATTGTGGTCGAGTATAAGGGTGCGTCGGTGGGCATGATCATCGACAGCGTAAGCGAAGTGGTCGGGATAGACAGCGATCATATCTCGCCGCCGCCTACCTTTTCCGACTCGGCTGAAGCAAAGTTCATTCAAGGTATTGGCAGAACGGAAAACTCTGTCCGCTTGATTCTCGACTTCCTCGCGGTGCTCGAAGACAGTATGTATATGACGGACGACTCGGACAGTGAGGAAGAATAGCCTTGATCGATATTGTGATTTTGAGAGTAGATATAACAAATGATTAAGATTAAAGACGAAGAGTTTGAGTTTTTGGTCGCCTATATGAAAAAGCACTTTGGCATAAACCTGAGCGCTAAAAGGGTTTTGCTGGAGGGGCGGCTTGGCAATTATCTGGCACAGCGGGGTTTCGGCTCTTACGCCGACTACTTTAAAGTGTTGCAGGCGGATAAGTCGGGCAATGAGCTGACCAACCTGCTCAACCGGGTGACCACCAACCACACTTACTTTATGCGCGAAGCCGAGCACTTCGAGTTCTTTTCAAGAACCGTCTGCCCCTGGATGGAGCAAGCCTCAAAAAACCGCGACCTTAGAATCTGGTGTGCGGCTTCCTCGACCGGGGAAGAACCCTACACGCTGGCCATGATCTTGCACGATTATTTTGGCGGCAAAGGCAACTGGGACAAAGTGCTGCTCGCGACCGATATCTCACAAAAAGTACTTGATCACGCCAAAGAGGGGATCTACACCAAAGAGAGTATAGAGAAAATCCCCGAACACTGGAAGAAAAAGTACTTTACCCAGCTGCCAAACGACAATGTGCAAGTCGTACCCGAAATCAGAAAACAAGTTGTTTTTCGAATTTTTAACCTGATGGATTCGATTAAGTTTAAAGAGCCGTTTCACACCATTTTTTGCCGCAATGTCATGATATACTTTGACGCGCCGACCAAAGCGGCGGTGGTCGAGCGGATGTACGACGCAATGCGTCCGGGTGGGTACTTATTTGTCGGCCACACAGAATCGGTGGCCAGGCCTACCCGGTTCGAGTACGTTATGCCCAGTATCTACCAAAAAGGGAAAGCGTAGACTGAAGAAGGGATGGTCGCAGCGAATTTATGGGGACGAAAACACGCGTTTTAGTCGTTGATGACTCTATCTTTTTTCGTGAATTCATGTCGAGATCCCTGTCTGAAGTTCCCACATTTGAGATTGTTGGTGTGGCCTCCGACGCGTTTGAAGCCCAAAAGATGGTGCAAAACCTAAGGCCGGACGTCATAACGCTGGATATCGAAATGCCGAAGATGCGCGGTACCGACTTCTTGCGGCATATCCGTCCGCGCTACCCGAATGTCCAGGTCGTGGTCATCTCGTCGGTATCCGGGATTGTTTTCGAGGCTTTGCAGGCGGGTGCGGTTGACTTTGTGGCCAAGCCCAACAGCCAGCTAAAGCTGGACAACGCTGCTTTTATCCGCGAGGTTGTGCAGAAAATTCAGATCGCGGCCTCTGCCGCAAAGACCAAGTCGATCGTGCGCACACAGCCACTTCCACCCACCAGACAGCAGCAGCCGATGCCAGCGCCCAAAACGCCGCCGGCCCGCAATATGTTTATGGGGTCGGTTATTTTTAAAAATCCCCGCACGGTGATCGCAATCGGCGCTTCAACCGGGGGAACCGAAGCCATTTTGGCCGTGATCAAAGATCTGCCGACCAACACCCCCGGTATTGTTATTGTACAGCACATGCCCCCGGTCTTTACAAAAATGTACGCCGAGCGGCTGGACAAAGTCTGTAAAATCGCCGCGAAAGAAGCCGAACACGGCGACCGGGTCGAGCCGGGCAGGGCTCTGATCGCACCGGGCGGCGACCGGCAGATGCGGGTGAAAAAAGATGTGCGCGGCTATTATGTCGAGCTGAGCGCCGGTGAAAAAGTCAGCGGGCACTGCCCTTCGGTTGACGTAATGTTTGAGAGCGTGGCCAATACGGCCGGGAAGGACGCGGTAGGCGTTATTCTGACCGGGATGGGCGCAGACGGCGCAAAGAACCTGCTGGCTATGAAGAAAAAAGGCGCGTACACGATCGGCCAGGACCAGGAAAGCTGTGTGGTCTACGGAATGCCGATGGTTGCCTATAACCTGGGTGGAGTGACCGATCAGCTCCCCTTAAACGGAATCGGCGAGGCGATTATCCGAAAGCTTACCTAAGACCCTGTGGACAATACTCAAAACGCCCCCGATCCGGCGATTTTTCCGCTATGCTTCGTCAATTTCCCTTGGAATACACAAAGTATTCCTGCGGGAAATTTCCTTGCCTTGCGAAAAAATCGCTTCGGCTCGTGTGCATTTCTCGTTATTGACCACAGGTTCTAAATACACACAAAAGAGCGCTGATTACACGATCGGCGCTTTTTGCATTTATTTTTGCGCTTTGCGGTTAAGTTTCTATTATTCAGGCCGATCTATCTAATGGAAGATTTTATTTTGAGATAGGCAAATACCGTAAATCGACAAACGAAAAAGCGATACAGCGGCAAAGACGCCCTGGCTTTTGCGTTTGTTCAATATCAGGGAGGAATCAATATGTCAATCGGAGGCGGCTTTTTTAACACACTCGCATCCCGCCACAGGGGGATCGGCGGCCTGGCCACCGGGATGGACACCGAAGCGCTCATCCACGCGATGACGACGGCTACCCGCACGCGGCTGGCCAGACAACAGCAAGAACGCACTATGACTACCTGGCGAATCGAGGCGTTCCGCAATACACGCACCGAACTCTCGCAGTTTAGGGACCGCAACCTCACCTTTAACGCCAGTACCGGCGGCACAACCAACATCCGGGGCAGCCAGTTCTTTAACACCTTTAACACCAGTGTCAATCACGGGGGGCCGGTCGGTTCTAACCCGCCTTTAAACGTGCGCACCACGGCCAACTCTGTGCCGGGTACGTTTAGAATCGACCAGATCACCCAGCTGGCTACAAATCAGACGCTTACCACCCGGGCTATTGAAAGCCCGCTGACCGGTGGCGAAGTGTCGGATTTTCTGAATCAAAACCTCGCCGGGCAGACACTGACCATTCAAATGGGCACAACCCCCCGCACCATTCAGTTGGATTCGCTGTCTAATACCGCCACCGCCGCGGAATTTCAAGAAGGCCTGCAAACGCTGATCACACAGGCGTTTGGCACCAGGTCTGCCACACAAGCAGAATTTGACAGCCAAACAATACCCGGCTCTGTGTGGGCGGACGGCAGTGGTGGCTTTAGAACAAATGCCATTCAAGTGGATACAGATACCGGCGAAATTGTCTTTAACGGACACGCCAACCGGCTTGAGATTCGCGGTGAGACCCCAGGCGCCGCCCTTGGCTTTACCCGGGGACATACCAACCGCGTTAACATGGGCAGCACGGTCAGAGACTTTTTTGGGGCTGGCGGCAACGCATTGCCCGGCGTGACTCTGGACGCTCTGGATCGATTTCAGATTTCGGTCAACGATGTCGTAATCACGGTAAACGCGACCGATACGATGTCCACTTTCCTGAATCGGATTAACTCTTCAGCCGCTGGGGTGAACGTGCAGTTTAACGTGGCCACCCAGCAATTTACTTTTTCTTCGCTGGTAACCGGCGAGGGCGACAACATCCGCCTGCGCGATGTTGAGGGCAACCTGCTCCACGCGTTTGTCGGCGCGCCCAGCGGGAACGTCTTTCAGTCGACCGGCAACTTTGAACAGCTCAATGTGACCAGCGGCGAAAGCATCAACAACATGCTGAACACGTTTATCGACGATTTCAACACCAGACATAACGCCGATAACCCCGAAAGATTAGCGCCTACATGGAATAGCGTTGACAGTAGGTTTGAATTCACTTATCCGGTGCCGTCCGGCATGAGCTATAATACATTCTTCGAAGAACTGGCTCAATTAGAGTTCAGGCTTCAAATCGGCGATGGCGCCGGTACGTTGATCCGGTTTGGCAACCCCTTTGAGAGAAATACCAGCAATACCCTGGCCGAAGACCGGACAGCGTTCATGCAAGAGAGCAACGCCGGTAACGTAGATTGGGATGACGTCTTCGCCGACGCAATACAGCGCGCAATCAATACAGCGCTCCCGTCTACAACCAACCCGCACGGGGTCACGGTCGGCGTTGATGGCAGTGGACACCTCACTTTCAACTCCAGCCGCATTGACCAGCCGATCAACCTTCGTTATGGCAACGCGGATCATGCCCTCGACGACCGCAGAAACCTGCTTGGCCGCTTTGACATTATACCGACCACCGCCAGCACAGACACAGCCGGCGATACGCCGCTCTCATCTCTTGGTATAACAACCAACGGCAGCATCACAATTAGCGTGGGCGGCCAGGGCCCTGTTACCTTGAACTATCAGGCGAGCTGGACAGTTGAAGAGCTGATTGATGCAATCAACACAGTATCTCAGAGTATGAGCGGGGTAGACATCGCCTCCCTGCACTCGGTTACCGGCAGAATCGTGATCGAGGGCGGCTCGCAGGGCATCGACATTGAGGACGATGCCGGCGATCTGATCTCAACGCTGTTTGCCGGCTCAGGCGGGCAGTTGTATTCGCGCGGCGAGATACCGGCCGGTAATGCTGCTGTCGCCGGCCAAAACGCCGAGATCATCATGGACGGCAAAATCATCACCAGCAACACCAACACATTTGAAGTATTGGGTACACTCTTTGACGTGACCGCGGTGACTACCGAGCCGCCTTTCATCAGCTCTGAAATCACATTCACGGTAGCCGCCGACGCCGACGCGCTGGTTGAGAATATTCGCGGGTTTATCGAGCAGTATAACGAAATGATCGACTATCTGCACAACCTGGTTAACGAGCCCCGCAACCGGGCATTCCCTCCGCTGACCGAAGAACAGCGGGCAGACATGACCCGCGACGAGATCGAGCGCTGGGAAGAAGAGGCCAGAAAGGGCGTTGTACAAAACGACCCGACCATCCGCAGAATCCTCAATGAGCTGCGGGCCACACTCTTCCTGCAAGTGGAGGGAACCGGCCTTTCGCTGATGGATATCGGGATTTCCACCGAGAGCACCCTGACCAACCCAGGCGCCAGAAACAACGGCCGGATCGAACTGGACGAAAACCGGCTGAGACAGATGATCGACAACAACCCCGAAGCGGTTCGGAACCTCTTCCAGGCGCACGGCACTCAACACGACCCGAGATATATCGGCGCCCCGCGTCCGGGTGACCCGCCGCGCACAGGGCTTGGCCCGGAGATCACAGTTCTTGACGAGAACGGCCGCGTTGTCCGCACATACCGCGAAGCCAGAGACGGTTTGGGTGTGCGCCTTGAGCGAATCATTCAAGACGCCATACGCATCGCCCCCACTCATACAACCCCGCAAGGCCACGCAGTCGGCCGCGGCAGCCTGGTGACGGTCGCGGGCACTGATGCGGGAGGCAATCCGGACGCCACCCTTGTGCAGAGAATGCGCAGCATCGACGATCGCATCTCGCAGATACAGGCCCGGCTTGAGCGCGAGTTCAACCGCCTGTGGTCAAGGTTCGCAAGACTTGAAACATCCATTCAAAGGCTTACAGCCCAGGGCGGCTGGCTTGAGCAATTCTCAATGGATAACCGCTGATAACCGGGAAAGGAAGTGATGTAGTAAATGGTGGGTAATGCATACGACCAATACAAGAGTCAGTCCCTTTCCACACTGGCACAAGGGGAATTGTTGGTCAAACTGTTCGACGAGCTGATCAAACAGTGCCGGCTGGCTGAGATTTGTTTTGATCAAGGAAAAAAGGGCGTAGAGCACGACGCGCTGATCAAAGCGCAGACCATCATCTCGGCTCTGGCCGCGTCTTTGGACGACCGTTACCCGATCTCTAAAGAGCTTAAAGATTTGTATATCTTTTTTGCCCAGGAGCTGCGGGACGCCAACCTCCAAAAGGATGTGAATAAGGTCAAGGCGGTTCTGCCCATGCTCAAAGACCTGCGAAATACCTTTGAACAGGCAGATAAGATCAGCCGCACCAAACAACACGCAGTAGCGGGAGGGCAGGCCATATGAGCGCCGAGCCGGAAGTAGTAAAAGACGGCCATACAATCATGGAGGAACTCTATCAGCTGACCACGCAGATGGTCGAGCATATTCACGACTCCGACTTCTTGCTCAAAGGGGTAGAAGAGCGCCAAACGCTGATGGACGCCTGTGACGAGTGGGGCCGCCAAAACCCGGAAGACAGACAGGCACTCGAGCGAGACCCAAAGATTCATCAGCTGGTTGACCAGATTCTCGCAAAAGACAAGACCATCACCCAAGCACTCGAAGAGTTAAAAAAAGAGGTGAAAAAAGAAGTTTCGGCCTCTAACGCTCAGCAGAAAGTGATGGGGTATTTAGGTAACGCGATCTCATCATCCGGCAGTTATATGGACGTCAAGCTGAAGTAAAACAAAACGCGCATCCAAAGGGTGCGCGTTTTTTGCGAAACTCGACGCGCTTCACCTGTCTTTGCGCGGCGAAATGTGGTATACTTAATAATATGAGAATCGAGATTCCCGCTTTTGTGCGCGAGTGTATGCATTTGCTTGAAGACAGCGGACATGGCGCCTATCTGGTGGGCGGATGTCTGCGCGATTGTTTGCGCGAAAAAACACCGGCCGACTGGGATATCGCCACCACCGCCCTGCCCGACCGGATGATCGCGGATATTGGTGAGCGGGTTCGGATTTTACCTACCGGTAAAAAGCACGGCACACTTACCTTTTTGGGAACAGAAATATCGGTCGAGGTCACAACTATGCGCAAAGACGGCGCTTACACCGACCACCGCCGCCCGGACACTGTCGACTTTACAACCAGCCTGACAGATGACCTTGCCCGCCGGGACTTTACCGTGAACGCGATGGCCTACAATTCGCGGGAAGGGCTGATCGACCCCTTTGGTGGGAGGGATGATCTCAGCGCGCGGGTACTGCGCTGTGTGGGTGACCCGCGCCTGCGCTTTGAAGAGGACGCCCTGCGGATTTTGCGGCTCTTTCGATTTGCCTCCGCGCTGGGTTTTACACCGGAGGCGAAGGCGCTGGCCGGCGCAAAAGAGCGCCGGGATTTGCTCTGCGCGGTTTCGGCCGAGCGGGTGTCGTCTGAACTGAGCAAGCTGATTGTCGGGCAGGACGCGCTGACCGCGCTGCGGCTGATGGTGTCCGGCGGCGTGCTTGAGGCCATACTGCCCGCATTCGGCCCGGCCATCGGCTTTGACCAGAAAAGTTCCTACCACGACCGCACAGTGGACGAGCACAGTTTTGCCGCCCTCGCTTTTGCGCCGCCTGTGCACGATTTGCGCCTTGCGCTGCTTCTTCATGACATTGGCAAGCCGGCGGTTGCGCGGGTGGACGAAAACGGCCGGGGCCACTACAAAGGCCACGCGGGGGTTGGCGCGAAGATGGCGGCCAAAATTCTGCGCGAGCTGCGCTATCCGCGAAAAACCGCGGTCCATGTCGAAAAACTGATTGCGCTTCATCAAATAAAGATACCGCTGGATCCCGCGGTGATCCGCCAGCTGATCGGCGATCACGGGGTCGGGTTTGTCAGAGATTTGATGCAGGTCAAGCGAGCGGATAACCGCGCCAAGTCGCCAATCTGTGCGCCAAGGCGGGAGCATTATGAAAAAGTGGGCGAGATGGTAGAGGAAATCATCGCATCCGGCGACTGTTTGACTTTGGCCGAGCTGGCACTGAAGGGGGATGACCTAACGGCGGCCGGCGTTCCGCATGGGCCGCGGACCGGGCAGATTTTGCGGGAACTGCTAAAGCTGGTCTGGTCGGATCCCAAACAAAACAACCGGGACGCCCTGTTCAGTCAGCTGAAAAAGATTGACCTGCCTGATCGGCAATGAGCAGCAGTCCGCGTAAAAAAAGCGATGGGCAGGCGAGTTGGGCGAATAACGATGCCGAATTTGTCATTTTTGCTTGACAATCGCGATATTATCACGTAAACTAACAAGTAGGTGTGGGACGAATTGCCCACACTTACACTAGCTGTCTAAAGAACGGCCTATTCGCAGAAAACTTGGCGCATTTATAGATGGAAGGTGTATGAGCGAAGGTGAATAACCAAATTAACTATACGCGGGTGCGGCGGATCAAGAAAGCGATTTACGCGTTCATTGTGCTCTTGTTTTTGGTACCCGCCACTCTGCTGATTATTTTGGGTGTACAGACGATCGGTTTCTTCTTCAATCAAAACCAGATGGCGCAGACGGTTTCACCTGACCTTGTGTCCACATCTGACCCTGCGTCCGCGCCGCAAAATACCGGCCAGGAACAAAGCGACCCCGAGCTGCCCTTTCCGGTGCCGCCCTCGATCAACGGGGATGGGGAGCAGGATGAACCCGCCGGCGGCTCAGACCAGCTCATCGACTATGATGATCAGGAAAGCGAACTGCTTGGGCAGATAGCGGCGTTTCCACGCCCGCAGCAGCAGATTGTGTCCGGCGAAGGCGTGAATACGCCGCCGGAAGAAACACAGGGTCAGGATTCGGCCACACAGCCGCAGGGCGATGATGTGCCAATTCCCTTTACCGGCATCCCGAGGGATAGCGAGTAAAGGCGCTCGTATTTTTATGAAGTGATGAAGAGGGTGAGTGAGTGAGCTTTAAGGACGATTTTGTAGAAGCGTTGCGCAGTGTAAAGCGAGACTTCTTACGGGAATCGGAAAGCGACGCTGGCGCGCAGCCCGAACAAGTTGACGCCCAGCCCGCTGAGTCCGGACAATTTGAAGCCGACAAGCCCTTGGAAGTGATCCCCGCATTTGAGGAAACAGATAGTGCTGAGCGCACGGAAGACGCTGACGACGTCGGCGCAAGCGTGTCGGGCGACGCGACCCCTTACAAGAGCTATGACGCCGATGCCCCTTTGGTCACCGGCTCAGATATATACGAGGGCGCAGGCGGCAACGGGCGGTACATTGACTACGATGAGAGCGGTGTTTACGACGACAACAAGACCATCATCTCGAAAAACACGGTCATTCGCGGCGCGCTTTCGACTGAGGATTCGATCCGCTTGCTCGGTCAGGTGATGGGCGACATCGAGTGTAAGTCCAACATTGTGGTGGCCGGCAAGGTGCGTGGAAACACTACCGCAGCCAACGCTTACATTTACGATGCGCAGGTAGACGGCGACGTGCGGTGTGAGGATGTGGTGACTGTATCCAACGACGCTTGGGTGCTCGGGAATATCCGCGCCCAACAAGCTGAGATTGACGGGAAAATCAAAGGCAACATGGAAATCCGGCATATGGTCTCGATCGGCTCGTCCTCCTCGATTCTGGGGGATATTTCGACAGACGAGCTTGAGATCAAGCGGGGCGCTTTCGTGAACGGGCAGATCATGATGTACTCGCCATCCCGCGACGTCATCGACCGGTTTGAGCGTTTTGACGATTAACAGGCATAGCAAAGGGAGCGGCCGTGGCCGTTCCCTTTTTCTGTGTTCCTGCCTGCGTCAGGCAGAACTGCCTAAGGCGTCTTATTTTGACGCGAAATGTGTTGCATTAGAAATCACCGAAAGAAAACATGAGAAACTGAAATGTGTAAAATAAGCAAAACACTGTTTTTGACGACCTTAATGAATCTTGTATTGGCAGCGTCGGCGGCTTTTGCGATGATGCTTTTTTCTGTTGTCACCGCCACTATTGTTATTCTTGTTTCGATTGCCCTGTCCGTGTTGACTATCCGCTCGACACTGAAAAAACTCGAGGCTTCGCTGGAAGAGGAAGTGCGGGCGGCCAAGCAGCTTCTCGCTGCTGAAAACGCCGCACTTGAAGAGCTTGCGCAGATAAACGCAAGCTTTTTGCAGGACATAAAACACGAAGTCAGAAATCCGCTCCATGTTATCTCCCTTGGGGTGGACTATGTATATGAATATTTTGAACCGAAAGGCGATGCGAAAGAAGCGCGAAAAGTTTTGGCCACTATGCAAAACGAAGCACTGCGGCTGGGCCGGATGGTAGAGGGTATGGTAGAGCTGGCCAGTGCCGAAGGCAGAAAGTTAAGTCGTGAGAAAATAGACTTTGCCGCTATGCTTATATCTTGCACAGACAACTACCGCTTTAAGCTTGCCAGCAACCGGAACGTCCTGCAAGTAAAAATTTCAGATGACTTGCCCTATGTATATGTTGAAAGCGAACAGCTGACCCGTGTTATAATCAACATTTTATCCAACGCGAACGACAGTGTGACGGGCGGTATGATTTCTATCGAAGCTTTTACCGATAACAGTTACATTATCGTCCACATCCGCGACAACGGCAGCGGTATAGATCCCTATCTTATACCCCGCGTATTCGAGCGCGGTGTTTCCGGAAAGAACAACGACGGATACGGCCTGGCCATATGTAAAACGATCGTTGAAGCCCACGGCGGTACAGTTAGAATTGAAAGCGGAGAGCTTAGGGTTGAAAGCCGAAACGCGGTCATCGAAAACACGGCGGCGTTCATCAGCGGGAGCGTTGTGACGTTTACCATCCCGGTCTACGGCGGGCAGGGGAATTGAGAATGGAGAATCGAAAATGGAGAAAAAGACGATACTGTGCGTAGAGGATAATCCGGCGGTGCAAATGATGAACAAGCCGCTTTTAGAATCCAAAGGTTTTCATGTCCGGATGGCTGCGACCATCGCCGCGGCTCGGGAGTCGATAAACCATGCTATGCCTGACCTGATCATCCTGGACATACACCTTCCGGATGGCAACGGGCTTGATTTTCTGCGCGAGCTGAGAAAGACATCGGTTGTCCCGGTTATCGCCCTTACCAACAGTAAAGACGAGCAGGATGTTTTGGAAGGCTTGGCTTGCGGCTGCGATGATTATATACCCAAGCCATACTCTTTGCCCATATTGGGGGCGCGGATCGATGCGCTGATTCGCCGGGCAGAAAAATTACCGAATGTTATCACAAAAGGCGCGCTAGCCCTTCACATCAATTCGAATCGTGCCTATATAAATGGCGTAGACATCGGGCTGAGCCCAAACATCGAGTTTTCTCTGCTGAGTATTTTTGTAAAATACGAAAACAAAGTACTAAGCCCGGAGTTTCTATACCAGGAAGCATGGGGACAGCCAATGGCCGGGAACGACAATGCGTTTCGGGTCGCCTTGTCTAAAGTTCGGAAAAAAATCGAGGGTTCGGGATATACGATCACAACCGAGCGGGACAAAGGTTATCGCTTTGAAATAGGGTGAATCAGTTAGGGTGTGTTGACACAAATGAGAATGCACGGATTTTGAGTGAATTTTCGAGCATTTCAAGGCGGAGGAGGAAGGAATACTATATGTATTCCCGCTGAGACTCTTCGCTGTATGGGCGCTCATCGTCAGTACTTTGTAACGACAACGAAGAAAGGCTCAAAATTCACCAAAATACGGGCGTTCAGCTTTGTGTCAACACGCCCTAGTGAGGACTTACTGACACTTCGCGAAATGCCTCAAAATCTCCGTCATAATTCTTTTGACTGGAAAAGAGCCGAAAGAAGTTGTCAAGGGCGAGCTGGAAGTGGAATAACCTGCTCATCTATCTTTATAGATGAGCAGGCGAGGCCGCCTCTCTGTGTTCGGCTTGCAGGACAAGGCCGCTTGACCAAGCTAAGGCATCCAGATAGGCCGCACGCAAGCCGGTTTCGGAAAGGTCGTCCAAGATCACCTGTCGGGCCACGGTCGGCCAGTCTGCCCGCAGGTAACTTGAAATGAGCGCGCATATCGGATGAAACGGTCCGGAATTTTCGCACAGCGCCTGTACAACCTGATCGGACGGCATGACCAGCTTGATCGCCCGTTCAAGAGGTAAGTCGTATAGCAGGTCGAGCGAGGCGCAAAACCCAAGCAGAAAGAGTTCTTCGGCCTGATGGTCGAGATCAAAGAGCGGGGCCAGGTTTTCGGCAAACTTTGCCCGCAAGAGCGCGGTGCGCGCGACTTCGCCCGGCGGGTTGCTGTCCAGCGCGGCGGTAGCGGCGACCGCCCATTTGCGAACCTCCCACTGTCCGAGCAAAAAGAGCGCGTGTTCAACCGTTTTGATCTTTACCCGCGCACCCAGCCGCGGTGCGCTCACCATCCGAAGTAGAGAGGCGGTCAGGGCCGGGTCCCGCTTGATGGTCTGCGCGATCTGTTCGCGGTCGTAATTTGCGGCCAGCGTCACCCGCAAAAAGCCGGCTGCGCCCGCCCTTTGTGGAAGAAGCGAATCCCCGCCGGGCGCGAGCGGAAAATGCACCTCAAAAAGTGCGTAGTCAGCCCGGTCGATCCGGTCGAAGTCGCCGCGGGTCTCAATTTTTTCGGCCACCAGGCGGATGTCGGGATAGAGCACGCGCAAGTCGCGAAAAACCTCACGGGTGCGCTCGTTGTCTTGTGGCTGCCCGGAAAGGAAGACCCAGTCACAGAGCCTGAGGGTTCCGCCGCACTCACCTATGCTATCCGGGTTTTGCAGGGCAAACCGATAACCCTCGGCGCGCAGCTGTGCCATTTTTGCAAGATAGGGCGGGGAAAGGTCGGCGCGCCCCTCAAGCAGAAAGATCACCCGCTCGGCCGGCTTAGGCCAGCCCTGCTGCGGCTGATCGAGTAAAACGTCCGCGCGAATGGGCAGGAACGCCGGCTTACTCATAGCGAAAGCGTCCAGCCCGGTCTTATCAATCATCTCCAGAGGCGCAAAGGGGGCGTCAGGCGGAAAGGCGCCGGATGCCCGCCAGCCCTCGAACAAATCTCCGTTTTTGAGATAGCGAAAAAGATAGGCCTCCACCGTCATTTCACCGCAAATTAGCGGTAAAACCACCATTTGAAACTCCATTTGCGACCTCCCGGTGCTCAACCATAAGAGCCTGTATTTAATAGCGGGAAAACCGCCGGATCGGGAGCGTTTTTCGTATTGATTACAGGTTCTTAGATTAGTTTTTACACAAGAACCGTATATAGACATACAGCCGTCATTGGAAAAAATTCCAGTGACGGCTGTGTTATATAACTATGGTTAGGTCAAGAGTGCGAGCGGATGTGCCGCCACCTTCTTTTGGATGTCGATCTCACCGTCGCGCACTGTGACCAGCATCTGGTCGCCCTCGCCAAACTTGCCGTCCAGCAGCTTTGTAGCCGCGGCGTCCTCGATGGCTGACTGAATCACCCGGCGCAGCGGCCGTGCCCCAAACTTGGGGTCGAATCCCCGCTCGGCCAGCAGCGCCAGCGCATTCTCGTCCACGGTCAGCTCGATCCCCATCTCGCGCATCCTCACTTTGAGGGAGGAAAGCATGATCTCGGCAATCTGGCGTATCTGCTCGCCGGTCAGCTGGTGGAAAACGATGATGTCGTCAATCCGGTTAAGGAACTCGGGCTTGAACGCGTCCTTGAGGTCTTTCATCACTTGGCCGCGCAGCTCTTCGCCGGTCAGCACACCGCTTGACTTGGCCGGGTCGGCCGAAAAGCCCAGCGATTTTTTGCCGTCGGTGATGTTCCTTGCGCCCAGGTTAGAGGTCATGACGATGATCGCGTTTTTAAAGTCAACGCATCGTCCGTGGGCGTCGGTTAACCGGCCATCCTCCATGATTTGCAGCAGGATGCTCCAAACGTCGGGGTGTGCCTTTTCGATCTCGTCGAACAGGATGACGCTGTACGGTTTGCGCCGAACTTTCTCGGTCAGCTGGCCGCCGTCGTCATACCCGACATAGCCGGGGGGTGAGCCGATCAGCTTTGAGACGGTGTGGCGCTCCATGAACTCACTCATATCTACCCGAATCATGGCGTTTTCGTCTTGGAAGATGGTGTGGGCCAGCGCTTTGGTCAGCTCGGTTTTGCCCACCCCGGTTGGCCCTAAGAAGAGGAAAGCGCCCATCGGCCGTTTAGGGTCTTTCAGCCCCACCCGTCCCCGGCGGATGGCTTTGGCCACGGCGGTTACCGCCTCAGTTTGGCCGACCACCCGGGCGTGCAGCGTTTCTTCCAGATTCAGCAGCCGTTCGCTCTCGTCTTGTGTGAGCATGGTGACGGGAATCCCCGTCCAAACACCCACAACGGCGGCGATGTCTTCGGCGGTTACTTCCATCTCACCGACTGTGCTTGCCTGTGTGCGCTTTTCTTCCAGCCTCTGGCGCAGTTCATTTTGACGGTCGCGCAAAAACGCGGCCTGCTCGAAGAGTTGGCTTTCTACCGCAGTTTCTTTTTCGGCGCCCAGCTTTAATATTTCCTCTTCCAACTCTTTGAGGTCGGGGGAGATAGCCATGTTGCCGGTACGCAGACGGGAGGCCGCTTCGTCCACCAAGTCGATGGCCTTATCGGGTAGGTATCGATCCTGTATGTACCGCGCGCTCATCTTGACCGCGGTTTCGATGGCCTGGTCGGTGATGGTCAGGCTGTGGTGCGCTTCATACCGGTCACGCAGGCCGTACAGAATCTGGATTGCGTCCTCCTGTGAGGGCTCTTGTACGTGGATGGACTGGAACCGGCGCTCAAGCGCCGAATCTTTTTCGATTTGTTTTCGGTATTCGGCGAGTGTGGTTGCGCCGACCACTTGAAGTTCTCCCCGGCTGAGCGCCGGTTTGAGGATGTTGGCTGCGTCCATCGAGCCCTCAGCCGCCCCTGTGCCGATCAGCGTGTGCATCTCGTCGATGAACAGGATGACGTTGCCGTCAGCCGAAGCTTCCTCGATACAGCCTTTGATCCGCTCTTCGAAGTCGCCGCGAAACTTTGCGCCGGATACCATCTTGGTCAGATCAAGCATGAGCAGCCGCTTGCCGCTCAGCGTCTCGGGGATGACCCCGTTTACGATCCGCTGTGCCAGCCCCTCGGCGATGGCAGTTTTGCCTACCCCCGGTTCGCCAATCAGGACCGGGTTGTTTTTGGTCCGGCGGGAAAGGATTTGCACCAGCCGCGCGATTTCTTCTTCCCGGCCGATGACCGGGTCCAGCTTGTTCTCGGACGCCATCAGGGTTAAGTCGCGGCTGTATTGGGCCAGGGCGTTGCCGGCGGACGGTTCTTTTTTGTCTGTGCTCTGGCGCTGTGACTCCGGCCAGCTTTTGCCCAGTGTGCTCAATAGCTTGGAGGCCAGATCATCCAGCTCGATTCCGGTTGAGACAATAATTTTAGCGGCCACACAGTTTTTTTCCTGCAAGATGCCGAGCAGGATGTGTTCGGGGTCTACCCGCTTGTGGCCAAGCTTGCGGGCCTGTACTTCGGCCAGCTCAAGCACCCGCTCGGCGTCGGGGGACAGTCCTTGTACCTGCAAAGATGTGGTTTCGTGGTCTTGATTGTAACGGGCGATTACCTGGGCGACCAGGGTGTTGTCCAGCCCGAGTGCGTGCAGCGCCTTGGAGGCCGCGTGGCTCTCGCTATGGCGGCTTATACTCCAAAGGATATGCTCGCTGCCCACAAAGCTGTGGCGGGATTTGACCGCAAAACGAAAAGCGGTCTGCATGGTCTCCTTAGTCTGGTCAGAGAATACATCTTTATGTATCATTGTACGCAAACCTCCTTTTCGATCCGGTAGATTTCGTCCCGGATGGTGGCGGCTGATTCATAATCCTCAGCCTTTACCGCCGACTTCAGCTCTTCTTTGAGCTGGGTCAGCCGGCGTTTTAGTTTTATGTCCTCCCCCGCATCCAGCGGGAAGTGTTCGTGGTTTTGCTTGTCGGGTGTTTGGTCTTCGGGCAGGCGCATCTCAAAGTTTGGCCAGGCATAGGGCTGTGCCGAGGCTGTGCTCTTTCGCCAGGCTTCTTGCAGAATAGAGGACGCGTACTGCTTAAAGCTGTGCAGACAGGCGCTGCACAAATAAACCTCCCCCGCGTGACCCATGTAGTTGACCAATAGGCGATCGTCTGCCTCGTTTTGTCCACAGTTGTAGCACTTCATAATAAATCCTCCTTACTGCATTGGGTGGGATGTATAGGTTTGCGCTTATAATGTCAGCTTGATGTTGGTTTTGACGCAAGGATTAACGCGATGCATTTTTCCATTACTGATTCTTCGGTCACTTGGTCGATTTCCTTTAGCGGTTTAGCCCTCACTGAGCGCTTGTACCAACATTTGCTTGAAGATAGCCGCCCGCAGGTGATCGCGGACGACGGGCGGCGCGGCCCGCAATGTAGATTCGCTCAGGGCCGACTCGATCAGCCGGGCGACCGGCCCGCTCACCGCCCCCGCATCAGCTAAGTTGATGAGAAAAGCACGGGCCAAAGTATAGCTGATCTCGCCGCCGACCGCGTTGACGGTGGACATGACCATCTGGTCTTGACTTTGCCTGACCTTTCGTATCCGAATATAGCCGCCGCCGCCCCGCCTGCTTTCGACAATATATCCGTGCTCGGGTGAAAAGCGGGTGGAGAGCACATAGTTGATCTGGCTGGGCACACATTTGAACCGGGTGGCCAGCTCGGTTCGCTGTAACTCGGCGCAGCCGTCTTCACGCTCAATCCGCTCACAGATAAAAGTGGCGATGATATCACTTACTGCCATACCATCAGTTCTCCCTTTACATTTTTGACTTTGACTATCTTTGACCTTAACGACATTATACACAACCACCAAGATATGGGCAAGGTGAAAATCAGGCGAAATTTTGAGATTAGCGCTGGTTATCTCGCGTATTCGCCTGAATGCTAGATTATATACAAAATATGTGTGGTTAGCTGCCATAAAAAAAGGACGCTGCCATTGCGGCGGGCGTCCTTTGTGTCTGCGTTTATCGCGGCCAGTGGCCGTCCGGGTCAACAATGCGCTCTTCGTTGACTGCGAATTCTCTGTAGCCGCGAACGGGTGCGTCCGGGTCAAGTAGCCTGGCCATAATGCCAAAGCGGTATTGGGTTTCGCTGTGGTGGAGCAGGGTCACGCCGCCGGTCGGGTTGTAAATGCAGGTGGAAAGGGTCAGGAATCGGTCATCCGGGCTGAGTACGCCGTCATAGTGGAAAAGTGAACGGGGGAGCACGGTCTCCTCGATAACGTGGATAAAGTCTTCGGCGTTGGCCGGGTTATCGTTGTATGAGAAAGCCGGGTTGTCCGAATTTCCGTAGAAGATAGCGATGATCTCAAAGGCCAGGTTTTCTTCGGGCAGTGAGAAGAATATGTAGGGATTCTGGCTGGTAAAATCGAGGTCACGGAATTTGTGCAGCTGACCGAACATGATGTCGAAGTCGGGGTGTTCGGGGTCATCGGTCATTGCATGGCCGTAGATGGTTGTGTTTACGCCCAGGTAGTCCCGGGTTGGGCCGAGGTCGGCGCGAAAATCGATGTAAAAGATGCCGTTGAAATAAAACTCACGCTGAAAGTTCCGGCGCAGATAATAAAGGTTGTTGCGGTCTTCCGGGTTTCGCACCACCACGTCACTGATGTTTGTGCCGGGCACGTCCAGCCAGCCGACCGTGTGGTCGTTGTAAGAGTAGCGGTCTTCGATCTCGTAGGACCAGTCGGGTGTTATATCGGCGAATGTGCGCTCAAATTCAAGGTTGCCGTTGTCCGGCCCGGGCGTCGGTTCATTGTTGTCATCGGTCGTATCTCCCCGCGGTCCGCAGGCCGCGAAGAGTGCCACCACCAGAGCAAGCGTGAGCACTAAAGCCAAATGTTTTTTCTTTAAAATCATTATCAGTCACCTCATTATTCGGTTCAGTAGATTTTGATCAACTCTACTATTGTACAGGGATCGCGGGAATTCGTCAACCTTTTTTTGTGAGACAGCCGTCGTGATCAATGCCGCAGCGAGCCCTTGACTGCAAGTAAACCTGCCGGAGCGCCAAAACATTACAGCGCGAAAGCCGCCGGATATTTACTTTTTAATCACGCTGTCCAACTCAGCCTGGGAGGAAATCACCCGGCCGACAATTCCGTACTCGACCGCTTCTTTGGCGCTCATCCAAAAGTTGCGCTCGGTGTCTTTTTGTACCCGTTCGAGCGGCTGGCCGGTCTGGCGGCTGATCAGGCGGTTGATCCGCTCACGGATCTTGAGAATCTCTTTGGCTTCGATGGCGATGTCCACGCTCACACCCTGCACCCCGCCGGAGGGCTGGTGAATCATATATCGGGTGTTTGGCAGCGAAAAGCGGTAGGGCGTGTCCACGGCCAAAAAGATGTTGACCCCCGCGCTGGCCACCCAGCCGGTGCCGATGACGTAGACGTCCGGCTTTACAAACCGAATCATGTCGTGGATGGTGTCGCCCGCCTCGACATGGCCGCCCTGGCTGTTGATGAACAGCTTAATCGGCCCGTCCCCCAGCTCACTGAGCAGCAATAGCTGGGTCGAAATCTTTTGGGCCAGTTTCTGGTCAACTCCGCCGCTGATCATAATGCAGCGCGCATCCAAAAGCTTCTGGGTCAGAATGTTTTCCAGCCCTTTATCGTTTTCCTGTGTGTTTTCGTTTTGTAAAATCAAGTGTGATGACCTCCTGTTATATACGAATTGAATATTATACTAATTGGAGATAGCGCAAGATATTATACAACTAACATTATACTATACGGATAATTAGGGCGTAATTATACGGATTAACGCCGTCCACCGCCGCCACGGAACCCGCCTCCTCCGAAGCCACCGCCGCCAAAACCGCCGCGGCCACCGCCACCGCGGCCTGACGAGCCGCCGCCGAAACCGCCAAAGCTGCCGCCGCTGTTAAAGCCGCGGGGTGTGTGCGACCGGCTGGACCCCGCCCCGCGTGAACTGCCGCCGTCAAACATGTTGCCGATACTGCCGAACCCGCCGCCAAAACTGCCGGGCGTACCGGGGGGCGGGCCGTTTCTCGGGGGGCGCGGTTGAACAGGCGGGCGGTGCCAGCTCCTGCCGTAATGCCGGAAGAAAAGTGTCGGACCAAACCAGCTCCAGGGCATAAACCAGCGGCGCCGGTAGATTGGCATAAAACCCATCCCGCCGCGAAAACGCCGGGGACGTGAGAGCGCGGAGATTAAGATGACAATGATCACAATAAAGAAGAACATCACAATCATGTTGATTGTTTGTGCGAACACCACACCGCCGCCGCCCTGGAATTGAAAGTCGCTGGCCGCTTGCCCCTGACCGGGGTCGACATTGCCGGTTACGCCTGAATCCGGCAAGACAAGCGCGGGCGGTGTGTGTGCTTGTAAAAGAGGCAAGATCGCGTTCAATGCCGCGATTGCCGCGCCGTTAAAATCCCCCGCGTCAAAGGGCGGGCCGATGATCTCGCTCTCAAGCCGGTCATAAAAAGCGCCCGAGAGCAGGTGGCCCACATCGCGGCCCGGCACTGTATAAAAACGGCCGTCGCCTGTGGAAAAGACGACCAGCACGCTGGATTCCTCCAGGTTATATTGATCAAATATCCAGTTGGCGTAAATGTCAAGAAGCTCGGTGATCTGGCTTTCCACCACGAAGTAAACGCCGGTTTGGTTGATTTGGTATTGCGCGCGGTTGCGCTCGTTGATCTGGTCAACCGCCGCCTGAGAGAGGATGCCCTCATCATTCATCACAAACTCGTGGGCAAGTGTGCCGGCACCCGGGCTTGCGGCATCCGGCCAGGTGCCGCCCAGGTGGGTGATCATCGCGCCGTAAAAGCTTATGGCCGCCGCTGAGTAGTTTTGTGCGGCAAAAGCCGGTTCAAGGTAAATATCCTGCATCCGGGCGATCTCGCCGACCGGCAATGCTGCTTCAAGCCCGGTACCGATCACCGTTGTGTAATTGTCATCCCCTATGCTGAAAAGGATGACCATACCGTTGTTTTGGGCGGCGTCGCCCACCCCCCATTCGTTGAGCAGGCGGGTGGCGTATTGTTGGATATCCTCGCCGCCGGTAAAGTCGACCGTCACCATCATGACCGGAATTTGGGTATCCGCAAAGAATTGGCGGCCAAAGTGATCGATCACCTGTCGGGCTTGGGCATCCAGCACGTTCGCGAAGTCGTGTACCATTGTGTTCTCATTGGGAGAGGGCAGGGCCTGGGCAAATCCGGGCATAGCCAAAAAGGCCGCAATCAGCAGGCCGAGCAGCGCCGGCAACAGCCGTCGGACAAACTTAACTCCTATCATTCATACAACTCCAAAGGGGAAACGCGGGCGGCGCGCCCCAGTATATTGGCGGGAAAACGCTCAAGGGTATGGTTAAAGTAAAGAGCAGACTGGTTGTAGCCGCTGCCGGCGATCAACATCAAGCGCGAGTTGATTTCGACAACACAGGAGGCCAACAAGTTCTGATCCTGCGCGCTCAGATCCAGCCCGTCCAGGGTGGTGCGCAGCATGTTGGTAGCCGCCACAAGCTCACCGGCGGCGCGGTGTTTTTCCCGCGGGCCGGCCGCTGAAAGCAGCGCATCCCGGCTGTTTAAAACTTGCACAATGCCGGTGTAGTCTTCTTGCAGGTATCGCCCGGCAATGACGGTGACATTAAACGACTGGGCGGCAATCTCGTTGAGGTCGCTCTGAATCCCGGGCGCGCCCGATTGGCCGAGGGTGAAGATGGCCGCTGTCTGGCCGCGCAATGACCCGAGCGTCGCACCGCCCCCAACAACAGAGGAGGCAACAACCATGACCACACACAGCAAACCCGCAACTACGCGGTTGTTTAAGATATCCATTTTATATCCTCGTGATGTTAATTTAGAACAATGCTATCATTGCGGAAAAATTACTTCGGCACATTGCGCACTTCGAGCAGCTTGGATTTGAGCTGGTCTTCAATCCGCGAGAGCTCAGATTCTGCGGCCCGGCGTTTGGCGCGGCCCTCCTGCTGAATGTGCAGCACTTCGTCCAGGGTTTCGATCAATGCTTCGTTGGTGTGCTGTAAAGTTTCGATATCCACAATGCCCCGCTCGCTTTCTCTGGCAGTTTGAATTGTACCCTGTTTGATGGCGTCGGCATTTTTGCGCAGCAGGTCGTTGGTCATGTCGGTCACCGCCCGCTGGGCTTTGAGCGCGCTTTCGGCATGTGCCAGCCCGAGGGCAAGCACCATCTGGTTTTTCCAGAGCGGGATGGTGTTGACCAGCGAGGACTGAATCTTTTCAAGCATGATCGAGTTGTTCGACTGCACCAGGCGGATCTGCGGCCCCATCTGGATACAGATGTTGCGGGTCAGTTCAAGGTCGTGCAGTTTTTTGTCAAACCGGTTGCACATGTCGGCCAGATAGTTGGCGGCCTGCGCGTCGGCGGCCTGCCCGGTCAGCTTTGCTTTTTCCTGCGCGGCGGGCAGATCGTTTGCGATTACCCACTCAAGCTTTTCGCGCCCGGCCAGAATGTACATGGTCAGCTCTTTGTAGTAGGCCAGGTTCATCTCGTACATCTTATCAAGCATGGCGATGTCTTTGAGCAAGGTGACCTTGTGCCCCTCAAGTACGCCGCAGATGCGGTCTACGTTCTTCTCAGCCGAGGCGTATTTGGTCTTCATCTGGGCGATCGAATTGCCCGCCCGCCTGAACAGGCCGCGGATGCCGCCCTTGTTCCCGTCGTCGTTAAAGCCCTTTAGCTCGCCGACCAGATTGGTGATCAGGCCGCCAACTTCGTCCAGATCTTTGGTGCGGACATTGGCGAGCGCGGCCTCAGAGAACTGGCTGATCTTGGTCTGCGCCCCCGCGCCGTACTGGAGGATCTGGGTCGAGTCGGTCAGGTTGATCTTGCTCGAAAAGTCCTTGACCATCGCCTTTTCCTGGTCGGTCAAAGTTGAATCGTCCAGCGCTTTTGGCGGGTCGGGCTGCTGGGCGATGGCGGGCAGCTCAGGTTCGGCAGGAAGTTCAGGGGTGAGGGTCAAGCTGGGTGCGAATTCGTTATCCATGTATATATTTTCCACCTTTCGGTATAATCACGATTTGTATCTGCCAAAGTCAAACACCACACCGATGGCCGTTCCAAGTGCGATCCCAACGGCGAGATTGTCAAAGACAAGGCCAAAGGTAACACCAACGGCAGCTCCGGTCGTCATCCCGGCCCCGGACCATCTGCATTTTTGCCTTTCAGCCTCTGCGGGCTCGTTTATCCGTTCGTTATCCATTTTTGTTACCGCCAAAATCCGCGTATATGTCTTTCATCGAGCCGCTTTGTTTGAACATCTGGTTCATGACCTCAATTTCGACCGCAATATTCAGCGACTGGTCGGCAAAGAGCGCGTCCAGCTGGCGGTGGAATGCGTCCACAATGGTGCAGGTCATCCCCTCGATCTTTGTGAGCGCCGCGGAAATGTTCTGGCCCTGTACCGGCTGGGCGCGCAGCTCCTGGTAGTTGTTCAGCAAGTTGATGGTGGTGGGCAGGGTGTAGTTGAAAAACTGGCGCATCTCACTCGATTTGCCCGGCGTTTTCTTGACCTGCTCGATGATTCGCTCGGTGGTCTGCAACAGATCGCTCACCGAGGTTTTCATCTTGCCGTCCACCGATCGCTCAAGGGCTTTCAGGGTAGCAAGATGGGTGTGTACCCCTCTGAGCATTTCATCCAGCTGCTGGTTGCCGGTCTCGACCGGGGTGGGTACGGCGGCCGGAACTTTGATGATTACCACCCGGGCCGGTGCTGTCCAAGAAATGTGGAAGAACGCGATCAGCGCTAAAATCAACGTGATGGCTAAATCCAGCGGCCGATAAAACGGGAAGAAGAGTGCATACGCGGCCCAAACCAGCCCGAAAGCATAAAGCGGCGTTGCCGGCTTCTTGTGCACTTCTTTCAGTGTGATGGCGTGTACATCGTCTGTTGGGGGGGGCGGAGGCGGGTTCCCCTCCTGGCCGGTATAGACCAGCTCTTTTCGGTAAAGGTCGGCGTAAAGCCCCACTACCAGCTTAAGTCGCTGCATGGCGCGCACATCCCCGACCAGGATGTTTAAGTTGCACTTTAACAGCTCAGCCGCCATCTCAAGCGGGATACGGCGGCCGGTGTCGAACAGTCCGGCCAGCTGCATCAGCTTCTGGCTGAGCGAGCGTTTGCGCAGCCCCTTTGAGAGGATATAAAACCCGGCCACAAAAGCAAGCATAAACAACAAGCGGGTAAGATAGTCGCGAATCGAAAGGGAAAGCACGCTCATCGGCTGATAAGGCAATAAAACCAAAGGCAGCAAAACCAGGACAGCGCCGACACACATCTCGGCCCCGCCTTTCTTTTTCGCGACCAGGCTGCTCCCTCGGTTTGTCATCTGCGTCATTGCTCCCCTCTGCCCTTTGATGGTTTTAGTCTAACAAATATTTGTGGTGCAAGTCAAGAAACAGAGTGTGAACACAGGGAAATTTAAGCAACTTTTCATCTGTCTTTCATCTTGAGGGTAAAAAGGCAAAGGCACTGCCTGCGCGGCAATGCCTTTGTGGTTTCAGAACCTGTGGCTCGGCGGCTACTCGGCCTCGAATGAATCTTTTCCTACCGCACAGAGCGGGCAGGCGAACGAGTCAGGAACATCTTCCCATTTGGTGCCGGGGGCGACGTTTTGGCCGGGTTCGCCGGCTTCGGGATCATAAACATAACCACAAACGGTACAAACATACTTTTGCATACTGAGCACCTCTCTTTTGTTATATAACGAATTCATTGTGCTGCCCTGCCTCAAGAGGTCGGACACCGCTATATCATAACATATACTTTTTGGGTGATGCAAATGTTTTTTTACGGATGTGTTTATCAGCCGAGCAGAAGCCGCACCCCGATGAAAATGAGGATCAACCCGCCGGCAAACTCAGCTTTGGATCGAAGCTTTGCGCCAAAGGCCGAACCCACGCTCATCCCGGCCATTGAGAGAAACAGCGTGGTCACCCCGATTATGCCGATTGCCGGCAAGATCGAGACCTCTAAAAAGGCGAAAGACGCGCCGACCGCCAAGGCGTCCACGCTGGTGGCAAACGCGAGGGGAATCATGCTGAGCGGCCCAAAGCTGGCCGGGGTTGGCTGTTTGGTTCCGCAGACGTTGCAGACAAGGTCACAGCCGCTTTCTGTACAGCAGGCATTGCGCTCTTCCTCTTTTTTAAAGCTGGAAAGGATCAATTTGCCGCCGATGACCGCGAGCAGGGCAAAGGCGACGATGTTGTCGTATGGGTCGATGATGTCGGCGAAGTTTCCGGCAAGCAGGTATCCGGCCAGCGGCATAGCCGCTTGAAAAAAACCAAAGTATAGACCGACGATCAGCGCCTTCTTTAGATGAACCACCGCCATGGTCAGCCCAAGGCAGACAGCCACCGCAAAAGCGTCCATAGAAAGCCCGACCGCGATCAAAAAAAGCTCAATCAATCTCATGCACACAACTCCGGGTGGGTATACTGGTAGTATATCCGCTCCACTCCACAATCAACCCGCCTTGCGTTTTTTTCCGCCGAGCTTTGATTTGCTCCATCTGAGAACCTGTGTTCATAGCTCGAAGCGCCGTCTTGGCGGGTCTTTTTCCGCCTGCCGCGTCAGTTTTCCTTGAGGATACCGTCTGCGAGTGCCCCTACAGCTCGGCAGAAACAGCAAAGTACATGTAGTATTCCTGCGAAAAACTTCCTTGCATGGCGAAAAAATCTTTCGCCAATCCGGCACGTCTCGTCTATGAACACAGGCTCTTAGACAGGCGTCAGCCTGCCCGATGAAAAAAATTCCCGCAAATGCCGGGCTGATTTTAAAGTGAAACAGCGATACCTAAAATCGGGAATCGCAAACTGCGATTCCCGATTGTTTTCGTCAAAATCTTTACTCAGCGGGCGCCTCTTTAGACGCGGTCAGCCGGTCAATAATGGTGACCAGATTTGCGATTTCCGGCTTGGAAATCTGATCGTCCGCCCCCAGCTCTTTGCCCTTAATCCGCATCTCTTCACTGATCAGGGATGAGAAGAGGATGATGGGAATGCCCTTGAGGACAGAATCCGCCTTGATCAGCTTGGTCAGGCGATGCCCGTCCATCTGTGGCATTTCAATGTCGGAAACCAGGCAAGCCACATGGTTTTCGATGGCGTCGCCGGCCTCTTTGGCCTCGCACATATATTCCCAGCACTCTTTGCCGTTGTTGAATTTGGTGGTGTTGGTATAGCCCGCTTTGTGCAGGGATTCGATAATCATTTTCGCGAGCAGCATAGAATCTTCAGCGACCAGAATGGGCTTCTCTGTCCGGGCGCGCGGGCCGAGGCGGTCAATGTCCGAGACCTGGATGCTGGTCTCGGGCGAGATTTCAGCGATGATCTTCTCAAAGTCGAGAATGGTGATCAGCCGGCCCTGGTACTGCGCGATGCCGGTTGCGATTCCGTCTTCCCCACCGTAGATGATGGGGTCGGGCTTTTCGATCTGGGTCCACGAAATGCGGTCAATGCCCACCACCGAATGAACGTGGAAAGCAAAGTTAAGCCGGTTAAAATTGGCAACGATAAAGATATCCCGCTCGTCGTTTTCCGAGGCGGGCAGTCCGAGATACTGCGCAAGGTCGACGACAGTTATGACCTCACCCCTCGGTTTAAAAATGCCTTCGATGGCGTCGTGGGTGTGCTGCATTTTTTTGACCGGGCTGATCTTCATGATCTCCCGCACTTTTGCCACGTTGATGCCGAAAAGCTCACCCGAAATGGTAAACTCCATAATCTCAAGCTCATTGGTACCGGACTCTAACAGGATCTCGGTCTGTTTAACGTTCATAGTTTCACCCTCCCTAATAACAGATCATTCATGTCTTGGGGTTTCGTTTTAGTATATCCAATTTGTTTTGCTTACTCAACAGCGGCGATTACCTCTACCTCGCAAAGCACATTCTTGGGCAGGCCGCGGACAGCGACGGTGCTTCTCGCAGGCTTCGAGGTGAAATATTTGGCAAACACTTCATTAAAGCCGGCAAAATCACTCATATCAGCCAAAAAACAGGTGGCCTTGATCACGTTGTCGTAACCGATTCCGGCGCCCGCCAACAGGCCGGCAATGTTTTGGCAGACCCGCTCGGCCTGCGCGGTGATGTCGCCTTCTATTACTTCCCCGGTCTTGGGGTCAAGGGGTATTTGCCCTGAAGCGAAGAGCAGGCTGCCGAATCGAACGGCCTGCGAATAAGGCCCGATTGCGGCAGGCGCGTCCCCTGTTTGGATGTAATTCAACACAACTATACCTCCTAAAGCGAGCACGGTGTTTTATATCATAGCACATGGTTGGTAACACAATAGTATCATAGCATGTAAACCTGTCTTTGGCAATCATAAAATTGTGAAATAACAGTAAAAGGCAGGAAGACGCGCTTTTGCGTCTTCCTGCCTTTTAGATATACATGAGCGGAGTTTATTCGCCGGTTGACTGAATGGGTAAAACGCCGCGCGCGGCGCTGAGCAGCCTTGCCTCAACCGCGTTCCAGTTTACCAGCTGCCACCAAGCGTCCACATAAGCCGGGCGCTCATTTTGGTACTCCAGGTAGTAGGCGTGCTCCCAAACATCACAGACCAGGATGGGGATGATTCCCCACTGGGTGAGGTTTTGGTGTTTTTCACACTGCAGAACCTCCAGCCGGAAGAAGGATGGGCTGCAGCCAAGCACCGCCCAGCCCGAACCCTCCACCGCTTTGGCCGCCGCCGCGAACTGCCCTTTAAACGCTTCAAAGCTGCCGAAGTAATTGTCTATGTAGTAGGCGGTGTATTTGCCGGGCGCGCCGCCCTTGCCGGGGGAGGTCATCACATCCCAGTAAACTGAGTGGAGGATATGGCCCGAACCGTTAAACGCAAGCTCTTTCTCCCAGAACTTAATCAGGCCAAAGTCGTTTTTGGCCCGCGCGTCGACCAAAGCGAGCTCGGCCTTGTTAAGCGCGTCGACATAGGCCTTGTGGTGCTTGTTGTGGTGGATCTCAAGGGTTTTTGCGTCGATGACCGGCTCAAGTGCGTTGTAGGGATAGCGCAGGGGCGGGAGCTTGTGCCCGCCCGCGGGAATTGGCGCGAATTGTTTTTCTGACATTGGGTCGCTCTCCTTTATGACTGTATTTATCACAGTTTATGCGCGGGGCGGCATTTTTGCCTTTGCCTGCGAATAAGATGAAAATACAAGCCTTATTTTGATTGCGTGCCGCGAAGTGAAAATCCATCCGCAAAGCGGATTCAATCACTGTCAACTGTCCATTATCAACTGTCAACTGAAATCGGGGGATGTTTATGAGAAGCGGAAGAGAGGCCAGGGGTATGCGGGGCGGGGCAAAAACCAGGGAGCGGCGGGCCCAAAAACCGGAAGCGGACGCGCTGGCCGTTGCGTTGACCGTTCAAATTATACTGTGTGTAATTATTTTGGCGGGCGCACTGCTGGTGCGGTCGGTGGACGGGGACCGCTTTGCGCGAATGAAGAGCGAATATATTGGCCTGGTAGGCGGCGGGGAGAGCGCCGGGATGAGCGACTATTTCACCCAGCTGACCGAAATGACCGGCGGGATTTTTGCGTCGATAGAGGAATTTATTCAAGGACTGATCGGCAGCCGGGAGCCGCCTGTCCCCGAAGAACCCCAGCAGATGCCCGAGGAGTCACAGCTGCCTGAGGCGCTTGGAATGGGCGGCGGCGGGTCGCCGCCGGCTTCTTTGCCCGGATTTGCGGACATGATGCCCGCCCCGCCGGACGCAACCCTCGCGCCTTACTTCTTGAGCAGCCGGATTCGCCCGCCCCTCGAGGGGATTATCACATCCCCTTTTGCCTTTCGCGTTCACCCGCTGGGCGGCGGGGTTGACTTTCACAGAGGAATTGATCTGGCCGCGCCCATCGGCGCCGGGATTTTGGCTGCCCTGCCCGGCAGAGTTGAACGGGTTGGCGAAGACGAGATATACGGATTGTATATATTGATCAGCCACGCGCATAACCTGCAAACTTTTTACGCCCACGCATCCGAAGTGCTTGTCCGCGAGGGGATGCGCGTCAATCAGGGTGAGCGGATCGCCAAAGTCGGCTCAACCGGCCTTGCCACAGGGCCGCACCTGCACTTTGCGGTGATTGTCGAGGGGCTGTACGCCGACCCGCTGCACGCACTGGGCCGGTATCTGCAAGTCGTTGCGTGATCATTTAAAGCTGACCATTCCGTTGGTGAATGTCCGCCTGCGGGCCAGCTTTTGGTTTTTTATGACCCTCGCCCTCTTTGCCATTTTTGTCGAGCGTCATTTGCTCCTCTGGTATATCGCACTGCCTATAGTCGTCCACGAGCTTGGGCATTTGATCGCGATGGCTGCCTGTAATGTGAGGGTCACTGAGATTCACTTTACCCCGGTCAGCCTGCAAATTCGCGGGGGCGGGCGGGGTGTTTCCCATGGCAAGGAACTGGCGGTTGCCTTGGGCGGGGTGGCCGCAAACCTTATGACGGCCCTTTGCCTCTGGCTGTTTGCATTTCAGTCGATGCGCACCATTCTGCTGATCGCCGCCAACCTGGCAGTGGCCGCATTTAACCTGCTGCCGATCGGCAATCTGGACGGCGGGCGGGTGGTCGAAATCCTGTGTGAGAGATATCTCACGCCGGAGGCTGCCCGGCGGGTTTCGCTGTTGGTCAATTTTTTGGCGCTTGTCCCGCTGAGCGCGCTGTCCGTCTATCTGTTTTTGGATGGCGGAAACTTCAGTCTCGCGCTGGTATGCGGATATCTGGCCGTGCAAATCATCCTGCAAGAATAAGCGCATGTCGCAGCCACGGCTGCCGACATGCGCTTGTTGCTTTACCAGCCCTCGATTCCCGGTTCCCAGCTGCTGCTTCTGATGTAGAACCAGTCTTCGCGGCCCCGCTCGGTTACCTCTTCCCAGTCCACTTCCAGAATGGTGAGGTAATCGCGGATAGCGCCGGAAAACTGCGCCGGCCACCCGGCCGGGAACTCCCTGTGCCGGCGGGGATGGTATTGCCCGCGCCCGATCAGCGCGAGAAGCTGCGTGTCCAGCGGGTTGTCACGCGGTGCGGCAGCCTCCCGAAAAGGTGAGAGCAAGCCCATTTCCTGCGCAAGAAAGCTTGCGCCGGATTCGCTGCGGTATAGCCAGGTCAAAAAGTCGCGGGCAAGCGCCCTGCTCTCATCCTGGGAGGATGCGTTGACCGCCCAGTAAACCGGCGAATGGATGTAGACCATTCCCGGTTCTTCGTCATCCAAAAAGATGGGCAGCAAAGCGAGGTCACCGGCCAGATCGGGGTTTGCGGCGTTTAAGCGGGGAAAGATTGAGATGCTCTGCTGGATGATCGCCACCCGTTCGGCTGCCAGCCCGTTCTCGACCTGTTCGCTTTGTGGGATATCGACCAGCATGGCCCAGCCCCGGCCATGAGTTGTGTACCTGGCAAGCATGGCGAGGTACAGCCCCATCGGGTCGGCGTTCAGGTAGGCGATTGAGGCTGCGTTCACCGCCTGTTCGGAGGATGTGAACTCGCCGCCAAGCGCGATATCAGCCAACTGGCGGCTCATAAAATCGTCATCCAGCCCGGGCAGTGAGGTGACTGTCTCTAAGTTCGGAAAAACGCTGTCCAGTGCGCCCGAGGTCATCACCTCCCGCAAAGCGCGGAAAGCGCCCTCGGTCTGCTCAAGGCTGGTGATCTCACCCAGCGGAACGCCCGCCGCCTCAAAGATCCGGCGATTTGCGATCAGCCCGACCCCATCCAGTGAATGGGGGAGTCCGTAAAGCCGGCCATCTATCCGGACAGGGTGCGTCAGGCCGGCGGTGGCTTCATCCGCCCAGCCAAGGTCAGACAGATCGTCCAGATGCTCAAGCAATTCAATCATGTCCGCGTGGCCGAAAATGTGAAAGAGGTCGATCTGCTCACCGCCCAGCAAACGGGCGCGCAAAGCCGAGCGGTAGTCGGATTCCTCACTGATTGTCCGTACGGTGATCAGCGAGTCGGGATGATCTTCCATAAACAGGCCGGCCGCGCGGATGAGGGCGTGGGACTCCTCGCCGCGTGAACTTAAGATGTTTAGGCGGCGGGCATGTGTGACCTCGCGCGGGATTTCGGTTTGCACGGCCAGCACCGGGGCAGGCGGCGGAACCGCGCAGGAGCCAAGCGCTAAAAAAGTATAGAGCACAGCCAAAAAGATCGAGACAATCTGTGTGGCGACAATCGGCATAACATCACCCGCTTTAGTATCAGTGTCTAGAGTATGGAAGTAAATTCCATAAAATATACGCAGGGCTTTGATTCAAAGCCCTGCGTATATTCAAAATGCTTGCATCGAAAATTCGTATGTAATCAGTTGAAAATAGCGAAAAAGATGATTTCGACCACGACAGTGAAAGCAAAGAAAAGCAGAACAAACAGAAGTGTTTTCCAAATGGGGGCTGCCCCGCCCTGTTTACGCAAGTAGTTGGTCTGTGCCTCTTGGGGCATATCAACGGATTCTTTCAGGGTGCGGAAGAATTTGCCGCGATAAATGGAACCTCCTGCACCTCCAACACCGCCCATAACCCCCATCCCTGCACCACGCCATAAGTCCAGTCCGAACCCATGCTCCAGTAATGTGCATAACAGGACGAATGCGCCGCAGATGATCATCATTTCACGATACATTTTTCGGTGTAACAGCCAGATAAAAGAAAGCAGAAACCCGGCCAGGCTGAAAAAGGAATCACGCGCCCATTTCTCTTCGTAAAAATCCGCTTTTTTCCCACAAACGCTTCTAACTGCCAGTCCTCGTAGTGCATAACCTCTCTCTTTTCCACTGCCCGCAGTCTTCTTTCATCGATGGATTATCTCGCAGTATATTCATTATATTGAATATACTGCCGTTGTCAACACCGCTTTCAATATGTTATACTAAAGGGCAGACAAGATCGAAGGAGAGGGTAAAGCAATGGAGCGACAAACAGTACTGATTTTAGATTTCGGTGGACCATACGGTCAAATTATTGCCCGGCGTGTCCGGGCGCTTGGCATATACTGTGAGGTGCACCCGCACACAATGGCGCAGGATGTGATAAAAGCAAAAAAGCCGATCGGGCTGATTCTCACCGCCGGCAATAAGAACACGCCAAAAATCGATTCAGCCGCCTTTGCCCCTGACCTGCCGATTATGGGCATTGGAATTGACCCTGTGTCTGCCGGCCTGAAATTTAACCTCAAGGTTGAGGATATACAAAGCGGCGAGCAAACTCTGCGCAGCTTTTTGTTTGACGTATGCGGCGGAGTGGGCGACTGGACAATGGCCGACTACGCCCGCCAGTCGGTTGATGAAATTCGCGGACAAATCGGGGACGGCAAAGTCCTGCTCGCACTGTCCGGTGGGGTAGACAGCTCGGTGGTGGCCGCCCTGTTGGCCAAAGCGATCGGCAAGCAGCTGTCCTGCATTTTTGTCGATCACGGCCTGATGCGCAAAAATGAAGGGGACCAGATCATGGCGGCCTTCAAAGATTGGGATATCAATTTGATCCGGGTGGACGCCGCCGACCGCTTTTTAGGCAAGCTGGCCGGGGTGACCGATCCCGAAACCAAACGCAAGATCATCGGCGAAGAGTTCATCCGCGTTTTTGAAGAAGAAGCCAAAAAGATCGGCAAGGTCGATTTTCTGGCACAGGGAACGATATATCCGGACGTAATTGAGTCCGGGATCGGCGAGGCCGCCGTCATCAAATCCCACCACAATGTGGGTGGTCTGCCCGACTACGTTGACTTCCGCGAAATCATCGAGCCGGTGCGTGCCCTGTTTAAAGACGAGGTGCGCGCCCTTGGCCTGGCACTCGGTCTGCCTGAATATCTGGCTTGGCGGCAGCCTTTCCCCGGCCCCGGGCTGGCTGTTCGCGCAATCGGCGAAATTACCCGGAAAAAGCTGGACATCCTGCGGGACGCCGACTACATCTTCCGGGAGGAGATTGAGAAAGCGGGGCTGGCGGCTGATATCAACCAGTACTTTGCGGTGATCACCGACATGCGTTCGGTGGGCATGAAAGGGGAGGATCGAACTTACGATTACACGATTGCCCTGCGGGCGGTGACTACCACCGACTTTATGACAGCCGACTGGGCGCGGATTCCATATGAGGTGCTGGACCAGGCTTCAAGCAGGATTGTGAGCGAAGTGCGTGGGGTTGGCCGGGTGGTTTATGATATAACGAGCAAGCCGCCGGCTACGATTGAGTGGGAGTAGGCAAATCAACGCAAAAAGCGTTTATCTAATACTATAGTCATCGCCTCTTATGTAAACAACTCGCCCAAATCCAAAAACAGCGCCATTGTTCCGTAAATAATGAGCGCCAGCCCTGAAACGACATTGCTGAGCGCCGGGGGGATCCGCCTCATCCGCTTGGTTCTTGCCAGGTGAAAGGAGAGCGCAGAATATCCAAAATGTGCAAGCGCGACTGTGAGCGGGATGGCAAAAGATGAGTGTGGAAGAAAGAGAAAGGTAATGCCCATGGTGATCAGCATAGCTTCGCCGCTCATAACCAGGCCGACAATTGCAAATGTTTTTGGCGAGATGTTTGCCTCATCGCCGCCCTTTCTCCGCCTCAACTGTTCGGAGACAAAGTAATAGAGGATGGTCCATAACCCGAGCGCTATGAACGCAAACCCGACGACATAGTCCGGCTCGAACGGGATCCGCTCGTATATCTGCCCCGCAATCAAAAAGCCCAGGACGCAGAGCGCGAACAAAAAGACATTGATGAGCGCAAGATACACAA
Organism: Oscillospiraceae bacterium; assembly: GCA_009784625.1. Classification (GTDB taxonomy): domain Bacteria; phylum Bacillota; class Clostridia; order Oscillospirales; family Ruminococcaceae; genus WRAV01. Next base: position 15,585 of record WRBI01000007.1, on the reverse strand, counting down.
ACCGGCAGCCCTTTTGAAGCCCGAGTGAAAGGCCGATAAAAAACGCGTCAACCGACACCACAAGCCCGGAGAGAATTGGCATAAACATAAAATCACCTCGCTGATTGTTTGGGCGGCCGGCAGACTGCCCCGGCGCTGTAGGCAGAAAGATGCGACTGCTGTATACAGTCGCCCAACGTTAGGATATGCGCGGGAGCCGAAAAAGGGTACAGCGGCGTACATAGCAAAAGCGGCGGGCATTATGCCCGCCGCTTTTGCTGTGTATGGATGGTTACTTCTTTAAGCTCTCAAGGATTGCCTTTTCGCCCAGCATATCGGCGTAGGGGGAATCCATCTCGCGGATACCGGCGGGGAATTCGTACTTGGCCAGTCTCTCCATAAACGGGTTGGGGTCAAAGTTTTCAGGGATTTGTACGCCTTTGATATCCCAAATGCCTTTGGCAGCCAGTTCCATCATGATAACCGGACCGATGGCGGTTTGGGATACGACCGAGTTGGTCGAGTACTTCTTGATGCAGTCCTGATTGTCGGATATCTGGTAGATATAGACCGACCGCTTAAGGCCGTCTTTCTCGCCGGTTACCCAAGCGCCTGCACAGCCTTTGCCTTCCATGCGCATGGTTGCTTCGACCGGGTTGGGCACGACTTTGACCAAAAAGTCTCTGGGCGCGATTTCACTGTCACCGACTTTGATTTTTTTGGTGGCCTCGTCCATTTTCAGGTCGCGCAAAAAGCTGAGCAGCTGGCGGGTTTCGCGGGGTACGCCAAACTTAAAGGTGACGCGGTTACAGTCGATGGCTCTGGGAACCATGATCACTTCTTCATGTTCGATGTTGATGACTTCAACGTCGCCGATCCCGCCGGGGAAGTTAAAGACTTCGGGCTCCGAGAAGTTTTCGGTGGTGTGCCAGCCGCCCTTAGCTTTATCCCATACGATGGGGGGGTTTAGACACTCTTCAATGGTTGTCCAGACCGAGAAGCCGAAGTAACCGATGTCGTCGCCCGAGTAGTTGTCGCCGTCCCGGATGTTGACTTCATCAATCTTGTCAAATAAGGTGTTGGCGGCGTATTTGGCGAACACATTGACCACGCCCGGCTCAACGCCCGAACCGCAGATGGCCATGTTTCCGGCTTTTTTCCACTCTTCGTCTTTGGCGAACTGGTAGTCGCCCAGCTTGACACCGCACTTTTCGAACGGCTTTTCGGGATGGGGCTTGGAAAGGGTCATGGCGCAGTCTATGTAGCCGACTTTCTCTTCCAGGCAGGTATCGAAGATGCACTCGTTAAAAAGCGGCTCAACGGCGTTCATTACAAATGTGATTCCGTGCTCTTTGATCAAGGATTTGATCGAGCCGGCGTTGCCGGCGTCCACTTTGGCCGCAATGTACTTGCCGCCGCCGCAGATTTTTTCAGCCACTTCTTTGGCCCTGTCAAAATTGTAATCGCTGACGACAATTTTCTCAGCCCAATCGCCATCCTTGCCGGCTCTTTTGATAATCATAGCGGCAGCAGTGCCAACGCCCCCTGCCCCGATAATTAAAAGTTTCATAAGTTTCTCCTTTTCTGTGCGCTGTGCACTTGAAATATGTAGTCATTTTAACACAAGTTATCACCATGCGCAAGGTGTTATGGGCACAAATACCGATAGCGACAAACGGGGTTTTTTGGTCGCGCGGATGAATTTGGCCGGTATTTGCGGCCTTCCGCATCCGGGTTAAGCGCCCTCTCGCCAGCCGAGGCGCAAGGATATCTGCTTTGTGCAGTCAAGCAGGCTGGGCAGGTGTTCGGCTATGTGTTCGTCGCTCATCCGAACGGCGGGGCCGCTCACGCTGATTCCGGCCACGATCTTTCCGGTAAAGTCGCGGACCGGGGCGGCGATGCAGCGGGTGCCGTCCTCACATTCTTCGTTGTCGTAGGCGAAGCCGACCGCTCGCACATGCGCGAGCTCCCGGCCAAGGGCCTGCGGGTCGGTGATTGTGTGCTCGGTAAACGCTTCAAGCGGCCTTTGACCCAGCAGCCCCGTGAGTTTGTCGGACGGGTATTGGGATAAAAACAATTTTCCGACCCCGGTGCAGTGCAGGGCGGCGGCGTTCCCAATCCGCTGGGTGCTGACCAGCGTGCGGTTTTGTGAGCTGGCCACCTCGACATACAGCACCGACATATTGCTCTCAACCGCCAGGTTACAGGATTCGCTAAAGACGTTTGAAAGCTCCCGAAGGAATGGCAGGGCGATTTTGCGCACACTCATATGAGAGGATATGCTCTGTGCAAGGCCGCATATCTTAAAGGTCAGGTAATAGCGGCCGGTATCCGCATCCTGCGCGAGGTATCCCCGGCGGGAAAGCGCGTTGATAAACCGCAGGGCGGTACTGGGGTTCAGCCCGCTCAGCCGGGAGATGTCCTGAAGCCGAATCGGTTCGGGCTGTTCGGACAAAAGCTCGATCAAGGACAAAAGTTTGTCAGAAGACTGGTTTGACTGTGTTGGTATAATCTTATCCTGGGGTTGCATGTTTAACCTCCGTTGGTGATGTCGGTGGTGAAAATTGTACCACAATTTCTCGTCAATTTCAATTACTAAAAGTACAGGCTGAAAATTATCCTCACAATTGGCGCAATAGCCGAGTTTAATGTAAAAAATTAGCAAAATATCAAGATAAAACATGGGAATAATAATTGACATCTCACGCGATGAACTATATACTTAACATGAACATGCATGTCGAATTTTGTCGAATTACATTAAATGAACAGACAGGCGGCTAATCGCGTGAAAAGTGTGATAACGGCTTTGACCACCATTTTTTGCCTGAGTGTTTTGACGCTCGGTGCCCATGCAATTACTTTTGTGGATGAGATGGAAGTTGTATCCTCCGGGATCAGGCAGACCAATAACCTGCAGCCCAGGCAGAGAAGCGGGCTGCCCGAAGCAAGGGATCAGATGCAGCTGACGGTGGCCGCCGAGCAAAACCGGGGGGTGGGCGCGGTGCGCTACCGCGTGTCCGGGTTGGAGAATGTCCGGTTTCGCGTTTACACCCCGCGCGGCACCTTTGCCACGGCGGGCGGACAAGCTCTGCGCTTTGGCGCGCCCGACGGCAATATGCCAAACCCATTTGCCAGTCCGCCTGAGGCGATCGATGTCTTTTTTAGCCCGAACAGCCAAGGGATTTATGCCCGGCATCAAGGTGAGTGGCACCAACTGATCGGGTCCGATTACAACCATGACTTTGTGCGCATCCAACACGAGCCGGACGCGCGCACCCGCCTGCCGATGGGCGTTCGGGCTTATGGGGCGGCGTCGGCCGGCGGAACACCCGTCCCGATCCAACTTCGGCGGGAAAGAATCGCGCAGGTACAGCTGGCCGAAGACGGCCGAATCATGATCGCCGAAGATTTTGTCAGCGCCGGCGCGATGCCATCCAACACCGCGTTCCTTTGGATAGAATTAAACGATCCGGGCGGAAACGTTCTTACCAGAAGCGCGGACCGGACTTCGCTGGCTTGGGTTGAGCTGACCGGAAGGTCATTGCGGATGGGTGAGCCGCCGCCGGCCCCGCCTGTTCAGCCGCCGGGAACAGAGCTCCCACCCGACCCCGACCCCGCTCCGCCGCCTCGCCCACCGGCCCGCCCGTCCACCCAGCCGCCGTCTTCGTCCTCTAACACCAACACCGCGCAGGAGGCCGCCACCCGATTTGCCGGAGTGATTACCGCACCAAACCCGAATGCGGGCGGAGCCCCGGCTGCCCCACCGCCGGCCGAGAGGAACACACCACCGGTTCCGCCCCCACAGGGGGAGGCCGGCAGGCCGGCCCCGCCCATTGCCCAGCTGCCCGACCCGTTGGCCATCTACGAAGTTTCACGGGAACCGGAAACTTCCGGAAATTTGTCCGGGGTCGGGCTCTACATAGCCGGGGTAGCCGGGTTGGCCGGATATTTGCTGTTAAAGCCAAAGTTTCGACAAAAATAAATGTAAGCATCTGCCGCCGGACAAGGTTTCCTCTTTGCCCGGCGGCTTAATCATTTATATTTTTTTAGATTTACCTACCGATTGCGACTTGAAAATTCGCCGCGATCAGAGTATTATTAAGATAGGATCACTTTGCGCTTTTTATTTACATATCCAGATCCGTCGCCGCGCGCACTACAGCTCCGGCGGAAGAAGCAATGCGCTTAGCGGGCCGGTTCTCGTATTTTTTGGAAGGTGGAAACCCATGTCAAAGGGAGCAAAGCGCCGTTGTTTGCGCTGTATGGCGCCGTTCGAAAAGGCGGCATGTCCGATCTGTGGCTGGAAGACCGACGATATTTACGACGTACAATACGTAAAGCCGGGCACGGTGGTTGGCGGCCGTTATCTATTGGGCGAGTACGCCCATAAAAACGGTGAGGGCGCGCTTTATGCCGGGTTTGACAATACAGCTGGGCAAAGAGTTTGGGTGCGCGAATATTTTCCACGCACCATGGCCCAGCGGGATATGAAAACCGGGCGGGTCAGCCCGCTTTCCGGCTGTGGCGCGGGTTACAAGGCCCTTATGTCCGACTTTGTGGATGTTTGCAACGAGATTAAGCGGCTGTCGGTCACCGAGCAGGTCGTTCCGCTTGAGAACGTCATTTCTGAAAATAACACGGTCTACGCCATTTACAAGGGCTTAGATATCGTCAGCTTTGAAGAATATCTGGAAGGACAGGGCGGAAGCCTGAGCTACCACCACGCGTTCTCGCTGCTCGCGCCCATTGTCAACAGCTTGGAAGTTCTGCACTCGCACGGGCATATTCACCGCGGGATTTCACCCTACACCATCTACATGGCCGGTGACGGAAAGCTCTATCTCTGGGATTTTGCGCTGGGCGCCACCCGCACTTCGGGCAGTGAGCTGGACAGTGAGCTGTTCACCGGTTACAGCGCGCCCGAGCAGTATTCGCCCAACGGCTGGCAGGGCAGCTGGACCGACGTTTACGCGATCGGCGCACTCTTTTACCGCACCCTGACCGGGGTGGTGCCGCCAAAATCCATCCGGATTGACAAAGAGCAAAACCAGCTGACACACCTGAGTGAGCTTCTGCCCGACTTAAACCGCAATGCGGCCGCCGCCGTCTGGGAGGCGATGAACCCGATTGCAGAAGACCGCTTGCAGGCGGTGCAGACCTTTTTATCCCGGATGGTCGAGCAAAAGTCGTCCTCCAGCACCGCCGTATTTGACCGCGGAAAAGTCCAGCGGGACAGCGGGGAGCCGCGCAAAAAACCAGCCCCGCGCCACGGGCAAACCAGCGAAGAAGGGCAGAGTGAACGCCCCCCCCGCCGCCGCCGGGAAGGCGGTGGAACTTTCAAATACATGGTACTGGGTACGCTGGTCATGCTGGTGGTGCTGGTTGGCATCATCTACTACTTTGTGACCACCACTTTGGGGGATATTATAGGCATGCCCGCGGTTTCACAGCCCTATCAGACCGAAGAGCCGGCGAGTCCCCCCGGCGCTGTCGCGCACCAGTTAGAGGCTGTCCCCAACTTTGTGGGCAGCCGGCTCACCGATTTTGTAGACGACCCAGACTATCTTGAGCGGTTTGTCTTCACAGTCAGACAAGAGAGCAGGCCTGAGTGGCCGGGCGGGACTGTCTTTGAACAGATACCGGCCCCCGGCCAGATGATGCCGGTCACCGAGCGGATCAACATAGCGCTTTGGGTCAGCCGGTCAGATATCGAAATGCCAACCCTGATTGGCGAGCTTCTTGAGGACGCCATCCAGGTTCTGGCTGAACTGGAGGTCGCAAACTTCCATGTGCTTGAACGGCTGAACACCGAAGTGCCGCCCGGCACCATCCTTGAGACCATACCGGCGGCGGGGGAGTCGTTTAACCCCGACCGGGGCAGCGTCGCCCTGGTGGTCGCAATACAACCGGCCGTTACCGAGGGAAACCAACAACAACAGCAAGATGAGGGCATAAACGAAGACGAGTGGGATCTCGCTGAGTGGGCACACCTGCGCCCCGAAGACATCTTTGATCCCGAAACCGGCGAGTACCGCATCCCGATCTTTCGGAACAGATGATCGAGCAAATATTTTTGATGGAGGGTTCTCGTGTCAGGACATTCTAAATGGAGCACGATTAAGCGAAAAAAAGAAAAGACCGACGCCCAGCGGGCAAAGATATTTACAAAGATGGGCAGAGAGATATCCCTGGCTGTCCGCGAGGGCGGGGCTGACCCAAGTGTGAACGGAAAGCTGAGAGATATCGTCGCCAAGGCGAAATCACTCAATGTACCCGGCGACAACATTGAACGGGCCATCAAAAAAGCGGGGAGCGACAAAGCCGAGTACGAGCAAATCTTATACGAGGGCTACGGCCCGAGCGGGGTGGCTTTACTGGTCGAGTGCCTGACCGATAACCGCAACCGCACGGCCGGTGACCTGCGCCACTACTTCGACAAGTACGGCGGAAATTTGGGTCAGACCGGCAGTGTCGGTTTTCTCTTTGAGCGAAAAGGGATTCTGATCGCCCTGGGTGAGAAACTCGACGAAGCCAAAGTAATCGAAGACTGCCTGGAGGCCGGTGCGCTCGACGTTTACTTCGGAGAAGACGGAGTCGAAGTTACCGCGGAGCCGGACGGTGTCGGCGGGGTGCGGGAAGAAATGGAACGCAAGGGCTATACTTTTGCCAGCGCACAGGCCGAGTACATCCCGGCTACCTATGTCAGATTAGAGGCAGAGATGACCCTAAAGATGGAAAAGCTGCTTGAGCTGCTTGAGGAAAACGACGATGTGCAGGAAATCTGGCACAACTGGGAAGAATCCGAATCTTAAGCGGATGCTTAAGAACCTATATATACAATATCAGTGAGAGGACGTGAGACTCTAAATGGGCGACACAGCAACCTATATAAACCTCGAAGAGGGTCTGGGCAGAGTGCGGGGCAACCAAAAGCTCTACGCCAGAATGTTAGGGATGTTCATTGCGAACAAAGAGATGGCATTGCTTGAAGAGAAGCTGGCCGCCGGCGATTTGCAAGGCGGGGCGGAAGTGGCCCACGCCATTAAAGGGATGACCGGAAACCTGTCCCTGACCGCGTTGTTTGAAGTGAGCGCCACCCTGATGGAAAAACTGGGCGCCGGTGAGATTGATCAAGACTTGGTTGCCCGCTACCGCGAGGTCGCCCAAAAAACGCTTGAAGTAGCCGGAGAACTGGAGCCAACCTTAAAAGGTTAGTGAATATCGGAGGGACTTATGCTTTGTCCGAGTTGTTTCGGATATTTGGACGAAAGCTGGATCATCAAGACCGATGTGATTGCCAGCGCGGACGCAAATATCGCGTACACCGCCAAATGCCCGATGTGCAAAGAGGAAATCGGCAGAATGTACTGGGGGAAACTGCTTGTAGCCCAAAACTTTGCGGGCAACATCGCGGCTGACAACCTCTTTGGAATTGTCGGCTTAAAAAAAGAACCGCCTAAGAATGAGACGGCGCCGGTACGGCACGAAGAGCCGTATGTCGAAGTATTTGACAGCGAAAACGATCCGGCCTTTTCTGGCGGAAATCCCGACAAGTATGAGCGGATGTCCAGTTTTCCGCCCATCGCTTATTTTTGCCCTTTTTGCGGCGAACACCTGATGACCGCGCAGGCCAAGCAGGATGAGGACGACCAGGCCGTTCTGAGCGCGCCTTTCCGTGAGCCGTCCTACCCAAAACCGTCCCAATACTTTTGCCCGATCTGCTTTGAGCGTCTGCCCAGCAACAAAGATGAGATCCCTTACCGCACAGTAGAAGAGGATGCTCAGTAAGCGAAAAGCCGACATGCCGTCCAAAAACCGGGGGCAGCCCTACCGCCGGGCAAGAGCGGCCGGGTATCTTGCCGCTTGTTTTTTGTATCCGGACATGCTAGAATGGTCTGGGCAGCCGTCTTGTGCGGCGACCGGCTCTCTGCCATTTCAACATTCGAAACTGGGGGTAAATGCACTTGGAGCAGGGAAACCTTTCTGCCGGCGCACAGCTCTTCTTGCGGGAAGATTCTCCGGTTTTTGGCTTTTCGGCGTCCGCGGCCTGCTCGCTGCCTGTTGCGCTTAAAACGGGCTTGGATGGCCATTTGGCCGACGCGATTTTCTATTACGATCAAGCGCCTGTGCGGGGCAGGCCGTTTGCCTGGGCGCTATTTCGCCCAGAAAACGGGGAATTGATCAGCTTTTCGCGCTGTGAGCAACAGGACTTTGCGCCGGGCAGCGAACACCCGGTCGGCGGGTCGCTTTCCCTGCGCTTGCCGCAGTTTTTGACCCCGACACAGGCCGCCGACGGTCGGCGCGAACTGTTTGCCCTTTACGAGCGCCTCCGGTCATTTCTGCTCAGCGAATCGCTGAGCGAGGAGCAGATCGAGCTTCGCGGCCGCTACGCAATTTTGTTTGAAGCCTACTCTTATATCGAGCACAGGCCCTTTTATAAAGCGCTTGCGCCCGGGTTTATTGACTGGCTGGGCCTGGAATGGCCGGGGCCGCCTGTACCCGCGGATAAGCCGGAATCCGCCCCCGAGCACCCGCAAATCAGCGAGCATCATGAGGGCGAAGATAGCATTTTAGCGCAGGTCGGTGAATTAAGGCAGTTATTTTTGCAGAAAATAGAGACGGACACACACAAGCAATCCCTCTTTGACCAGATGCACGCCGAGCTTCAACAGTACAAGAACAACTTGCTTGACGCGCTCACCCGCCCGATTGAGGAAGATGTCATACGCTTGATCGATGACATAGAAAAGTCGATGGAAGCCTACCGCACCCGCCAGTTCAACGCCGAAAACTACCGCCGGATGTTCTCGCTTTTTGAAGGGGTCAAGGTCGACTTGATGGATGTCCTCTACCGCGCGGGGATTGAGCCTTACACGCACGAAGGCAGCTCAATCGACATCAGCCGCCAGAAGATTGTGGCCACATTGCCCGCCGAAAAGAAGCGGCTGGACAAAAAGATCGCGGCCCGCCACGCCCAAGGCTGGGAGAAAAACGGCAAAGTCATCCGGCAGGAACGGGTGAGTGTCTATCTCTACCAGCCGCCGGAAAAGGCAGACAAAGCAGACGACTAAGAACTTGTGGTCAATAACGAGAAATGCACACGAGCCGAGCGATATTTTCGCCAGGCAAGGAAATTCCCGCAGGAATATTTTGTGTATTCCAAGGGAAATTGACGAAAGATAGCGGAAAAATCGCCGGATCGGGGGCGTTTTGAGTATTGTCCACAGGTTCTAAAGGCGGCAAATATCGGCGCCAGATCGAAATACCGTCGGCGAGTGCCCTTACAGCTGCTGACGACTTAATCCAGCATGAGGAGAAAGACCGCTTATGAACAAAGTACTTGGCATTGACCTTGGCACCACATACTCCTGCGTCTCGTATATAGACGCGAGCGGCAAGCCGGTGGTGCAAAAAAACTCGGAGGGCGAGTTGACCACCCCTTCGGTTGTTCTGTTTGAGTCGCCCAATAACGTCGTGGTGGGAACGCCCGCCAAGGAAAGCTCTAAGCTTTACCCGGAAGATGTGGTCAGTTTTGTCAAGCGGAGTATTGGCCAGCCGGGTGCGGCCTGGTATATTCAAGGAGCTGACCGGTCACCCGAAGAAGTCAGCTCGTATATCCTCAAAAAAGTGGTGGGCGACGCGGTCACGGCGCTCCAGGGTGAGGGCAAGTTAGGTCCGGGTGAGCTTATTACCGATGTGGTCATCACCTGCCCGGCTTATTTTGGGATCGCCGAGCGGGAGGCCACCCGAAAAGCCGGGGAGCTGGCCGGTCTGAATGTGCTCAACATCATCAATGAACCGACCGCTGCCGCAATCACCTACGGGGTGAGTGACCTGAGCGATAACAAAGTTGTGCTGGTCTACGACTTGGGCGGCGGTACCTTTGACATCACCATGATCGACATAAGCTCGAACGCGGTTAAAGTCATCTGCACCGGCGGGGACCACTCGCTGGGCGGCAAGCTTTGGGACGACCGCATCATCGAGTACGTGGCCGGGGAGTTCGCCCGTCAGACCAGGTCGACGGTGGACATCCTCTCGGATATGGAAACTTTCCAAGAGCTCAGCCTGTCGGTTGAGCGGGCCAAGAAGATGCTGTCTGCCCGCGACAAAGCCCCAATCGCCGTAAACTTTGGCGGGGACAGGGCCAGGGTCGAGCTGACCCGTGAAAAATTTGACGCGCTGACCGGCGATTTGCTTGAGCGCACCATCCTGCTTACCCAGGAGATGTTGGAAGAAGCGGCTAAGAAAGGCTACGACAAGTCGGCTTTCGCCGAGATTTTGATGGTCGGCGGCTCCACCCGTATGCCACAGGTTAAAGCCAGGATACAAAAAGAGTTTTCGGTGCCGGTCAAGATTTTTGACCCGGACGAGTCGGTCGCCAAGGGGGCGGCCATCTTCGCCAATCGCCAGGCGTTCTTCTCTGAAGTCATCGAGAAAACAGCGGCCGAAACCGGAAAAAGCGAAAGTCAAGTTCGCAGGGAGATTCAATCGGGCAAGGCAAAGGTAAAAGAACTGGCCCAAAAGGTCGAGATGGAAACCGAAGACGCGGGCGATACCGCCGATATCGATATCATCAACGTGACCAGCCGCAGCTTTGGCACGATTGCTTTCCGCTCGCTCAAAGAGAGCGCACCGGCCGAAGTCGAAAACGAAGAAGAATCCGCCGAACCCGCCGAAGTGCTCTACAATATGATCCTCAAGAACGCCGAGCTGCCGGCCGCTCAAGTCAAGAAGTTCTTTACGGTTGCGGACGAACAGCGCACAGTTACCATCCGTGTGCTTGAGAGCCTTTCGTCCGAAGAGATCGCTGCCCCTGACGAAGGGACAGAAATCGGCGAGGCCATCTTGGAGCTGCCCGAGGGGCTGCCGGCCGGCAGCCCGATTGAGATTGAGTTTATTTTGGGCGACGGCGGCCTGCTCGAACTCGAAGCCAAAGAAAACACCGGGGGACGCACAGTTTCCGCCCGCTTTGAAACTGCCGACGCGATCAGCGAAAGCGAATTCAAAATGGCCAAGCAAAGAATTGAAGACGCGGCGGTGTTTTAAGGGCAATTGACAATGAACAATTGACAATTGACAATGAATGTATCCGCTTCGCGGATGAGTTTTTAAAATATTGCGAAGCGATGCCAACATTGTTAATTGTACATTGTCAACTGTTAATTGAATCAACAGGGGGCCGACATGGATAGGGAAAACTACTTCATCTTACTTGAGCTGCCGAGTGATCCGCCGGCCAGCGATCCGGCGGTGATCCGCGCGGCAATCGGCAAGAAAAAGCAAGAGTGGACGCGCTGGCAAGACCACCCCGGCAAGCGTCCGCTCGCGCTTGTTTATCTGGCTTCCCTTTCCGACATTGAACAAACTCTGCTCGATCCGGTTTCCCGCAAAAACGAGGCCAAACAAGCCAAAGTTGTCCTGAAAGAGATGGCTCGCCGATTTGAAGCCGAATTGAGAATATTGGAAGGAAAAGGTCACCTGCTCCCGCGGGAAGTTACCGCGATTGCCGCCAAGTACAAAGTTTATGGAATCGACCAGGAGACCGTCTACAAGCTGGCCAAGGTATCGGTATCCGAGCACCCGCCTGAGCGCGAGGACACGGAAGAGCCTGGCGAAGTACTCGATCGGCTGACCGCCAAGACCATCGAGCGGGATCTGGGTATTCTGGGCTTTGGGGATTTGTACTTGTTTTTGGGTGAGCCGCGTTACTCGTCCATCAAAAAGCTGACCGGCGCCGCCGAAGAGCGCAGGCGTGCGGCCGGCGGCCAAAAATCAGCTGAGTCGGTGGCCGCCCAGGAGCTGGCCGGCATCTGTTTGCGGCTGTTTGAGAGCTTTGACGCAAAGCAAAAGTACGACCGCTACCTTAAAATCAGCAAGTACCCGGCTTTGGGTGAGATGGTGGACGAAGAATTCACCAGGCAGAAATACATCGGAAATGAATCTCTGCTTCGGCTGATCAACTACGGAGTTGAGAGCTATCGATGCAGTGTGCTGGAGGCCGAGGAGTATATAAGGCGTTACTGCGAGTCTTACCGGATTCCGGTTGGCTCGGAAAAGCCGATTATCCGATGCCCCGCCTGTAAAAACCAGATCGCGCGGGAAAGCGTGGTCTGTCAGCACTGTGCCGCCCCGACCAAAGGCAATTGTCCGGCTTGTGCCACCCCTTATGAAGAGGGCCCGGCCGCCTGCGCCGGATGTGGTTTTTTGATCGGGGATATGGTCAAGGCGCTCGGATACCTGGAAACGGCCAGGGGCGCGGTCATCGACGGGAACTGGTCAACTTCCAAGCGGAACCTTGAGTACGCGGCCAAATACTGGCCGGACCACCCCGAGATCGCCCAGCTTGAATCGCGGGCACAGGGGCTGGAAAAGCGGTACAGCGCATACGTCGACCAACTCAGTGACTGTGTCTCTAAAAATCAACACTACGCCGCCCTTGAACTGATTGCCGAAGCGGAGGAAAAAGGAATCAAGCTGCCCGGCGCTACGGTCAAGCAGGTTAAGCGGATGGTCACCGACCTTGAAAACCAGCTGGATAAGCTTTCTAAAAAAGACGCACCGGACATAAATCATCTGCTCCAACTGGCGGCGGCGGTCACCGACAGTATGGAACTGACCCGGATGCTTTCGGCATACCCGCCCGCGCCCCCCAGCCGATTGAAGGGCGAAAACATAGGCCGGCAGGTCAATTTGAACTGGCAGGCAAGTGACAGCCCCGGGATGATTCGTTATCTGGTTGTCCGCAAGCGGGATGATTCGCCGTTTACCGCTTTTGACGGCGATGTGCTTTACAACGGCCCGGCCTGCTCGTTTATGGACAAAACCGCGGAGCCGCTGACAGAGTACCATTACAAAGTTTATGCCATGCGCGGGAGCAGCTATTCGAAAGATGGCTCATCGTTTGGGCCGATTATGGTCGTGCCTGAAATCGAGCAGCTGCGCATTTTTCCGGCCGACCAGGGTGCACAGCTGACTTGGGCTTTTAACCCGGATATCCGCAAAGTCATCATTTGGCGCAAGCTTGGCGGCGAGCGCCCGACTGCTCCGGAAGACGGCATCCTGCTCGAAACTGAACGAATTGACAGCTTTGTGGATTCGAAAATTAAAAACGATGTCGAGTACTGGTACTATCTGTGTGCGGTCTACTCGGTGGACGGCAAGCAGGTGGTCTCAAAAGGTGTTTCAGATATTATTACCCCGCGTAAAATTATCGCTCCGGTTGAGCGGCTGAGCATAGTCAAGAGCGACTACGAAAACGAGTACGTGGTCAACTGGAGCGGAATGGACGCAGCCGACCTCATCCTGCTGGCCAGCACAAAGAAGCCGGCCATCAAGATCGGCGAGATGTTCGCGGTGCAGGATCTGCTCGCACACTACCGCAACTTGGCGCTGCACACAAGAAGCGCGGACAGCGGCCGGTTTCGGCACTCGTTTACCGGCGGGATATACGTTTTTGCGGCCATAGTGGTCGGCAAATATGCGGTGGTCGGCCAGCCGCAGTACCTGACCAATCTGCGGGATGTTGAGAACTTGACGGCCGATCTGATTGACGGCGACCTTTACCTGAATATGAAGTGGCCGGTCGGACTTAACGAAGTGATCGTTGCCTATAAAAACGACGGCTATCCCGCTTTTGTCGATGAGCTTGGGCTGAGCACCATGAAAGTAACCCGGGAACAGTACGATTACGACGCGGGCGTGGTACTCCGTGAGCTTGCGCCGGGCGCTTATTACTTCAAGGTTTTCGCCAGCTACCCCGCCCCCGAAGGGGAACAGGGTGTGTCCGAGGGCGCACAGATTGCGTTCCAGTACAACCCGCGCGCTGAGATATTCTACCGCATTAGCTATAGAAAGCGCCCGCTCAAAAAACAGGCCGAACTCTCACTCACCTTGCACGGGCCTTCCGGATTCACTCTCCCGCCGATTGAGCTGGTTATCAAAAACAACAGTTTGCCGCTCAGCCGGCAGGACGGCGACAGCTTGGCGCTGATTGATCAAACCCCGCGGGTGAACGGCGAGGTTGAGTTCCAATATCAGATTGACCGGCTGCCATCAGGCGCACATATGCGCGTATTCTTCATCGATGACGGGCAGTACAAAAAGTTCCGGCTTCTGCCTTCAGGGGAACTTAAAATCACATAATCAACGACAGATTGCCGGAGGCATCCGGCGGAATGGACGGTTTGCAATGAAGAGCTGCCCCAAGTGTTTGAGCCCCCTTGAAAACTACCGGTATGCCTGCAAGTCTTTGGGCTGCGGAAAAGCCGGTATCCCGGCAGGCGAACAGGAAGGCGACGGCCAGGATAAACCTGCCTGTGAGGAGTGCGGTCAGGTGATGACCCTGCGCATCTGCCCGCAGTGCGGCTTTGAGCTGGAAGAAGAAGAGATGACCCGCAGCCAGATGCGCATCTTCCTCTTGGGTTCGGAAGGGAGCGGCAAGAGCAACTTTCTGGCTGTTTTGATCGACCAGCTAAAGGGTGAGATGTGTAAGCTTTACGACGCGACACTTTATCCGACCGGCGGGGATCGGACAATGGATTACTATGAGCGGGAATATCGCCGACCCCTTTACGAGCAGGGGGTCTGTATCCCGACCACTGCCCAGGAAGACTTAAACCCGCTGACTTACAGCCTGATCTTCGGGGACAAGGACAGCGAAGTGGGCAAGAGCGTCGGCCTGACTTTCTACGATAGCTGCGGTAAAAACCTTGAAAGCCAGCAGAAGATGTCCGCTCACAGCAAAGGACTGTCAACAGCCAGGGGGATTATCTTTCTGATTGAGCCCAGTCAGCTGCCCCAGATCAGAGAGGTGCGCAAAGCCAAAAAACAGCCGGTGTTGGACGCCAACCCGCAGGCACTGCTGCTACGAACCGTTCATCTGTTGCGCACCGGGCTTTCCCTTGAAGGGAACGAGAAGATCGGGATTCCAATAGCGGTCTGCCTGACCAAGTTGGATACCCTTTACCCGCATCTTGACCCGGCCAGCTTTATCGGGGATCCTTCCCGCAATTTGCGCAAGCCGATGCTCAGCGGTTCGGATATTTCCAGCTGCAATATGGAAGTGATGGCGTTGCTCGAAAGCTGGGGTGCCGGTGAGCTTGTCCGGCATGTGCAAAGCCAGTTTGCCGATTATTCGTTCTTTGGACTGAGTGCGCTGGGTGCGTCACCCGGCCCGCAAAACGAGATTGAGCGGATTAGCCCGCACCGAGCGCTTGATCCGTTGCTTTGGTTGCTTTGGCGGCACAAGATTTTGAAATCAGGTTGATAGTTGATGGTATCGCTTCGTGATGATTTATATTGCGGGGCGATGTTTTTTCTTGGGGTGGTTGTGTTTTTTGCCTTGCGTTTGGGAATTTCGGGTTTTTAATCGGGATTTCAGATATCCTTGATTTTCGGGCGTTAAGGGCTTTTTGATCGAGATTTCCGAAGTCCTTGCCTTTCGGACATTAAGGACTTTTATCGGAATCTTCGATATCGTTGCCTTTCGGGCTATAAGGACATATCGGAATCTCCGATGGAAATGAAATGGGGCGCTTCGCCCCCAAGCCCCCGAGTTACTTTTTTCCACGACCAAAAAAGTAACCAAAAAGGCCGCTTAAG
>WRBI01000006.1 GCA_009784625.1 Oscillospiraceae bacterium | reverse complement strand
TATGTATTCCGCTGAGACTCTTCGCTGTATGGGCGCTCATCGTCAGTACTTTGTAACGACAACGATGAAAGGCTCAAAATTCACCAAAATACGGGCGTTCAGCTTTGTGTCAACACGCCCTAGGTGTAAACAGACCCCAAATACCCGCAAACGAAAGGGCACCCAACCGGTACCCTTTTATGTCTTCCCGGTTTAGCCAGGCGAGGTAATCCTTGACCACGATTTCGCCGTCTTCAACCTGATAACGGTAATCGATTTCTTCATGCACATGCTTGTAGATGTCGAGAATCTCGTCTTCAGAAACTTCAAAGAACTTGATTCGGTTGACATTCCGGTAAAGGCAGGGGTTGCCTTTAAACTGCGGGCGCTTCATCGCGAACTGGAAAGTCGGGATGGTCCTGCTAAACAGCTGATAGCCGCCGCCGACCGGGGTGGTATAAGTAAAGATGCACGGGCCGCCAATCCCGACCGCACCCTCCGGCGTCCAGGTTCTGGGCGGGTTGTACTTGGGAACAACCAGCGCACAGCGCGGGTCGACCGGCCGGAAGAATCCGCCGCCCGGCCAAAATCCACACCCGCTGTTAAGCCACTCGGTGGTCAGTACTTTGTCTTTGACCTCCTGTTTGGTGGTTCCGTTTACTGCGGCGATGTAGTCCAGATTGTAACCGCCCTCACAGTTGGGTGCACCTGAGCGGATGTTTTCGCGGTATTTCTCGACCGCTTTCCTGGTTTCGCTGTCTTCAAAAGCAATAGGCAGGCGGATCACCCGCGACTTAATCCTGAGTGTCTCGACGTTCTTGAATTGTAACTCGATTTCTTTGACCTGTGCGATCAAACCTTTTCAGTCCAAAACTTCAGAGTCAAAGTGAAAGATGTTTGTACGCAGCCCGGGAACTGTCTCAATCAGGCATTTGATTGCCTTGTCTTTGATCAGGTCGTTTACAGTTTGTGATCTAGTCGACCTCAACAAGGATATCGCCCTTTAGGTACATTCCGCCGACAACGGCCGGCACAGCTTTGACAGTGCTGCCGTCTTCGGTCTCAACATCAATCTCCATCTTCATTGACTCTAAAACGATGACAATATCTCCGGCAGAAACGACGTCGCCTAGCTTGACCAGAACTTTGAAGATTTTAGCGGGCATCGGGCATTTAACTGATGGCTCATATGTCGCGCCATCCTCTCACGATGAATTTTTGCATAACTCTATTTGAAATATAGCAAAATTATTATCAATAGGAAATTGTTTTATTGGTAAAGTACAAAATAATTGAACAACGATCATTGGCTACGCATAAACAACAAAAAAACGCGCGAAAAAACTTTCCTTTTCGCGCGTTATAATGTATAATGCCAGTGAATTGACAACATTGCCTGTATTGTATAAATGCGGTGGCGGAGGTTTGATTAATGATTTTGTCTGACAAAACGATTCGAGATTTGCTTAAAACAGGCGAGCTTGGAATTAGCTCAATTGACGATAAACAGATTCAGCCCGCGAGTGTGGATGTGCGTTTGGGCAGCTCGTTCAGCGTGATGCAAAGCGGCGACAGCGTCCTTAAAATGGATCAGCCGATTGCCTACCATTCGTTTGCCGCAGATCGCTTTTTGCTATTGCCAAAGCAATTTGTGTTGGCCACCACCATCGAATATTTTCGGCTCCCCAACAACTTAACGGCGTTTGTAGAGGGCCGAAGTTCGATCGGGCGGCTGGGCCTTTTCATACAAAATGCCGGTTGGGTTGATCCTGGATTTGAAGGCGAGATAACGCTTGAATTGTTTAACGCGAGTGACCGGGCAATTGAACTTTTAGCCGGGCGCAGGGTCGGGCAGCTTGTTTTTGCCCAGATGGATTTTCCGGCGCAAAACCCTTACAGCGGTAAATATCAGGGCCAACAAGGCGCAACCGGATCGCGCATTCAACTTGATGATTGATTAAATGCGCTTTTCATAAGTTTCGAAAGTAAAGTGAACGCCCTCGCTTTGGTCGTAGAATCGCTCGGATATGTCAACCAATTTAAAGTCCTTTTCCGCTATTTGAGGAAAGAAAGTGTCGGCGTCAAACGATTTGTCGATTCGTGTGATATATAGTTTTTCGCAGTGATGTAAAAGTGCGCAGTAAATTTGTCCGCCGCCAATCACAAAATTTTCGTCGAAGGGTTCAATATTTGGTGCGATATCATCCAAATGTGAGATGATTTTTACCGCCGGGTGCTCAACTTTAAAAGTGTGATCACGCGTTAGGATCAGATGCTGCCGCTTAGGCAAAATACAGGGCAGGCTCTCAAAAGTGGCACGGCCCATGACAATGGTTTTCCCCATCGTTTTTTGTCGAAAATATTGCAAGTCCGCCTCGATATTCCAAGGCATTTTACCGTCTTTTCCCAACTCGTAGTTTGCGCCGATTGCAGCGATACACGAAAGAATAAAATCAGCTCCTATACTGAAACTTCCATATCAATGCCTTGATGGCATTGATAGTCGATTAATTGAACATCGTCAATCACAAAGTCATAGAAATTTTGAACTTCAGGGTTGAGCCACAATTTGGGTGGCGGGAAGATATTTGCCCGCCGTTCAAGCTGTAATTTTATACCTGGCAGCTGATTTTCATATATGTGCGCGTTGTTGACTACATGAGTAAAAAGCCCGGGTTTGTGACCGGTGACCTGGGCGAGCATGTGCGTCAAAACCGCATATTGGCTGGTGTTGAAAGGCACACCGAGCGGCCAATCCCCGCTGCGCTGAACCAGCATACAGTTTAGCCGGCCAAAGCTTACATCCCAAACGGTCAAGAAGCAGCATGGATGCAGCGCGCCGGTATCAAGGTGTGGAATTTGCCACAAATCAATCAACATTCTGCGGCTTTGCGGGTCTTTTTTTAACGTATCAATTAATTGATCAATTTGATTATACTTGCCAACTATATAGCCATAAGAAGTGCCGACTGTGCCGTCTTCAAGCATCCATTCATCCCAGATATGCACGTTCTCTTTTTGCAGCTTTTTGACATTATTGCTCTGATCTTTAAAGATCCACAAAAGTTCTTTTACAGCAGTTTTAAACGCCACTCGTTTTGTGGTTAAAATCGGGAAAGAATGCGCCAAATCGAATTGCATAATTTGATGTGGAAGTTTATATGTTTTGTTGATTGTGCGGTTGGAATCATAATAGCCATTGTTTAAAATATTCTCGGCAATATCCAAATATTGATGATCAAAAGATTTCATAGTATCACCTGTAAAAATGAGTGAAGTTTGCTAACTGCATCCGGTTGTAGTTCCACATTCGGTACAAACCTTGCATACGCCGCTTTTGACAAGTTTGGTGCTTTGACAGTTTCTGCAAACCTCGCCGTGAATGTATTCCGCGGCAGAATATCCGCCTTTTTTAGTCGATTTTTCGCTAAAAGTTTCAGCATTCCAAGTCTTTGGTTTAACCTGACAATAGGTGTAATCACCGAGTTCAATGTCAATAATTTTGCTGATTAAATCTGAGACGGAATCTACATATTTAATGTACGGGTGGTCGGTGATGAAACCGCTTGGCTCGTATTTTTGACCGCGATACATCTTCGCGATATCAGCGGGGGGGACACCGTATTGCATCATGACCGAAATCGTTTTTGAAATGCTGTTGAGCAGGCCCTTTACGAGCGAACCCTCCCGCCCGGAAGTTACGTAAATTTCGGCAAGCTGACCGTCGTCATAAAAGGATGTGCTGATGTAAAGCTTAAGCCCGTCGATGGACGCTTCGTGCACGTGGGCGCTGCGGATTCCGGTTGGTTTTACACGAGTTGAAGTCCGGTTTGCATGGATATAGTCAATCAGTTCTTTGTAGCTAAAATCTTCAAAATCTCTCGTGCCGGTTTTTGTTTTTGCCGACTCTAACGGTTGGGAAGATTTTGAACCGTCACGATAAAGCGCAATCGCCTTAACACCCAACTTCCAGGACAGAAAATAGATGTTTTTGATATCTTCGACAGTTGCTTCATTTGGCAGGTTAACCGTTTTGCTGATCGCGCCGGTGACATGCGGCGAAAGCGCGCCCATCATCTTTACATGGCCCTGCGCGCTGATTGATCTTTGGCCGGATCCGCATTTGTTTGCTGTGTCAAAAACGCCGTAATGCTCAGGTTTTAAATGCGGCGCGCCCTCGATTTTCCCGTCGATCAGAATGTCGCGGCCATCTCGATTTTCTGTGCGCAAAACGTATGCCAAAATGTCGCTCGTTTGCGCTTCGCTATAACCCAGCTTTGTGAGCGCGGCCTCAATTGCGGGGTTGACAATGGTCATAAACCCGCCGCCCACCAGCTTTTTGTAAGCAATATGGCTAAAAAACGGCTCACTTGAGGTGGATGCGCAGTCCATTGCGAACGCGATTGTACCGGTTGGCGCGAGCACGGTGACTTGCGCGTTTCGATATCCATGCTCTTGCCCGGACTGAATGGTGTCCGCCCAAATCGACTTAAGTCCGTCCGACACATTTGTGAGAGAAAGCGAATGCAAAAGGTCGTGATCAATCACAACCGGACGGTATGGCAAATTCTCGAACGCAAAGTCGAGCGCAGACGCCGCCCGCGCGTGATTTCGAATGACCCGGTTCATCTGGATTTTGTTCTGCTCATAATGCGCGAACGGCGAAGTTTGTGCGGCCATCAGCGAGGATGTGTAATAAGAATATCCGGTCAGGATAGAGGTCAAAGCGGCGCCTACCGCGCGGGATTCATCTGAATCATAGGGCAGGCCCATCTGCATAAACAGAGTACCGAGATTGGCCAGCCCAAGCCCGGTGGTCCGAAAACCATACGACTTTCGCGCGATGTCTTTGGTCGGGAACTGCCCCCAGTGGATGGTGGATTCCAGTACCATTTGGGTAAGCGCGACGGTGTGCAGATAGCTTTCCAGGTCAAAGTGCCCGGAGGCGGGGTCGTAAAACTTCGCGATGTTTATGCTCGCGAGATTGCAGGCGGTGTCGTCCAGAAACATGTACTCAGAACAGGGGTTTGACGCGTTGATGCGGTTGTGGCTTGCGCCGTCCTGGCCGTCTTCGCCCGCCGGGCAGGTGTGCCAGGCGTTGATGATGTCGTCGTACTGTACGCCGGGATCACCGCACCGCCAGGCCGCGAGCGCCGCGCTGTTCCAGATCTCTTCAACCGGGACTTCACCGGCGAGGTTCCCGGTTGTGCGCTCGTATGTTTTCCAGCCGGCGGCCGGGTTGTCGAGCTGTTCCATAAACGCGTTGGGAATGCGAATCGAGTTGTTCGCGTTCTGACCGGAGACCGTCTCATAAGCTTCCCCGTCAATGGCCGGTGAGTAACCCATCTTGGCGAGCGCGGCCACTTTGTCTTCTTCGGTCCGTTTCCAGTTGATATAATCCAAGATTTCAGGATGGTCGAGATTGAGCACGTTCATTTTAGCGGCGCGGCGGGTGGTGCCGCCCGACTTGATCGCGCCCGCGTTTCGGTCGGATACTTTTAAGAAGCTGAGCAGGCCGGAGGATTTTCCGCCGCCGGAAAGCTTTTCGTCTTTCGAGCGGATGGTTGACCAGTTTGTCCCCGCGCCTGAACCGAATTTGAACAGCAAAGTTTCGGTGGTGAGCTGGTCGGTCAGCGACTTCTCACCCATGAGCGAATCGGCAATGCTCAGGATAAAACAAGCAGAACCAAAGGTGCGGGTGAACGAATCTTCGGCCAGCGCCACTTCGCCTTTTGTCTCGTCGTAGTAATAAACGTCCTGGGGCGAGCCCTGAATCCCGTAGGCGAGCTTTAGTCCGGTGTTAAACCACTGTGGGCTGTTCGGCGCCCAGATTTGCGCCAGAAGCGTATAGACAAGCTCGTCGTAGACGATTTCTTTTTGCTCGGGGGTAATCATCTTTTCATCCAACAAAGATTCAACCCAGAAGCTGACCATCCGGTGTGCGGCCTCGCGCATCGAGCACTCATGCCCGCGCGCGTTGGGCACACCCTTTTTGCGAAAATACTTGCTGGCGATGATATCACACGCGCTCTGTGAGTAGTGCTCGGGGAACGCAAGTCCCTTCATATCGGTAATCGTCTGGCCGGTGGAATAATTGGTCAGCACAACGTCTACCGTCTTCCACTCGAACAGGTCGTAGACGCTTTTGCCTGAATTCTCTAGCGATTTTGTATAGTGCCGCTTGATCACTTTCGTCAACGCTGTCAAGCCCCCCCTGTTTTTGAATATACGATATATTGTACATCAAATCTTGTTATTGTCAATATATAGTTAAAGTGAAATTTACATTCCATATGGAAAGGGCGATGCGTTTATTCGGTGCCGCCCAGGTAGGTAAACCGCTTGAGCGTCCGGCCGCCGTGCTCGACCGGCTCGTCCCACATAGCTGCCGGGCGAACCCAGAGTTTGCCATCCCCATAAAGCGGGCGATAGACGACCATATCTTCCAGCGTTTCGCTGTGGCTGGCGACCCCGACCACTTCGTACTCGTTCCCCTTAAAGTGGGCGTATCTGCCCGGTTTGATTGACATAGGGTACTCCTTAAGTGGGCAAAATATTTTCGGCGATGTTGATCGCGTGGTCGGAACACCGCTCAAGGTCGCTGACCATGCTGGTGAAAATTACACTGCAGCGCGGGTCACACCGCTTTGCGTCCAGCCGGCCGATGTGGTTGTCGAGATACTGTGCCGAGAGATCGTCCACTTCCTGCTCCATCTCGTGGATACGCCCGATCCGGGAAAGGTCGTGCACTTCGTAGGATTCCAAAGTGATCGCAAGGGTATCCATCATTGCTTTGCTCAGGGTGCCCAGCTCTTTGGTCGCCTCCGGGGACATGCTGATCCCGCTGCTCCAGTCATTGAGTACATATTCGGCGATGTTTTCGGCGTGGTCGCCCAGCCGCTCAATGTCTGACACCGTTTTTAACATAGCGCTCAACCGCTCCACGTCGGTGGAGGTCAGCTTGGTGCTCTGTATCCGCATCAGATAAGCGGTGATCTCCCGTTTTAGATAGTCGATGACGCCTTCGGTCTCAAAGACCTCGACCGCTTTTTCAGCATTTCGCTCGAAGAAGGCTTTGAGCGCCAGCTCCAGGTTGGCTGCGGCCATCCGGCCCATCCGGCAAAGTTCGCTGTGCGCCTGCGTAAAGGTGATCGCGGGGGTTTGTTCGCTTTCTTTGCCCAAGTGCATCAGCTGCATGGCGCTGTCCTCGGCGGGCAGTTTTGGCAAGAGCCTGTAGACAAAGCTGACCAGGCGCCCGGTAAAAAAGATCATAACAGTGGCAGCTACAAGATTGTAAGCGGTGTGAAACATCGCGATCTGCACAGCGCCGTCCGCCCAGCGCTCTTGAAACCAGGGCAAAATCCCCGGAACCACGCTGATTGCAACCGCAAAGGCCGATCCGGCCGTGATTTTATAAACAGCCAGAATCAGGGCAGCCCGCTTGCTCTCGCGGTCAGCCGCAAGAGAGGAAAGAAGCGCTGTGCTGCATGTGCCGATGTTCGCGCCCAAAACCAAAAAGGCGGCGGTTGTAAACGAAAGGTCAACCCCGCTTAAGTACATGGCGATAATCACCCCGATGGTCGCGGTCGAACTCTGCACAATCGCGGTGAACAACACGCCGGTCAATAAAGCAAGCAGTGGATTGGCAAAGGCGAGCAGCATACGCTGAAAACCGTCCAGCCGCGAAAACTCGAACAGCGGCGCACCCATAGTTGAAAGTCCGAAGAACAAAATCCCAAGCCCGAGTACGATAAAACCGATGCTCTTGACTTTTTTCTTTTTAACGAAGAGGTAAAGGCAGATCCCCAAAAAGATAAACAGCGGGGCGATTGAATCTATTCGAAAAGAAAAGAGAAAAGCGGTGAAAGTTGTGCCGATGCTGGCGCCGATGATGATGCTTGTGAACTGCTTTAAGTTCATAAGTCCGGCGTTGACAAAGCCGATCGACATGATTGAGGTGGCGGTCGAGCTTTGGGTAACCGCGGTGGTCACCATCCCAACCAGCAGACCCAAAAAGCGGTTGGCGGTTGCCTTCCCGATAATGGTGCGCATCCGGCTGCCCGCAATGTTCTTTAGCCCGTCCGACATCATCTTTAACCCTAACAGAAAGAGTCCCAGACCGCCCAAGGCTAAAAAAATATTCTGCACGATGACCCAAGTAGAGCCGTCCATAATAACTCCCCCCCGCTTATGTTTGATGGCGTGGCTAAACAACCGGCGCGGGTGCTCATTGATCGACCCTGCCGACCGCGCGCTGCTGGCTGACCGCGCGCGGTCGCTGTTTTTATTCTAGCTCTTTTTGCCCCAAAAATCAACCGAAATGTATCCGTGTTTTCACGGCGCGGCCTGCAAAGCTATTGTGATATCCGAAATATTTGATATAATTAACTGTAAATAAATACGAGGAACAAGAAAGCAAAGAAGGGTCGTAGTGTGAGATGTTACGAGGAAGGGCCATTCAGCCAAGAACCATCACGTTTCGCTTGATTATCACATTTGTGTTGATTATTGCAATATTTCTGACTGCGGTCATCTATTCCGGGGTTGCATCCAGGCAGATGAACGAGATGCACCGCCACAACATGAATCACGTGGTGGCCAGGACGGTGTACATCACCGAGCTTCACCAAGAGTTTACCGAGATGCGCAGGCTGCTCGGGGAAACCCTGATGAGTCCTGAATGGCGCCAAAGCGCCAGCGCGGCCGCATGGAGCAGCACCGAGCACCGCCTGGGCGATCACTACCGAAGCTTGATTGGGCTGGCCGGACAATACGAGGAATCCATTCGCGGGGACAACATGTTTACCGGCGAAGAAAAGGCAATGCGGCTTGACTTAATCACCGGGACGCTCGAGCATGTGAGCATGGTTTATACGATTTTCCGGGACAACTTCTTTTTGGTCAGCAGCCAAAGCTTTGACCACGGCAATGTGCTGGACCATTCGGGCGCGGCTGATGAGATGTTCAGAGAGATGCGTGCCCTTGCGATTGAGGCAGGCGAGACCATATGGGCTTCGATCGACGCTGCACAAACCCGGATAAATTTTATTATGTACGGCGCCTTTGTGCTCGCCCTTACTTTGGCCGCTATGCTGGGATTTTTAACTGTGCAATCTTTTAAAAATAAAGTGCGGTCTGTCCGCGAAAACGTGGCCATGGTTATGGCGGGCGACTTTAAGACCAGTGTGCAGCGGCCGGCCAACGACGAGATGTCCGAGGCTTTTGCGTTTATGACCCGGGTGTTCATCCGCCTGATCGACGAGATAAAAAACGTCACCCGCGATGTGAAAAACGACAACAGCGAAAGGCGAATTGACCTGACTCTCTTTGAGGGAGGCTACCGCGAGGCGGCCATAGCCATCAACGACCTGCTTGACACAGTGGTTAAACAGCAAGTAGAAAACGACCGCATGAAGTTCATGTTCGATCACATGCCCTTGATCTCAACCTTTTTTGACAGCGAGGGGCGGATGATCGATTGCAATGACGAGGCGGTGAGAAAACTTAGGATTCCAAACAAGAGCGAGTATATGGCCGACTTTGACCGCTTTTCGCCCGAGTTCCAGCCAAATGGCAGGAGAAGCAGCGAGTACGCGGCCGAGCTGATCAGCGACGGGCTGCGGTCTGATTACATCGTCTATGACTGGGTTAAAAAAGACGCCGACGGGAATTTGTTCCCCACTGAGATCACAGGCGTTTCGGGAAACTTTAAAGGCGAAAAAGTGTTCGTTACCTATATTAGAGATGTGACTGTCGAAAAAGAAGCACAGGCCAGAGAACACGATGCCAACGAGCGGATGCGTATGATGTTTGACGCAACGCCGCTGCTTATCGAACTCTGGGACGACAGCTTTAACTGCGTGGACGCGAACCCTTTTGCCCTTGCCCTTTATAACATTGAGTCAAAGGCAGAATACGAACAACGGGTACACGACTTTGTGCCGCCCATACAACCAAACGGCGTCCCGTCGGAAGAGTATTGGCGCGCTAAGCTTGAAGAGACACGCGACAGCGGGTACACCGCCTTTTACTTTGTCTGCCAGAAACCGGACGGTACACCGGTTTACACCAACGTGGTGGGCATCAGCATGAAGATGAGTGGCAAGACGGTTCTGGTCACCTATTCAAACGACATTACCGAACTGGTGCTCAGTCAACAGACAGCCAAAGACGCGATGGAGCGCACGCAGCTGATGTTTGACGCCGCCCCCATGCTAATCGAGTTCTGGAACCAAAACATTGAGGTCATAGATTACAACCCCTTTGCGCTTGCACTGTTTGGGATCGAGAGCAGCGAAGATTACGCAAGGCGGTACGATGAGTTTATCCCTAAAACCCAGCCGAACGGCACCCCCTCCTGGTCCTATTGGGTGAGTCAGCTCAAAAAAGTGTTTGACGAGGGCTACAACGCCTTTGAAATGACGATGACAGGCGCGTCGGGCGAGCTGATTAACGCCGAGGTAATCGGGATTCGAATGACCATGAATAACGAAGTGATGGCCGTCACATATTCAAACAACGTCACACAGGTCAAAGAGAGCATCAAAAAGATTAAAAAAGCCGAAGAGCGCACCAAGACTATGCTGGACGCAAACCCGGTGGCCTGTTATCTGATCAGCGCCGACTTCGAGATTCTGGATTGCAACCGAGAAGCGCTCACCCTCTTTCACTTTTCAAGCAAAGAGGAATCACTCGAAAAGAGCAAGAATATCTTTACCCAGCGCGGGTTCGCCAAGTTTAAGCAGCAGTTTGACACGGCGCTTACCGAAGGCTTCAAAAGATTCTCGTGGGACCTTGACTTAGACAACGGGGAAGTCGTGCCCTTTGAGATATCGCTTGTTCGGGTTGAATTGGAAGACGCTTGTGTGGTGGCGGCCTACCTTCACGATATGACGGCGATAAAGCAGATGTTAGAGCAGCAAGAACGTGTGCGGGTTGCCGAAGAAAGCTCACAGGCCAAGAGTCGGTTTTTGGCCAGTATGAGCCACGAAATTCGCACACCCATCACAGCTGTACTCGGTATTTCTGAGATTCAGCTCCAAAACCTCGGGCTGCCGCCTGAGACCGAGGCGGCATTCGCCAGGATTTTCGCCTGCGCGGATGCGCTGCTGAATATCACCAACGATCTTCTGGATATTTCAAAGATCGAAGCGGGTAAAATGCATCTGATTGTTGAGCGGTACGAGGTGGCCGGCCTGGCTTCCGACACCATTCAGATGCACCTGGTTTATTCGGGCAACAAGAATATCCGGTTTGCAATCAACATCGACGAGAATATACCTGCCTGGCTAAAGGGCGACCCCTTTCGCATCAAACAGATTTTGAGCAACCTTTTGTCCAACGCTTTTAAGTATACCGACGCCGGCGAGGTCACCCTGTCCATGGCCTGTCAGCACAATGCGCGCTCAGGCGCCCAAACCGAGCTGGTCATCCAGGTGGCCGACACCGGAAAAGGACTTACACAAGAGCAGATCGCCGCCCTGCAAGACGATTATGCCCGTTTCCATGAGCGGGAGTCCCGGCTTATTCAAGGCACAGGGCTGGGTATGCCGATTGTCTGCCGCCTGGTGGAATTGATGAGCGGCCAGATCAACGTGGAAAGTCAGGTCGGCGTGGGCACAACCGTCACCGTTCGTCTGCCCCAAGAGGTGGCAAGTGAGGAAAAGCTGGGCCGGGAAATGGTCGAAAGCCTGCGCCGGCACGAGCTCAGGCCGATCCTGACCCGCAAGGAGATGGACTTTGTGCCCGAACCAATGCCTTATGGCTCTGTGCTGTTGGTGGATGATGTAGAGACCAACCTGTTCGTCGCCAAAGGGCTGATGGGGCTTTACGGGTTACAGATCGAAACGGTAAACAGCGGTTTTGCAGCCATCGAAAAAGTGAAAAGCGGCAAAGCTTACGACATCATTTTCATGGATCACATAATGCCCGAGCTGGACGGGGTAGAGGCCACAAAAATCATTCGCAGGCTGGGATATACCGCGCCAATTCTGGCCCTGACCGCAAGCACCCCGAACGGGCGGGCCGACGCTTTTTTGCGCGATGGGTTTGACGGCTGTATATCAAAGCCAATTCAATCTGCCCGCCTCAACGCCATGCTCAAAAAGTTTGTGCAGGATAAACATACGCGAAAAACACCGGCAGCTGTGGGCAAAGACATTGAGCCGCCGGTGTTGAAAATGCTAACCCAAAGCGTAGAGGGATATTACGCCAGCCCGGAAATCGCAAGCGCGGTGCGCAAAGAATTTCTGCGCACCCAAAGCGACCTCATCCAAAGGATTACCGGCGCGATTGACAGTCAAGATATGATCACCGCGCACCGCATCGCGCACACACTAAAAGGCCTGGCGGGGATGACTCTCGAAGACAAGCGGCTGGTCGATGTCGCCGGCCGGGCTGAAGACGCGCTCAAAAAAGGTGAGATTTCAGCCGCGCTGGTTGATGAGCTAAGGCAAGAAGTCGAGTTTGCAATCGAGCGGGTTGCCTGGCAGCTCAAGGACGCCGCGCCTGACGAGGCCGGCGTAAGCTAGGTGTACACCTAACTGCAGCCAAGCGGGAAAACAATAGGCAAAGCGAGCCGTCAGGGGTATCCGCGACGGTTCGCTTTTTATTGGCACTTTTTGCACGCAGATACAGATGATGCCAAAAGGTTTCCAGCGCCCGGTAAGACAGGAATCACTTTCCTGCCCAGGCAGGTGTGTTTTGGTTACATGCCAAAAATCTCGGTGAAACCACCAACATGTGGGAGCGCTTTTTCTGCATATTACATGCGATATTTTGTTCATACCTGTGCTATAATGTTCACAGACCGGCTTCACTTTTTGCCGCCGAAACGGAGCATCAAATCGCCCAGAACCCCGGCGATGACGCCGGCGGCCAATGAGGCGGGCGCGGCCTCCAGACAGCCGTAAAAAAGCGCGACCGCGCGGCCGTAATTGGCATGGTAAGGTGCTGTGAGCAGCGATACATATCCGACTATGTAAAAACAAACCATCATCCCCGCCCCCAGCTTAAATGACAGCCGGGAAAGTGCAGAAAACTGACCAAGGCAATTGGGCAACTTTTGAATCCATCGCATATTCTTCTCCAGGTATGTATTATTAGCAAATATATCCTTTCGGAAAAATGCTTTAATTAAAGCTTAACACGCAAAGCAAAGAGTCTCAAGCCAAAATATTTGACAACACAGGAAGGTATTGACGAAATGCTGCCAGGAATTTCAACAGCTTGCCTCTATCCGCTCAGAACAGAAGAGAGCCTTCGAACCTTGCTCGCGCTCGGTCCCAAATGCTTGGAGGTCTTTGTCAACGCCGAAATAGAGCTTGACGATACATTTTTGCGTGAGCTGCGCGTGATGGCCGATAATGCCGGCGCTAAGATTGTCAGTGTTCACCCTTATATCAGCGCGATGGAGCATATGTTTTTCTTTTCGCACTATCCCCGCCGCTTTGTGGAAGGGCTGGAGATTTACCGCCGTTTTTTTAAGGCGGCCGATATTTTGGGGGCCGACAGCCTGGTCTTTCATGGGGATTACCAATTTAGCGGCATGCCGCGTGAAGAGTACTTCGAGCGGTTTGGGCGGCTGTGGGAAGAAGCCGGAAAATACGGCATATCGCTTTGTCAAGAAAATGTCTCCCGCTGTCAGTCGGGCCGGGCGGATTTTATTGCGGAGATGCGCAAGGCCCTGCCGGATGTAGAGTATGTTTTGGATGTCAAACAGACGGTGCGCGCAGGCGAAGACCTTTGGAATATGGTGGAAATGATGGGCGAAAAGATCAAGCACATACACATAAGTGACCACAATTCAGAGGAGTCCTGCCTGCCACCAGGCCAGGGAGTTTTAAACATCCCCAAATTGCTGGACAATATCGGAAAGATTGGTTTTTCCGGCGGGGTGATTGTGGAACTTTATGGGGAAAACTTTGGAGATATTGTTGAATTATCGGATAGTTTTCAACATCTTTGCCGACTGTTATCAACGTACTCGTAGAATAAACAAATTATCGGGTGTTGTCGAGTTGATTTTTTATATCGTCAAAATATCCAAAGAAAAGCGATTATTTGCCGCGAAAGCAATCGAAAAACTGTTGTATATTCTGAGTATTGGAAATTATTATCGTATTTTGTCGAAGAAAACAATTTGCCATCTGCGGAAAACTCAAGTATTATAGTCAAAACTGATGAAATAAGCAAAGGGCAATACTCGCGCAGCGTTTTGCTTGTTCTCATAAATGAAAGTGACAGGTGTAGGATAGGGCCGAAGTGTGATCGGGGCGTCCGAATCGCACATAACTGAAACATGAGGAGGGGACACACTTATGCACAGTTCTAAAAATTACCCGTTGGGCAAAGGTGAGCTTACCGCTTACCTCACGCTCACCAGCGCCGAGGTTGTTGACGAGCAGGAAAATATTCGCTATACTACATATGGGGTATCCGCCACGGACGAAACGGATCGGGTTTTTTACGCCGCACCCGATGTGAGTACGGATAAGGAGCGGCTGAAGTGCTTTCTCACCCTTTGTGCTGAGCACGAGGCACATCCGCTGCATATACCCGATTTGGTAGAAGACTTTTTGGATTGACGCCGCTTTGCCAATTAAGAGCGGAGAAAACAAAACTTCACCGTGTATGGTGTAAGACCGTTGACAATAAAGGAGTGACGCCGCTTTGAAATGCCCGTTTTGCTTTTTTATTGAGAGCAAGGTGATCGATTCCCGCCCGACCGACGAAGGGGCAAAGATCCGCCGCCGCCGGGAGTGTTTAGGTTGTGAGAAACGCTTTACGACCTATGAGATCATCGAGACTGCGCCGATTATGGTGGTCAAGAAAGACAAGACACGGGAAGCGTTTGACCGCGGTAAGCTGCTGGCCGGGCTGACCAGAGCCTGCGAAAAGCGCCCTATCTCGGTCGCCCAGCTCGAAGAAGCGGCGGACGCCATCCAACAAAGCATACTCAACACCATGGAACGCGAAACGCTGTCCTCACGGGTAGGTGAGCTGGCCATGGAAAAACTCAAAGCGATCGACGAGGTTGCTTATGTGCGGTTCGCTTCGGTTTACCGCGAGTTTAAAGACGTAAACTCCTTTATGGACGAGCTCAAAGGCATACTCGAAAACCGGAAGTAAAAGCAAAAAACGCCGACATCTGCGGTAGCTTTCCGCAGATGTCGGCATTATTATTCTGTTTGACAATCCGGCAGCGCAGGTGTATAATAAACACAAAGGGCAAGACCTCAAACGGTTGTGCCAAAGATGCTAGCTAAAAATAGCCGCTAACCTTTAGCAGAGGGCGGCTGTTTTTTTGCCAGAAATGCAGATGTCACAGCTTTTATCGCCACGATTGCCACTACGGTAATCGCTACAATGCAAACGATGAAAACCACTTCCACGCTTACCACCTCCTTTCTCTAAACTCGCGCGTCCGCGAAGAAAGGTGGCGGCTGGGCCGTCCGGCCTTAGCCGTTTTCGGGATTGCCCTATGTGTGCCGAGAACCCTCGACAGGGATATATTACCACAATTCGACAAAGTTCGCAACGCAAAAACACCGGCAAGCGCGGAAGATTCCGCGCTTGCCGGTGTCTGTGATTTTAACGATTGTTTAGTACATTCCGCCCATGCCGCCGCCGGGGGCCGGCATCGGGGGCGCTTCTTCTTTAATGTCGGAGACCAGCGACTCAGTGGTTAACACCATAGCGGCGACCGAGGCCGCGTTTTGCAGGGCCGAGCGGGTAACCTTGGCCGGGTCAACGATCCCGATTTCGATCAGGTCGCCGTAAGCTTCGTTTTGGGCGTCAAAACCGAAGCCGAGTGTGCTCTTGGCGAGAATCTTATCCAGAATGACCGAGCCTTCGAGACCGGCGTTTGCGGCGATCTGGCGGACAGGCTCTTCAAGGGCGCGGCGAACGATTTTCGCGCCGGTGTTGAGGTCACCTGTGGTATCGGCCACAACTTTGTCAACCGCAGGAATTACATCGATCAGTGCGGTGCCGCCGCCGGGTACAATGCCTTCTTCAACCGCGGCTTTGGTGGCTGAAAGCGCGTCTTCAATCCGCAGTTTCTTTTCTTTCATCTCGATTTCGGTGGCCGCGCCGACTTTGATGACGGCAACGCCGCCGCTCAGCTTGGCCAGGCGCTCTTGCAGCTTTTCTTTGTCGAACTCGCTGGTCGAAAGGTCATGCTCGGAGCGGATTTGTTTGATTCGGTCCTGGATGGCGGCCTTGTCGCCCAGACCATCCACAATGATGGTGTTCTCTTTTTGCACTTTGACTTGCTGTGCGCGGCCGAGCTGCTCGACTGTGGCTTCTTTGAGCTCAAGGCCAAGCTCTTCGGTGATGACTTCACCGCCGGTCAGAATGGCGATGTCTTTGAGCATTTCTTTGCGGCGATCGCCAAAACCGGGGGCTTTAACGGCTACGCAGGTGAATGTCCCGCGCAGGCGATTGAGGATAAGGGTAGACAACGCTTCGCCTTCAACATCCTCAGCAATGATGACCAGTTTTTTGCCAGACTGTACAATTTGCTCAAGCAGGGGCAAAAGCTCTTGAACGGAGGAGATCTTCTTGTCGGTGATCAGCAGGTAAGCGTCGTCGATGACCGCTTCCATTTTTTCGGTGTCGGTTACCATGTAAGGGGTGATGTAACCGCGGTCAAACTGCATCCCCTCAACCACATCGGTAAAGGTTTCGGCAGTCTTGCTCTCTTCAACGGTGATAACGCCGTCGGCGGTGACTTTTTCCATTGCTTCGGCAATCAGCTTGCCGATCACTTCGTCGCCGGAAGAAACGGTGGCCACTCGGGCGATGTCGTTGGTGCCCGAAACTTTTTTCGAGTTCTTGCCAATGCTCTCAACAGCGGCGTCAACGGCTTGTTGAATCCCGCGCTTTACGTTCATGGGGGATGCGCCGGCTGCCACGTTCTTGAGCCCCTCGCGGACAAGTGCCTGCGCAAGCAGGATGGCGGTGGTTGTGCCGTCGCCGGCTACATCGTTGGTTTTTACGGCCACTTCTTTGACCAGCTGCGCGCCCATGTTTTCAAAAGCTTCTTCCAGCTCGATCTCTTTGGCGATGGTTACGCCGTCGTTTGTGATCAGGGGCGAGCCGAACTTCTTGTCCAAAACAACGTTGCGCCCTTTGGGGCCAAGGGTGATTTTGACTGTGTCGGCCAGCTTATCAATGCCGACCTGAAGGGTTTTTCTGGCGTCTTCGCCGTAAATGATTTGTTTTGCCATTCTATATCCGCCTTCCTTTTTCGTAATTTATGGTTAGATTACTCTACGATGGCCAAAATGTCGCTTTGGCGGACGATTGTGTACTCGTTGCCGTCCAGTTTAACTTCGGTACCGGCGTATTTGCTGATCAAAACGCGGTCGCCCTTTTCTACATACATTTCAACGTCTTTGCCGTCTACCACGCCGCCCGGGCCAACTTCGACCACTTCGGCGATGGACGGTTTTTCTTTGGCGGCACTGGCCAGGATGATTCCGCTCTTGGTTGTTTCTTCCGCTTCCATCATCTTGATGACCACTCTGTCTGCTAAGGGTTTGATTGTCATGCCTTAAATCCTCCTTAAAATTTTCAGCTTTCAAGCTGTACCAGCGAAAAAGAGGGAGTGAGCCAACTTTCGCGCTAGCACTCTTGCGCCATGAGTGCTAAAGCTTATTTTATCCATTTTTCTGTAAAAATCAAGTGGTAATCATGGAAAAAGAATAAACTTAATGATTTCTTCACAAACTGTACATCTTTGACAGCTAAGCGCTTAACAATAATTACCAAGCACATTGTTATAATTAATACTTGAATTTGCAAAAATAATTTGCTATTATAAATATTCAAGAGGTGATATTATGCTTGGAAAACAATTGCAAACCGCGCGCAAGCAAAAAAAGTTTAATCAAGATGACGTGGCCCGATATTTGGACGTAAAGCGGCAGACTTACAGCGCCTATGAGCGCGGAGTGTCTGTTCCCGATTCGCTCACGCTCAAAAAACTGGCCGACTTCTTTGAGGTGTCGACCGAGTACTTCTTTGAGTACGCGGGAAACATCACCAGCCGCAGCGGAGCGCAAAACGAGCAGGAAGAAAAGATGCTTATGCTTTCCCGCCGGGCGGATAAAATTCCGCCGCCATTGCGCGAGCGCTTGCTTCGCAACTTTGAAGAGAGCATTGACGGTTACCTTGAAGCGATGGGTATGGCTGAGGAAAGCGACGAGTGACCGACGGCGCCGCTCATGCCAGGGCGCTTGCCCAGTCGCTTTTGCTTAATCAGAACCCGCCCCGCCTGCCGGTTCGGGTTGAAAAACTGCGCTTTGACAAGCGGCTGATAATCGATTCACTCGAACACTATTGTGCCCTGACCAGCCACACGCTCGATTCGCTGACCGGTGAGGCGCGGGCTGCCTTGCAGGACGGCTGCACGCTGATTGTCGAGCGCCGGGGCAGGCGGGTTTATCTAATCTTGTACAACGAAAAGGCGCGGTCAACCCGACGGCGGCAGTTTACGCTGGCACACGAAGTCGGGCACATTTACTTAGGGCACGGCGACGACAGCCCGGCCAGTGAGCGGGAGGCCAACTCTTTCGCCGCCGAGCTGCTCGTGCCGCGCGTTTTGGCTTGTGAATACTTAAAAACCGCGAAAAGCGTGGGGAATCCGGCTTTGGCGCTGTCACAGGCATTTGGCGCATCGTACGAGACGGCGAATATCTGCTTGTCCGGCTTTGGGCGTGATCTCGACTTTACGCAGCGGGAAAAAGACCTCCTGGCCCGGTATCGTCCGGCTTTGCCTGACCCGAGAGAGCCGGAGGTGTCCTACTAAAGCACGATCCCCCGCACCGAATACAATGCCAAACACCAATCAAAATACGGGATAAGTTTTTGATTGGTGTTTGGCATAAATCGGCACCAAGAATCGTGCCTGTTAAAGATAAATGGGCTGAAGCTGTTTGCCGTCTAAAGCGTGCCGTACAGCTTCGGGGATGCAGGAAAAGTCGGCGACCATTGAGCGCGGCTTGGCGGCCGGGTCATCCTGCCTCATAGGTACAAAGTAGATGTTTCGGTAATTGAGCAGTGCGCCGATGTTTTTGGCCGCGCCGCTCAGCGCGTCGTTGGTGGAAGGCGCGAGCAAAAGTGGCCGCCCGCCCCGCAGGTGGCTTTTTGCGCCCATGGTCACCGAAGTGTCCACCATCCCATACGCCAGTTTTGCCAGTGTGTTTCCGGTACAGGGGGCGATCAACATCAGGTCGAACAGCGCTTTCGGCCCGATTGGCTCGGCACCGACAAGGTTGTGGATGCATTTGCTGCCGGTGAGCGACTCAAAGGCGTCCACCCAGTATTTTGCGGTACCAAAACGGGTATCGGTCTTGTAAGCGGCATCTGAAAAGACCGGGATGAGCTTGAAGCCCTCGCTGATCAGCATTTTGGCGCTGTCCAGCGCTTGTTCAAATGTACAAAAGGAGCCGCAAAGCGCAAAACCTATGGTTGTCGGCACTGCAAACCCCTCCTTTCGTCTAAGATTTGGAATATGGCGTCCAGTGTGATTTTTCCCGCACTTTTGGGGGCGGTCTTCCCGGGCAGACCAAGTGCGTGGATGGCCTGAACCCCCATCCGCTCGGCTGCTGCAAAATCAACCCCGCCCGGGCTGGAGGCCAGGTCGATGATCAGGCAGGCCGGATCGAGCACGGAAAGCGCCTCCGCGCCTAAAACCGTGTCGGGGATCGTGTTGAAGATTACATCAGTGCCGGCCAGATGTTGACCCAGCGCGGGCAGGGGAATAGGGATCAGCCCGTCCGCGCGGATCCATGCCAGGTCTTGTGAATCCCGTGCGGCCACTTTTACCTTTGCCCCAAACGCGCGGAGCAGGCGGGCGAGCACCCGGCCGATCCGCCCGTAACCGGTGACCAGACAGGCTGATTCAAACAGGGTGACCGGCAGTTTTTCGAGCGCGAATTGAATTGCCCCTTCAGCGGTGGGGATTGCGTTTTGAATGGCGAACTCCTCCCGCGCACAGTAGTCGTACAAATCGATCCCCTTTTTTTGGAAAGCGGCTATATCTGTGGGCATAACTTTACCCGCCACCGCCACGGCTCCGGGAGTCAGAAAGGCCGCACAGGCCGACAGGCTGACCGTCTGAGCACTGAGCGGGGTGTGAATCATCCCATCGTTGTCCGCAAGCGGAAGCGGAAAGATGGCCACGTCGCACCGCGGCAAGATCAGTTCCGGCCGGCCGGAGCGCTCAATACTTTGATCCAGCGTGTCGCCGGATTCCAAAAACATGGCGCAGACGGCGTCGCTGCCTGCCTGGCCGGCCAGCGCGTTTGCCAGGTGAACCTGTCGGTCATCACCGCCGATCACGGCGTAAGTTGTTTTTCGCGGCATATAAACTTCTCCCAAAAGATTGCAAGCGGCCCGCGCGCACAGTGTTGGCTGGCCGCTGCTATTCCTTTATCTTATGATACGGGCAGATTCTTGGTGCACCGCGGACAACAAAAAGCCACCCGGTGACCGGGTGGCTTGCGCTTTATGAATCATGCTGGGCGGATCTCTAGTGTCCGCCCAACTTTTCGTTTAAGTGAAAACTTAAGTTCATCAAGCTGTCGCTGAGCTGAACATCCTCAACTACAATCTCGTTGGGGTAAAAGGTTGAAATGTCGCATTGTGAAAAGTTCCAGAAGCTCTTGACGCCATAACTGACCAGATTTTTGACCAGCTCGGGCACTACGGCCGGCGGGGTGCAAAGAACGCAAACCTGTGGATGAAACTCAGCGCAAAACGCAGAAAGCTCGGATGTGTGGCGGACTACACAGCCCTTTATGGTCTGATCCACGATCGCGGGGTTGACGTCAAAAATACCGGCTAAGCGAAACCCGCACTGCTCGAAGCCCATGTTGTTGGCCAGCGCCACGCCCAGATGTCCCGCGCCGAGAATAATGGCGGGGTGGCTTTTGTCAACCGAGAGGATCCGGCCGATTTCAGCGCGCAGGGTGGCCACATTGTAGCCGTAACCCTGTTGGCCAAAGCCGCCGAAACAGTTGAGGTCCTGGCGGATTTGTGAGGCGGTAAAGCCGATCATATCCGCGAACTCCCGCGAAGAAATCCGCTCAGTGCCGCTCTTCATCAATTCGGTCAAATGGCGGTAATAACGCGGTAAACGCCGCGTGACCAACGGAGAAACGCCGGGGTAATTCGGCAACACTTTCACCTCTTTCGCATATAAAACACGCGATTACTAAACGAAATTAAAACTTTTGTATGAAAGATATTTTACAGGAAACGACATGGATAGTCAACAATTGTTCGTTATTTAACAGATGGACTTAATCGTGATATGGCGGCCGCCTGTCGCGCAGTATGGGCTAAAAAAACAAAGAAAAGTAAAGATATTGCCCGGTAAATTGAAATAATGCTTGACAAGGCGATGACTTGCGGTTATACTATCTTTTGTTGAATTATGAGGGAGGTTTCACCAATGTCCACCTATATGGAAAAGGCGGGGAGCATTACCCGCAAGTGGTATCTTTTGGATGCCGCCGGCAAGCCCCTGGGCCGCACAGCTGTTACCGCGGCCAACATTCTGCGGGGCAAGCACAAGCCCAGCTTTACACCCCACGCCGATTGCGGCGACCATGTTGTCATTGTCAACGCCGAAAAGGCGATCTTGACCGGGCGCAAGCTGCAGCAAAAGTTTTACCGCTGGCACACCGGATGGATTGGCGGACTCAAAGAAATCCGCTACGATGACCTGATGAAGCAAAAGCCGGAAAAGGCCATGATGCTGGCTGTTAAAGGGATGCTGCCTGACACGGTGGTCGGCCGCAAATCCTTGACTCGCTGCCGGATTTACCGCGGCGCGACACACGAAAACCAGGCGCAAAAACCAGAAGCTTGGACGCTGTAGAAGGGGGATAACGAAAAGTGGGAATTTACGATACCAAAACCTATTTCTACGGCACAGGCCGCAGAAAACACTCGGTAGCCAGAGTTAGACTGTATCCCGGCGCCGGAAAAATCACAATCAACGACCGCGACATCGACGATTATTTTGGGCTTGAAACACTCAAGCTGATTGTTCGTCAGCCGCTGGAACTGACCCAAACCACACCGAAGTTTGACGTCTTTATCCGCGTGGCCGGCGGCGGTGTGACCGGCCAGGCCGGCGCGATCCGCCATGGAATTTCGCGTGCCCTGCTGGTCTATGACGCGGAACTTCGCCCGTCGCTCAAAAAAGCCGGGTTTTTGACCCGCGACCCGAGAATGAAAGAGCGCAAAAAGTACGGTCTCAAAGCCGCTCGCCGCGCACCGCAATTCTCGAAACGCTAGTCTATCAACAAAACCCTTGAAACTGCCACGTTTCGGGGGTTTTTTCTATGATATGGTCTAGCAAAGCCAAGCATTAATAAAATCAGCAGGGTATAAACTAGCGTTAAAGCAACCCTAAGTATTATGAAAAAATGTTTGCGATTTTTCGGGAGCTTATAAAGCGGCGGCGCAATGAAGTCATTATTTATGGGGAATATCTTAAAACGAATTGTAAAACTGGCAAAAGACATTTGCCAGCAGGATAGCGCGAAGCGCTATCCTGAACATATTAGGAATAGCGCGGTTGAGCGGCTTTACAGGTAATATTGTAAAAGAGCGAAAAATCAGACGCGCAATCGAAGCTGCCATACATGGGACCAAGTAAAAGCTGAGGAATGGATGAAAATAGTAAGTGAGCAGGGTGGGTACCGAATGATAAGCTTGATTGTTGGCGGGATTGATGTTTCAGCTGAAAAAAAACAGATTAAAAATATGTATATCCGGGTTGTCCCACCGGATGGAAAAGTAAAAATAACGGCCCCAATGTCAGCAACAGAGGATGTAATCCGCATGTTTGCCGTATCACGCATTGCGTGGATCAAGAAACAACGTCAAAAGTTTATAGAGCAGCCAAGACAAACTGAGTACAAGTATCTGGCTGGTGAGAGCCATTACTTGTGGGGCAAACGATACCCGCTGGATGTTGTTTATAGCAATATGAGAAACAATGTTTCTATAAGCGGTCAAAGAATCGTCTTACAAGTGCGAGAAGACAGTACACCACAACAACGCGCTGATGTGGTGAATAATTGGTACCGTGAGATACTCAAAGAAACCATTCCACCAGTATTTGAAAAGTGCGAAAAGATCGTCGGGGTAAAGGCGAAGGAATGGCGAATTAAGAATATGCGTACCAGATGGGGTACATGCAATGTCAAAGAAAAAAGAATCTGGCTGAACCTGCAATTAGTGAAGAAAGCGCCCGAAGGCCTTGAATATGTTATAATACATGAGCTTGTACATTTATTGGAGAAAAGTCATAATGATGTTTTTAAGGGATACATGGATCGGCTTTATCCAAGCTGGCGTACCGTCAAAGCGATTTTAAATGATCAAGTGTTGGATCACTGGCAAAAGTGAAGATACCATGTGTTCATTTATCTCACACGCATACCCTTCACAATCGCTTGTGTATAACTGTCCAGATGTACCGTAAACTGAGAAACCGCCAAGTCGAGGTCATTTTTCTCAAGGGCGTCAACAATGCGTTCATGCTCGATTGCCTTTTCACCAAATACGCCCAACGATTCAGGGGTGCGATTCATCGCAAGCAGAAGCTGGAAGAAAAGGCTTTCCATAATTTTTGCGCGCCGAAAGCTTTTCGAAGCGGCCCACAGGTAACTGTGAAATTGCAAATCCAAAGAGTTTAGCTGATACATCTTTTCGTGCGGCTCGCCTTCGAGGCTGCTTTGTGCCCGCATTTTTTCCACAAGGCTTCGCAGACAGGCGAAATCCTCGCCCGCTAACAGTTTCTTTTGAATCAGCAGCTCAAGCACCTTTACTTCTAATGATATGCGTATGTCAAAGATTTCTAAAATTTCTTCTAAAGAGATTTCCGGCACAACGTTGCCCTTTCTCGGTGAGAAAACAATCATGCCCTGTACGCTGAGTTCGCGCAAAGCCTCCCGGACAGGTGGGCGGCTGATGGCCAAATCGGCGGAAATATTGGTCTCTATCAGTTTATCTCCGCCTTTAAACTCGCCCGACAAGATCTTGTTTTTAATATATTGCACGGCCATTTCACTCAGGCTTTGCGTTTTATAGATGCGTCTGAAATCCATATTTTTCTCCAATCAACTGCTATTGCAGAATTATACAATAGATCGCATCAAAATGGAAGACTTTTGCGAAAGAGAATAAGTGCAGCCTTTACCGAACGGCTGCACTTATTTTAAAATCAATCGTCTTTTTGAGGAACGGTTTTAGGTGGCGGAAGATATGGTGAACCGCGCTCTCCGGTCAGGGCCTTGTACATGCAGTAACAGCTGAACAGCATGACAATCGCAAAGGGGAAGGCCGCGACAATAGAAATCGTTTGCAGCGCCCCCAGCCCGCCGGTAACGAGCAGTACAAGGGCCAGCATTGCCTGAATGATGCCCCAGATGACCTTCTTTGAATTAGAGGGGTCAAGGCTGCCCTCAGACGAGAACATCGACAGCACATAAATCGCCGAATCCGCGCTGGTGATAAAGAAGATCAGCAGCAGCACAACCGTCACAATCGACATAAGGAATCCCAATGGGTACTGGCTGAACACGACAAACAGCGCGGTTTCGGTTGTCTCAATCGCGGTTTGGATGATCGAGTTGTCCAGATTTAGCCCAAGGCCGCCAAAGATCGAGAACCAAATCATCGAAAAGGCCGACGGAGCCAGGATCACTGTTAAAACAAACTCCCGGATGGTTCTGCCCTTTGAAATCCTAGCGATGAATGTCCCGACAAAAGGCGCCCAGGACACCCACCAGGCCCAGTAAAAGACGGTCCAGCCGCCCAGCCAGCTGTTGTCGCCAAACGGGTTAATCGCAAAGCTTTCCCGCACAAAGCTGCTTAAGTAAGCGCCGGTCGTGTTGGTAAAGATGTTCACGATGACCAGTACAGGCCCGACCACCAGCGCGCAAACCATCAGACCCAGCGCCAGCCACATGTTGACATTAGAGAGGATCTTGATTCCCTTATTGATTCCGCTGACGGCGCTCCAGATATACACGGCGGCCATAATAGCCACAATTACAATGATGGGCAGCGTACCCTGGGGAATGCCAAACAAGTGGTTGAGCCCGGCGTTAATTTGCAGTGTGCCGGAACCCAAAGAGGTGGCGACGCCCCCAACCGTAGCAAAGATCGCCAGAACATCGATGGTCTTTCCGATCGGGCCGCGCACGCCTTTTTCCCCCAGGATTGGCAGAAAGATGCTGCTTATAAGCCCCGGGGCTTTCTTGCGGAACTGGAAGTAAGCCAGCGCCATGCCTATGACCGCGTAGCCCGACCATGGGTGAAACCCCCAGTGCATGAAAGAGACGCGCATGGCGTCGTTTGCCGCCGCCTCGTCCATGCCAAAGGATACAAAGTGGTTGAGCGGCTCGGCCACCCCCCAGAAAACCAGTCCGATGCCCATACCGGCAATAAACATCATGGTAAACCAGGTAAAGGTGCTGTATTCCGGCTTTGCGTCATCGGCGCCCAGCTTGATGCTGCCGTATCTGCTCAGGGCAAGCCCAAGCGAAAAGACCACGAAAATGAACATCGAGATCAGATAAAACCAACTGAAATTGTCGGTCAAAAAACCGAACACAGCGTTTGTGCCGCTCGCGAACTGTTCGGGGGCCGCAATCCCAAGAATAACAATCAGAGCGGTAATGCCAAGCGCCACAAGATAAGAGACGTCCCTTTGCCAGTTTATTTTCAAAATCTATCCTCCTCGCTCTTTATTAGATGCTCACTTTAAACACCTTTGGCTCATCAATATCGGTGGTTAAAGCGTCAAGGGCAACACCAACCCGATGATGCCGCAGATTAAACTGTACATCAGGCGGGGTAGCGGGGTCGCCCAGCGGGTAGGGGATAGAAATGGTGGGGACAAGCCGGTTGACGCCGACCGTTTTTGCGACAGGCAAAAGGTTTGCCATCTGTACAATTGTGATTCCGGCGTTTTCAATTACTTTTGTCATCGTTGCACCGCAACGTGTGCAAGTGCCTCAGGTAGAGGTGAGGATGGCGGCGCGAACGCCCGCGCTTTTTAACTCCTCGACAATTTCACCGGCCATCCGCGCGGCTTCGGCCTGGGTTGTGCCGGTACCGACAGTCGCGTAAAAGTATTGGTGAATCCCGCCGATTTTGCCCTCTTTCTCATAAGCGCGCAGGGCGTCGAGCGGCAGAACGACATCCGGGTCGTTGTTGGCCGCCGCCGGGTCATATCCGGCGTGGGTGGTCATATATTCGCCTTTTTTGAGGTCGTCGATACCGGTGATATCGTATTTCCCCCATCTGGTGGCCGATGCCGACTGAATGCGGTCGGGGTTGCCGAAAGGGACGATCCCGCCCGAAGTGAGCAAAGCGACGTTCATCTTGGCCAGTTCTTCCGGCGGGATGGCGGGCGCGATCGGAACGCGGTCGGTTTTGGGGATGGGCAGCTCGGTCTGGAAAGGTTCTCCCCGCAGCTTTTTAAACAGCATGTCGATGACACGGTCGGTTGCGTTAACCGGCGGGTCAAGCCAGACCTGGTCGCGCACACCCCGGCCAAAGTAGCCCTCCCGCGCCGCGGGCAGCAGTTTTTCACCTTTGATAAGTCTCAGGCCGTACCCGGTCATCGCCGCGACGTCTTTCTTCATGGCGGCGGCGCTTGCACCGCCCCGGAAGATCACCATCTTAGAGCGGTACATCTCAACACCGGGGTTTTCTTCGTTCATCGAAGTGAGGACAGGTACGCCGAATTTCTTTTGCACAGCGTCGCAGATATGCCCGCAGGCCACGCCGTAGCGCCCCGCCCGAAAGGCCGGGCCTGCAAAAAAAATGTCAAACTCTTTGCCTTCTAAAAAGGACAGGATCCGCCGGATGGCCTCTTCGGTGTTGGAACCCATAAAGTTATCCCCGCAGATGATGGTGTGGGTTACATCCACCCCGCTGCCCAGCGCGGCTTGCAGAGCCATTGCCGCACCGACCTGTCCCTCGCGGATTTCCGGTTCGTGCCCGGCAGCCTCTTCGCCGCCAATCTGCCCGAAAAACTGATTGATGTAGTGAATTGCCTTCAATATAAACACCT
Organism: Oscillospiraceae bacterium; assembly: GCA_009784625.1. GTDB lineage: Bacteria > Bacillota > Clostridia > Oscillospirales > Ruminococcaceae > WRAV01. The sequence goes on along the minus strand of WRBI01000006.1, from coordinate 62,460 downwards.
CCTTTAGAATTCCACCATTGTTTTGGTTGACCAGCCGACCACTTGGTCGCCGCAGAACATTGCGTTGTTTTCCATGATGATTGAACCATCCGGCCGGACAGACGGCCCCAGCTTTTCGTCGCCCTCCCAGCCACCGGAAAGCCCATCCCGGCCAAGGGAAGCAAGCTCGCCAAGCACGGTTTTCATGGGGGGCAGCTCTATCAGGGTAGAAACATTGCCGGTAGAAACGATTGCGTCTGACTTTTCGTTCATCGAAACCAGCGGCTGGCTCGCGCCGTCCCGGCCGGTACACTCGTTGGTCAGGCCGACCGTTTTGACGCCCGCGTCCTCAAGCGCCACCAGACAGGCGGTAAAGTCTGCGTCCGGGTTTCCGTAGCCCTCTTCGGCAACGATGGCGCTGTCGGCGCCCAGTGTTTTCGCGATCTGAGCCACAAACAGGGCGGCGCGCTCTTTTTGTTCCAGCGCGACATTGAGGTTGGACATGATTACCCCCAAAAAGTTGAGGGTTTTGCCGTGTTCCGCATACAGCCTGCGGATCATTGGGAAGTTTTGAAAGTCGTATGTAGACCATTTGGACGAGCAGGGCATAAATGAGCCGGAGATCATCGCGCCGTCCAGCACTTCATTGGGGTGCATGAGTGTGGGCAGCATACGGTTGGTATCCCAGCCATAGTTGAGGTCGTTGTAGCCCAATTCCTCCATCTGGGACTGCGGCTGCAATACCAGAACCACACTGGGCAGGCCATTGACTGCCGCGGAGCGCTTGGTAATGGGGTCCAGCTGGTAGACGTCGGTATCGTCGGGGGTTAAATCCTTTGTGCAGCTGCCCAGATATTCGGCCAAGCGCATCCCCGCCCAGCGCAATGCGCGGTTCTTTTTCTGCTGTTCGCGCCGCTCGAAGTCTTCGTCTGTGTCGGCCACCAACACCAAATGTTTCAGCTGAGAATAATAGGTGTATTTCGCGCCTTCACCCGACATGTCAATCAACCCGTCCTGAAAGCCGCCGGCGTGCTTGCCTACCACCAGTACGCTCATATCCTTCAGGGCATGTGTGACGCCGTTGCCTGCCTGGAGCATTTCGCCGGTAACGCCGGGAAAAACAGGGCCGCCGCCTGCGCGGTAACGGGGTTCGATTGCTTCTTTGACCGGAACCATACGCACCTCATCGCCCGGCCTGACGACGTGCAGCTCTGCCTGCGTTATATGGCTGTCCTCAAGCACAACCGCCAACGCTTCTTTTTCGTTCACTGTGAGGACGCCGTCTTTCAGCTGTGTTTTGTCGCCGAAGATGATATCCTTTACGTGAAAGTTCGCAAGAGTCAGTTTCATGCACACCACTCCTTTTTACTTGCTTTTTAATAGCTACGATTTGGTATACTGTATACAATATACCATAAAGCAATATTGCATGATATATAAACAAAAGTCAATAGCTAATTTCTTTGCTTTATATTCTACCTTGCCAACAAGTCGATGTTTACGCGAACAGTAATGTTCAAGATTGTCTGATTAATAACAGGAAAATCCGCACTGCTCGATTGAGCGGCAATGTTTATGTATAAAATATCGCTTTATTTTTGTGCATTTTTATATGGCGGATTTAGGGGCGGTATGAATTGGGGAATCACCTGTATGGACAATGGTCAGGTTTCCGTAATTGTCTTTGCCACCTTGTTAAATGGGAAGAATGTGTTGACAGTGAATCAACCCCAATGGATTCCTGCCCTCGCTGTGTCAGTTATAAATCAGTTCGTCTATGTCGGTTCCTGCATACTGAACGCCTTGTAAGCGTCGCCTTCTAAACCCGAAATGTGGTGATAAATCCCATTGGCGATTAGGGTTTCAACCGATTCACCTGTCACTTCTGAGATATGTTCCAGCCACTTGCAAACCATCTCATCAAGCTCTATTGTAAACTTTTTCGTGGTCGCGCCTCATCTATTCACACTTACGTTTTGGAATGCATACATTCCAATAATATCACAAAGAGAGCGTATAATCAAGTGGAATGTATAAATTCCGAGGGGTGACGATTTTTATGGCGCACAAGTTAAAACAGGATATATCTATTGGCTCTAACATGAAAAAACACAGAGAAAGGGCAGGGCTGTCACAGGAACAAGTGTCCGCGAAGCTACAGACACAAGGATTGGATGTAATCAGAGAAATTATATCTCAAATGGAGTTGGGGAAGTACAGCGTCAGGGTTAGCGTACTGCTTGCGCTGGCTGAGTTATATAACACACCTATACAAGATTTCTTCGCTGACTTACAGCGGTACGAGTAGTGATTCGCAAAAAATCACCCAGCTGCTTACTGTTGATTTGACACCACTCCGATAATGATCTGTAATGTGTAGAGGTGAGTAGTATTGAAAATTGTCGCCACGCGTATAAAGGCTCTGCGCCGCAGGTTGGGTCTGTCTCAAATGGAATTGAGTAAGAAATTGAGACGGGGATGTTTATCGCGAAAGAAGCCAGACCGCTTCGCTTTCGTGGCGGTTGGGCCGGGCCATCAAGTCGCGGAGCGCTTGTTTTAAGTCTTTGCCCTCGTACAAAACGCGGTAAACTTCACCGGTAATCGGCATGGTCACACCCTGTTTTTTGGATAGTTCAAAAGCGGTTTTGGCACAGGCGTAGCCCTCGACCGTCATCCCGACTTCGCGAAGCGCCTGCTCGGGCGGCACACCCTTGCCAATCAGGATGCCAAAACGGCGGTTGCGGCTGTGTATACTTGAGCAGGTCACAATCAAGTCCCCAATCCCGGAAAGGCCGGCGAATGTCTCGCTCTTCGCCCCAAGCGCGACGCCCAGACGCGCGATTTCGGCAATGCCTCTGGTCATCAGGGCTGCTTTTGTGTTGTCCGCGCCGTCAAGGCCATCCAAAATTCCGGCGGCCAGCGCGATCACGTTCTTGAGCGCACCGCCCAGCTCGACCCCCAGCACGTCGTCGCTTGCGTATATGCGCAGCGCGTCACCGCTCAGCGCCTCCTGCACAAACTGTGCCGCCTCCCGGCTGGACGAGGCCGCGACTACGGTGGTTGGGCATCCCCGTGCAACTTCTTCGGCGTGGGAAGGCCCGGAGACCATTACCCGCCTGACTTCGGGCAGCTCTTCGCCAATCACGGTAGAAAGCGTCTTAAAGCTGCCGTCTTCCAGCCCCTTGGCCACACAGGCAACCACGGTCTGTGTGGGACACAGGCCGCGCAGAAGTTTCACGCTCTCGCGGACAGCAAAAGACGGAGTCGCGATAATGACCATATCCTGCCCGGGGACTTGTTCAAGCGAGCAGGTCAACCCGACTTCAGCCGGGATGGGAATCCCCTGTAAAAGTTTTAAATGCTCGCGGTGTTTGCCAAGCTCTGCGATCTCCTCTTCAAAGGGAGACCAGAGGGTTACACTATGCCCTATTTTGTTGGCCATGATGGCCAGTGCGGTTCCAAAACCGCCCGCGCCCATGATGAAAATTTTCACGCGTCACCGCCCTCCTTTTTCTTCTGGCTGCCAAAACGGTGCTCGGTGCCGCTTCGCAGCCGCTTTATGTTCTCGCGGTGCATGACGATGATAATCGCGCCGATCGCCGCCGCGAACAGCGCGTCCCAAAGCGGCGGCTGCCCCTGATAGGTGCGTACCGCCCAAGTCACAAAAGGGAGGCTGGCCGCCCCGATCACCGAACAGAGGGAAACGATCCGGGTGATGAAGATAAGCGGGATAAAGACCGCGGCCACAATCGCAAAGACAAGCGGGTTGACGCAGAGCAGAACGCCCAGCGCCGTGATCACGCCTTTTCCGCCCTTAAAGTGAAAGTAAAGGGGAAAGAGGTGGCCGGTAAGCGCGCCCAGTCCAGCGAGATAGCCAACATCAATCAACATGGCAAGGTCAAAGACGTCAACCAGCCAGCGAGCCAAAATAATTGCCACCGTCGCCTTGAGAAAATCGACTGCGGCAGTCAGCGCGGCCGGGCCTTTGCCGTATGTGCGCAGCATGTTGGTCATTCCGGCGTTGCCGCTGCCGTGGCGGCGGATATCGTCCCCTTTGAGCAGCCGGGAGACAATGATGGCCGCGTTTACGCTGCCCATCAGGTATCCCAGTAAGAGCGCGCCTGCCAGCGCGAGAATGGTAACGGTGATCGGTTCCATTGTGATTCCCCTTTATGTCTGCTATTTCCGGTTGACGAAAAGATAGACGCCCAAAGCGACAAGGCCGACGATCACACCCAGTCCCAGAATTGCACCGATCGGAAATATTGCCATAGCCATAAACCTCCTAAGTATCTTCGCTGCCTGCCAGCATAGCCTCAAGCGCGTCAATGACCGCGATTGGGTCCCTGATTTGGTAGATCGCCGGATTGTCGAATAGGTCATGTGGTGTGTGATACCAGTAGCCACAAGCCGTTTCGCGGTCGAGGATGACGGTGACTGTTTGGTCGGACAAAGCGGTCGAGATCATCCAAATCGAAGGTGTGTCGAGCATATGCCAAATGGCCTCAGACCGCCGCGTGACCAAACGGCGGGAGGTGGTCTGGCTGAGCAGGTCAACCAGCGCGCGCTGGTCAAAGCGGTCTGTCAAATTCAGTCGGTCGTAGCGCACTCGGTCAGGTAAATTTTGAAAGTCACTGATTGTGTGGTAAAAAACCACGACATCTATAAAGTTGTCGTAATCCCCGCTGCCGGACAAACTGGAGCCGTCCTCTTGCAATACCCGTTCCAAGTCATCGCTCACCGTGAATGACCCGCGCAGTACCGGCCGGGGCAGATAAGGCGCGATCACAAAGTAAAAGACCAGCAGGAGGACAACTGCCGCGACCAGAAGTTTGCGCACAGTTCGTATTTTCTTCACCTTGCCCGCCCTCCTGTTATTCCGCCGGCATGGCTTCCGGCACGCCGATGGCCGCGATAGGGTTTTTACCGCCATCTTTCATTTCGATTAAAGCGAATGTCGGAACCGTGCCACATATGCGGGATCCTGCGAAGCCATCGCGAAGAGTCAATTTCGCCGGCTTGAACAATAATCTCAAGGGTACCTTCTGCGCCAACCTGAAAGATATATTGTCTGGTAGAATTGTTTTGTCGAGAAGAACCAACAAGCCATATAGAATAACCACCCTCGATATTTGTAATGAGATATTGGCGAACAATCTCGTCATCTTTCAGCCTGTTCGAGTATTGGGGTGCAAAAGCGGATATTACAATTGCAAATATCAAAGCAATGACAAAAAACTTAGATATGCGCTTTGTCATGCGCTATTTATCCTCCCGCTCCCGGACAATCATCCGGATCGGCGTACCCTCCAGCCCAAAAGATTCGCGGATCTGGTTCTCGATGTAGCGCTGATAAGAGAAGTGAAAGAGTTTGGCTTTGTTGACAAAGCAGACAAAGGTGGGCGGCTTGGTGGACGGCTGGGTCATGTAAAAGATTTTCAGCCGCTTGCCCCTGTCGGTGGGCGGCTGCACCCGCGCGGTCGCCTGACCAAGCAGATCGTTGAGTGTGCCGGTCGAGATGCGCATGGTGTTCTGTTGAGAAACATAGCTGATCAGCTCGAACAAATTTTCCACCCGCTGGCCGGTCATAGCCGAGATAAACACAAACGGTACATAACTCATGAATGAAAAGTCATGCTCAAGGCGCTTGCGCATTTCGATCATGGTCTTGTCGTCTTTTTCGACCGCGTCCCACTTGTTGACGGCGACGATACAGCCCTTGCCCTGTTCGTGGGCGTAGCCGGCGATCTTTGAGTCCTGTTCGGTAAAACCCTCAGTGGCGTCGATCATAATCACGCAGACATCCGCCCGGTCAACCGCCATGTGTGAGCGCAATACGCTGTACCGCTCGATCGCTTCCTCTACCCGCGATTTTCGGCGGATTCCGGCCGTGTCGATAAAGACAAACTTGCCCTTCTCGTTTTCGATGGTGGTGTCGGTCGCGTCCCGGGTTGTGCCCGGCATATCGGAGACGATCATCCGCTCTTCGCCGGCAATCCGGTTGACCAGTGACGATTTTCCCACATTCGGTTTTCCGACCACCGCGACTTTGATGTACTCTTCGCCGTACTCGTCGCCCTCTTCAAAGTTCAAGTGCTCAAACAGCGCATCCAACAGGTCACCGGTGCCGTTTCCGTGAACAGACGAAACGGGATACGGCTCACCCAGCCCTAAGTTGTAAAAGTCATAGATTTCGACCGGCGGCTCGCCGATCCGGTCGCATTTGTTGACGCACAGGATGATCGGTTTCCCGCTTTTTTGCAGCATAACGGCAACATCCGCGTCGGTGGCGGTTAGCCCCGCGCGAATGTCGGTGACAAAAATAATCGCGTCCGCCCGCTCGATGGCGACCTGTGCCTGACGGCGCATCATGGCCAGAATGGGGGTGTCGTCGTGGGGTTCAATCCCGCCGGTATCCACCAGCATAAACTGCTTGGCCCGCCACTCGCACTCGTGGTAGATGCGGTCGCGGGTAACGCCGGGGGTGTCCTCAACAATGGCCAGCCGCAGGCCGATCAGTTTGTTGAAGAGGGTGCTTTTTCCTACATTTGGCCGCCCAACAACGGCGACAATCGGTTTGGACACGTTATATCCTCCAAGTCATTGATTTCCAATTAATGTATCAAGCAAGGCCTGGCCGTTGACTTCTACCGGGATAACCGGCAGGCCGAGCGCACTGCTCACGTCTTCGGGCGAGAGGTCATCCAGAAACAAGTCCCCGTCATGCCGGAGCATACTGTCGGGGATCAGCAGCGCATCACCCAGCTCTTTGCCTGACAGCTGTGCGATCAGGTCGGTGCCGGTGACCAGCCCGGCCACTGTGATCGTCTGTCCGAAATAGTGGTTGACGATTGGGTAAACGTCTGCTTTTAGATTGGGCAGACAATCACGTGCGCGGCCAATCAGGTTTTGGATCAGCGGGGCGGCGGCAGCGCCGGTGGCAATGCTCACCTTGCGCGGGGTTTCGATGTAAGGCGCGTCTTCGAGCGCCTGTATGAACTCGTCGGCCAGCAAGGCGGACATCCCCACCCCGTTTTCGAGCTGATCGAATGCCCCATAATAGCTGGCGTCCGGCATTGTGCGCCCGGTCAACAGATAAAACTCATCGGACGCGTAACAGATTCGCTGGCCATGTTGGCGTTGCATCGCTTCCCCGAAAGTGTCTATCGTATCAAGAGTGGCAGCCGCTTCAGTTTCGCTGAATGGCCGAAGCTCAGTCAGTCCCGTCCGGTGCGCGGTCAGCCCGACCGGCACAATCGCGATGCTCTGCACAGTGGGCGCAAGCGCGGTCAAATCCCGCAGGCTGCGCGCAAGCTCATCGCCATCGTTGAACCCCGGGCAGACGACCAGCTGTGTGTTCAGCCGGGTTCCGACGCCGGCCAGCCGCTTCAGCCAGCCCAGTACTTGGCCGGATTTCGGGTGCCCCATCATTTTGACCCGCAAATCAGGGTTGGTTGTATGAACCGATATGTTGATCGGGCTCAGCCGCATGGCGATGATCCGCTCAATGTCCCGTTCTCTGAGGTTGGTCAGCGTGATGTAGTTCCCGAACAGAAAGGACATCCGCGCATCGTCGTCTTTGAAGTAAAGGCTTTCCCGCATCCCCGCCGGCATCTGATCGACAAAGCAAAAGACACACCGGTTTTTGCAGCGCTTTTGCTCGTCCATCAGATAAGTGGGAAAGGAAAGCCCCAAGTCCTGGTACTCATCTTTGGTCAGAGTGAACGACCGCGCCCTCTCGCCGGGCGGGCGCAGGGTAAGGGTCAGATTTTGCGCGGCCATGTAAAACCGGTAGTCAAGCACATCCTCGATCATCCGGCCGCCGATCTGCTCAAGCACCCAGCCGGGAAGAATCCCCAGCTTATGCGCGATTGAGCCGCCCTCAACCCCGGTAATCACAACGCCCAAAACTTTGGCCTCCTTAATATTATAGCAACTTGACCGAGCGCCTTTGCGCTAAATCAAATTGCTACAATACTGCGACTATTCGGCGTCTTCGGTTGCTGTTTTAACAACTTGTCTGCCCTTGTAGTATCCGCATTCAGAGCATACCCGATGGGGGGTCTTCAACGAGCCGCACTGTGTACATTTTGAAAGGGCGGGGGCCGCAATCTTCCAGACATTCGAGCGTCTCATATTTTTGCGCGACTTACTTGTTTTCGTCTTTGGAACCGCCATTTGCCGGCACCTCCTTTATTATAATCTTGACTTTATTCGGCGACATAGGCGGAAGTCCCGCACAGTCGCAATCAGCGTAATTCAAGTCGACACCGCACTGACAACAAAGGCCGCGGCAATCTTCCCGACAGAGCAAAGGGCTTACGAACGTAAGCAAAAGGTCGGCGCCCGCAAGCTCGGTCATATTCAACAGCCCGCCGGGCGCCGGAATGATATCCTCAAAACCCGTCTCATCCGCAATTTCTTTGACCGGATGGTTAAAGCGCAAACTTCCGCTTTGTGCGGTCTCTGCCATACATCTGGCGCAGTGGCCGGAGCGTGTGTAGCCGACCGTGTAGTCAATCTCTACCTGCCCGTGCCGGACATAAACGCTGCCGTCAACGTTTACCGGCGCGGAAAAGGGCGCTTCTCCCCAAAGGCGGAGGCCGCGCAGATCAACCGACCCCAAAAAGGCAAGCGGGTCACCCTCGCGGGCGGGGCGAATATCGACTAACATAAACACCTCAAGAACACTTTGAATTGGACAACTTATTTATTATACGCATATCTTGTGGTCTTGTCAAGACAAAAGCGGGTTACTTTTGAATAAAACTGTGAACCCGCTCAGGCAGGTCTGATTGCTCGCAGGAAACGGTGAGGACAATGCTGACGCTCAGCGATGCGGTCAACTTGGCTAAATCTTCAACAAAAACGGCCAGCGCTTCAAAGTCCCTCGCGTCTTTGCCGCAGAGAATCTTGAATGTGGCGTCACCAAAAATGTGGGTAATGTCGTAGTTGCCGGCCAAAAGCCCACAGACAAATCCATAGTAGGCGGCCGGGCCGCTGATCCGGTACTCTTCAATGTCGATCAGCCGGATTTGATAGTTCAAATCAAAGCGCAGGGAGTCCCCCTTTTCGATACAGACAACATTGCCCTTAGAGACGGTTGCCGCCTCCCGAACCTGGTTGATCAGATTTTTGGTCTTGCCCGAACCTTTGTTCCCCACGATCATCGAAACCATAACAATCAGTCCTTCCTGTGTTTTATTGCTTAGCTGTAACTTTTACTGAGCGGAGGAAAGCTTAAGCAGCTTGTCTTCCAGCTCTTTTTTAGCGGACTCAAAGCCGGGCTTGCCGAGCAGGGCGAACATGTTTTTCTTGTAAGCCTCAACGCCCGGTTGATCGAACGGGTTGACCCCGAGCAGATAACCGCTGACCGCGCACGCTTTCTCGAAAAAGAAGATCAGCTCGCCAAATGACTTCTCACTGCGGTCGTCGATCTCGATGACCATGTTCGGCACACCGCCCTCTAAGTGAGCGAGCAGAGTGCCCAGGAACGCCTTTTGGTTGACGGCCGAAAGGTTCTGGTCGGCCAAAAAGTTCAGCCCGTCAAAGTTTTCGCTGTCCGGCGCGAGGAAGAAGTCGGCCTGCGGCTTTGCGATTTGCAGTACCGTCTCAAACAGGATGTTCGAACCCTCTTGCACAAACTGGCCGAGGGAGTGTAAGTCGGTCGAGAAGCACATCGAGCTTGGGTACAGCCCTTTGCCGTCCTTGCCTTCGCTCTCGCCGTAAAGTTGTTTGTACCACTCACCCAGCATGGTCAGCGCGGGCTCGTAAGAGACAAGCACCTCGATCATCCGGCCTTTGCGGTGTAAAAGGTTGCGGATAGCTGCGTATTTGTAGGCCGGGTTCTGTTCAAGGTCAAGGGAAGCGAATGTTTTTTGCGCGGCCGTACAGGCGGAAAGAATCGCGTCGATGTCACAACCGGCCACCGCGATCGGCAACAGCCCGACCGGTGTAAACAGGCTGAACCGGCCGCCCACATCATCCGGGATAACAAAGGTCGGGTAACCCTTGGTATCGGCCAGTGATTTGAGCGATCCCCGGGCGGCGTCGGTGGTGCAAAAGATCCGGTCTTTCGCGCCCTCTTTGCCATATTGTTCCACCATAAGCGCGCGAAATACACGAAAGGCCAAAGCGGCCTCGGTCGTTGTGCCCGATTTTGAGATGACATTCAGGCAGACCCGCTTGCCCTTGCAAAGCGCGAGCGATTCATTGAGCGCATCCGGGCTGAGGGTGTTGCCGACAAAGATGATGTCGGGGGTAGATTTGGGCAGGGCGTTGTAGTTCGGTGAGCGCAGAAAATCGAGTGCCGCTTTCGCGCCCAGGTAACTGCCGCCGATCCCGATAACAACCAGTATATCACAGTTGTCTTGAATCCACCTGGTGCTTTCTTTCATCCGGGCCAGCTCGTCGGGCGGGTTGCTGTTGCCAAGGCTGAGCCAGCCGAGAAAATCATTGCCCGGGCCGGTTTTGTCCTCAAGCAGCTTGTGTGCGGACGCAAGGGCAGGGGCCATGTAATCCAGTTCGTGGGATGAGATAAAGTCAGACAGGTAAAGTGTGTTCAGTTTTAGAGGCATTGCGCGATCCTCCTTGTCTTTTGATCTTCTTCAATTGTACCCCATCGGCCTGTTTTTTTCAAGCGAGATAATCAGATTTTTTAAATTAACGCTGTAGAAATCGATTGTTGCGCCAACCCCTTGACTTTCCGCCCGGGTTGTGGTAGAATGCCAAGAGTTGATATAATAACCTGAGCAGGCGATGAATCTTAAAGGTATGTTGGTGGTGCGTGCATCTGCACTACGGCAAGATTCATGGGGCTGGGCCGCAAAGCGGCAGCGGATTTCACACCCGCGGGACAGAGTAAAATCTTTCCTGCGGGTGTTTTTTGTTTTTGCGGCAATCAATGCCGGGGATTAACTTGGAGAGAAAAACATATGTCGAAGACAGAACAATCCAGAATGCAGATCGCGACGCGGGTTACCCGCCGAACGCTGATCGGCAATATATTGCTATCAGCTTTCCAGCTGTTCGCCGGGGTGGTGGCCGGTTCAGCCGCCATGATTTCGGACGCCTTTCACTCGATTTCAGATATGCTGGGCGAGATCGTTGTGCTGGTAAGCGTGCGGATGTCCAGCCCTGAGCCGGACAAAGACCATCCTTACGGCCACGAGCGAATTGAGTGCGTGGCCGGGATATTGGTCTCGGTCATCCTGTTTGTCATCGGCGGGATCATCGGCTGGAACGGCTTGCAAACCATATTGGCCGGGAACTACGAGCATTTGGAGGCTCCGGGCGTGCTCGCGCTCTGGGCGGCGGTGATCGGCATCGGCGTTAAAGAGTGCATGTACTGGTATACCCGCAACACGGCCAAAAAGATTGACAGCGTTGCGCTGATGGCTTCGGCCTGGCACTCCCGCTCGGACGCGATTTCCTCCATCGGCAGCTTTGCCGGGATTTTTGGCGCCCGGATGGGTTTCCCGATCTTGGATAGCGTGGCCAGCGTGATCATCTGCCTGTTTATTCTGCGGGTCGCGTTTTCGATCTACCAAAACGCGACCAAACGGATGACCGACAAAGCCTGTGACGACGAGACCATCGAAGAGATGCGCGCCCTTGCCCTTGCCCAGGAGGCTGTGTTGGGGGTCGACCTGATCAAAACCAGGATATTCGGGGATCGAATCTATGTGGATATGGAGATCAGCAGCGACGGGAATGCAACCCTCTTTAAAGCGCATCAAGCGGCCGAAGACGTACACGACGCGATCGAAGCGCGGTTCCCGAAAGTCAAGCACTGCATGATTCACGTAAACCCGCATGTTGAGTAACACAAAGCCCATTGCCGTGATCGCGGCAATGGGCTTTCATCTTTAGTAGCGCAGCAGGATGTATCGATCCAGCCAATAGCGCGGTAAATTTTTCCTTGAAGCGGTCAGCCGCTTTAATACACTGTCCCGGCCTTTCAAGGTGGCCGCGCGCTCCCAGGAGGTTACCTCGTGTGCGCTGTAGGCCGCCTTTGAGTAGATGCCGGCCAGCTGACGGAGATCCGACCCCTGCCCGAAAAAAAGCGCGTGCGTGTGCATCCGCTCGGCGTAACCCAGCGCGGTCTCGCCGTCCCCGATCGGCAGCCCGGACGCCTCGGCCGCGCCCAGGGTAGCGGCAAACAGCGCGAGCACCGCCTCCCGGTTGGGGAGCGACTCCAGCTTGCTCTGTTTGGCGCGGTAGCGGGCGGTTAGCTTGATGTAAGCAAGATATCCGCCGCCGGCCAGGATGACCGGTGTGAACAGCAAGCCCCACGGGAACCCGCTCTCCTGCCCGGCTTCTTCCGGAATGTTTTCGGGGGTGGCCATGACTGGGATATCGTCCTGATCGTAGTTGTGATCCGGCGGGGATTGCGGCTCTTCCGGCAATTCAGGTGGGATGGGCGGTTCCCATCCCGCCGGTGGGGGTGTATTTCCGATGTGGTAAGCTGAAGTCGGCTCAAACAGCACCCAGCCAAACCCGGTGATGTAAGCTTCAACCCAGGCGTGCGCCTGGTTGTTGGTCACCCAGAACATCCCGTCGGCGGCGGGGAACTCGGGGGTGATGTATCCTTCGATATACCGGGCGGGGATGCCCAGCGTTCTGGCCATCACCACCATGGCGGTGGCGTAGTGGACGCAATAGCCCTCCCGGCCGGTGAACAGAAAATGGTCGACGAAATCTTCGCCCATCGGCAGTTGGGGCGCGTTCAGGGTATAGGGGAACCGCGCGAGGTAGCGCTCGAGCGCGCGCAGCCGGTCATAGGTGGTGTGCTCGTCTGCGGTCAGCTCACGGGCCAGCGCACCCACCCGGTCGGGCAGGGTATCGGGCAGCTGTAAAAATAGCGCAAGCTCGTCCGCATTCATGCCGGCATGTTGCTGTGTGAGTACAGCGTCGATCTCGGCGATCATTTCCGCCCGGTCGTGGTCCAGCCGCCCGCCCAGCACGTTGGATGTCACAATATGCCCATACTCCCTGAGAATGTTCGAAAAATACGGGCTTTCGCGGTTCCAGCCGATATAATTGAAAGTGTAGCTGCTCTCGCGCAAAAGCGCGCGGGAAGTGCGCAAATCCCCGTAAGCGTTTTGGGTGACGCGCAAATCTTCCTCAAGTTTGAGTGTTTGGTGGGCGGGCGGGGTGAAGATGGTGTCCGTACGCACATCCCCGGTGGTGATGGTTGCCTGCCGGATCGGCCAGCCGTAAAACCGGCGCAGGTAATCGTGTGTCCGGCGCAGGCTTTCGGGGTTTGGGTCGGTGCCGAAGATGCCGTTTTCGTCCGGGTCAAGCGGGAGCTGTGTCCGGTCGGTGGTCAGCCAGGAGTGTCCGGTGTAATAATCACGGGTTGCGCCGGCAAGATACAGCCGCTCGTCGGAATCCACAATCATGACCACCAGGTCGTTGAGGTTGGCCGGCCCGCCCAGACGGGAGCCGCCATCGGTAAACGAAAGTGTTTGCTCCGGGCTGATTGCGTGCATCAGGTTGTCCATCGCGCCGCCCACATCCGGGAAGTTCATGGTGTCTATGGTCTCGGCGTCCGGCTTGGGCAGAACCCAGCCCACCCCAAAGATCAGCAGGCAAAGCGGGATCAACAGCATAGCGTAGCGGGAGGAGCCGGGCAGCGGTTCGCCCTCCTGCCTTTGTGTCGCATTCAGGAACAGCCGTTTGGCCAGCAGCGCGAACAGGCAGAAGAGCATGACCAGGATCGCGGTTGGCGATGAGTCCCAACCCATGTAGATGGGCATCGCGATCACGCCCACCGCCATGATAACCAGCGAGAAAAATCCATAATGCAGCCGGGTGTTGAGCACGGTAACAAGAGAAAAGAGAAAGGCAAGCCCCCAGGCCGCCAGGGTCGCGAACGCGTCGCGGTAAGGCCCAAACGCAAACGCAAACTCGTAAAAATCCTCAAGCAGCGCCATAAACGCGGCAAACCAGGCGACATCAAACTCGTTGGTATAAAGGTAAAAGAACACGCCGCCGCCGGCCAGAATCAGAAAACCCAAGCCGCCGAGCGCGGTGTACCGGTTGTAGAAGATTAAGCCCAGCACAACCACAAAAACGGCGCAGTAAAACAAGAGCTGCCAGAAGGGAAGTACGAGTATGGTGGCGGTCAGAACCGACTCGCTGAGTGCCCATGCGTAAAAAATCCCGACAAAAGTGAAGAACAAAAAATCCCAGTGTTTGCCTTGTGAGATGGGCTTCGTGCTCATGCTGCACCGCCCTCCTCATCCGGAGAGTGGGCGGCGGTGTCCGGCTTCCCGGCCACAACCAGATTTACGCTCACCCCAAGTGTGCGCAGACTCTCAAGCAGATAGGTCTGCTGTGGATTCTCCGGCTGTGTTGCGCTTGAAAAGAGATAGATAATCAGCTTGTGGTCGAAAGATACGGCCTCTTTGAGTGCCGCAGCAATCTCATCGTCAATTTTTGAGAGATAGGCGATCAGGCTGTAACCGCCGGGCAGGCGGCTGACCAGGTGCACGCAGGAAACTGCCCGGTCAAAATTAAGGCCGGCCAACAGCGGGTAAAAACTATCCACCTCGCCGTTTGGGTCGATGGTCGTCTCATCAAGGCCGGGCTGGCCGTAAATCAGGGAGGTAGGAATTTTTGACCGCGCGCAAAACTCAATGCTGGAGGCGATATAAGCGACCATTTTGTCCTCCAGCTCGGCTTTTGGCCGCGCGGGCAGATCAATTTTCAACGTGTCAAGCAGCAGGATGGTTTTATCCGGCTCAAAGCTCTGAAAGTTTTTGGCGATCAGCTCACCCCGCTTGGCCGAGAGCTTCCAGTGAATTTTCCGCAGACTGTCGGCCGGGGTGTATTTGCGCAGGTCGGCGATGGTCGAGTAATCTTCATTAAAGATATCCTGATGAAAGGACGCGTCCTGTGGGTCATTGCGCAAAGACAGCGCAAAGCCGTCCTCCCGCTCGGGGTAGACGGTCAGCGTCAGGGCGTTTCCGCCACCGATTGTCCGGGTGAACAGCCCGAACATATCGGTGACGGTGATTTTCTCAAGCCCCACTGTGTATATCCCCCGATAGGGGAAAGAGACCACAAACTCCCTGCTATGCCCGCGAAACGGCTGACACCCGCCAAACAAAGACCCCTCCATGGTCATGAGTCCGGCGTTGTGAAAGTGACAGGCCACCCCGGGATAGAGCAGCGGTCCCCTGTTGTGTATGGTGAGCGTATAGCTAACCGGCTCGCCTTTAAAGGCAATAGACGCTGCCATCTTCTCCTCGACCTTGAGCACTCCGGGCGCGAGAATGACAGAAAGTGCGCAAAAAGCAAGCAGAATCAGCAGTGAATATAGAATGGTAAACCCCGCGCGGGTGTCGCTGTAGCCGATTGCCAGCATAGCTGCGCCGACCAGCGCAAAAAAGAAGATGATTCTGGATTTAAGCATTCAATGCCTCCGGGGTGAAAATGACCGACCGGCAAAGCTTTTACCACCGGCGGGCGACGGGAGCGGCCACCTCATCGATGGCCATCTGCACAATGTCTTTTTGGGTGTATTTTTTCAGCCGGCCCTCCTGGGTGAGGACAATCCGGTGCTCCATCACATGGGCACACATTTGAATCACATCATCGGGCAGGACATAATCCCGGCCATTGTAGAGCGCCCACGCCTGCGATGCTTTGTAAAGGCTGATGGAGGCGCGCGGGCTTGCCCCCAGCGAGACGAGCGGGTTTTCGCGGGTATGTCGCACCAGCGAGACTACGTATTCGTTGACTTTGGCGTCCATATG
Organism: Oscillospiraceae bacterium; assembly: GCA_009784625.1. Classification (GTDB taxonomy): domain Bacteria; phylum Bacillota; class Clostridia; order Oscillospirales; family Ruminococcaceae; genus WRAV01. The sequence continues at coordinate 46,717 of WRBI01000006.1, read as the reverse complement.
CACCTGCTCGATCAGCTGCTGAATGGCTACAATATCCTCCCCGGCCGCGACCGGCCGCAGATTTTTAAGCGGGGACTGCCCGCCCATTCGGGTGACCATCCGCATCTCCTCGGTCAGGCTGGGATACCCCAGTGAGATTCGCATGAAAAAGCGGTCCATCTGTGCTTCGGGCAACGGGTAAGTGCCCAGATATTCGACCGGGTTTTGGGTGGCCAACACCATAAACGGTTCTTTGATCCGGTAGGTTTTGCCGTCCACCGTCACCTGTTTTTCCTCCATTGCTTCAAGCAAGCTGGATTGGGTTTTGGGGGAAGTCCGGTTGATTTCGTCGGCCAGCACAATCTGGCTCAGGATGGCGCCCGGGCGGTAATCGAAATCCCCGGTCTTAGGGTTAAAGACCGAAAAACCGGTGATGTCGGCCGGCATAATATCCGGGGTGAACTGAATCCGCTGAAAAGAGCAGCCCAGCGACTTGGCCAGCGCCGAGGCCAGGCTGGTCTTGCCCACACCCGGTACATCCTCGATCAGTAAATGCCCCCGGCACAAAAGTGAGATGATGGTCAGCTCAATTTCGTACCGCTTGTCCACAATTACCCGTTCAACGTTTTCGACAATCCGCTCAAGCACGGTATTTGGATTCAAAATACATTCCCCCGATGCGTTTCTGTTAGATAAACCAGAGAAGTGACAAAAAGGTTACAGCTGTCTGACGAGAAAACGCGCGCCAAAACCGGCGCGCGTTTTGAGAGCAGAGATTCTAATACGCCCTAGTCTTCTTCGTTCATCTTTTTGGCGTCTTCTTTGACCGCGTCCTCGAGCATGGCGGGCAGTTGTTCATACCGCTCAAACTCAAAAGTGAACGAGCCGCGCCCCTGTGTGGTCGAGCGCAGGAAAGTGGTAAAGTCGTGCATTTCGCTCATCGGCGCTTCGCCTTCGACTTCTTGCAGGCCGCCCCCGACCGGGTTCATACCGAGTACACGGCCGCGGCGCTTGTTGAGCTCGCCCATGATGTCGCCGGTGTTCGCGTCGGGAACAGACACCTTGAGGTGACCGATCGGCTCAAGCAGAACCGGTCCGGCTTTGGGCATACCAGCTTTGTAAGCGAGGATGGCCGCCAGTTTAAACGCCATTTCGGACGAGTCAACCGGGTGATAAGAGCCATCGTACAAGGTGGCTTTCAGCCCAACCACCGGATAACCGGCGATTACGCCGCTGCGAATGGCTTCATGCAACCCCTTCTCAACGGCGGGGAAGAAGTTTTTGGGAACCGAGCCGCCGACCACGCGGGTTTCGAACAGGAGTTCCTGGCCGTCGTAAGGCTCGAACTCGACCCAAACGTCGCCGAACTGACCGGAGCCGCCCGTTTGTTTTTTGTGTTTGCCCTGCACCGAAACTTTTTTGCGGACAGTTTCGCGGTAAGGCACGCGGGGCGCGATCAGATCAACACCCACGCCAAACTTGGCTTTGAGCTTTGAAACGCACATATCCAGATGCTGCTCGCCCAGGCCGCCGACCAGCTGCTGTTTTGTTTCGGAATTCAGGCGGAAAGTGAGGGCCGCGTCTTCTTCCATCAGGCGGCGCATCCCGTCGGATACTTTGCCCTCGTCCCCTTTGTTTTTGACTTTGACAGCCATAAACAGGGTTGGGTGCGGGAATTTCGCTTTTTCAAATGTAAGCGGGCGCTTGGGGTCGCACAGGCTGTCCCCGGTGACGGTTTCGCCCAGCTTTGTGATTGCGCCGATATCCCCGGCGGTGAGTGTGCCGATTTCTTCCTGTTTTTTGCCTTTTACGGCAATGATTTTGCCCAAACGCTCGGGCTGGCCGGTGCGTGTGTTAACCGGAACCAAGTCGCCGCCCAGCTTACCGGATACAACTTTGACATACGACAGCTTGCCGACAAACGGGTCGGCAACAGTTTTGAAGATATATGCGGCGAGAGGCGCGTCTTCGGTACAGGCGACCTCAACGTCTTCGCCTTTCGCGTCTTTTGCGGTTTCGCCCGCGCTCTCAGCGGCCGAGGGCAGGTGGTTGGCGATCGCGTCCAAAAATAGGTCAATCCCCTCCAGTGAGTAACCGGAACCGCAGAGCACAGGGGCGATCACGCCGCTGCGCACACCCGCGTGAATGCCCGCGATGATCTCGTCTTTGCTGAACTCTTCGCCCGAGAAGAATTTTTCCATCAGTGTTTCGTCTGTTTCGGCAATCGCTTCCGAAATGGCGCTGCTCAGCTCTTCAAAGTCACCGTCTTCCGGCACGGGAACTTCTTTGCGTGCGCCTTTTTCGTATGTGTAAGCCTTTTTCTCGACAAGGTCGACATAGCAGGCGACTTTCTCGTCTTTGATATAAGGGGCAACCAGCGGGCAGACGCCCTGGCCAAACGCTTCGCGCAGGCCGTCCAAAATTTTGTAGAAGTCGGCGTTTTCGGCGTCCATCTGATTTACGAAGAACATTTTGGCCTTGTTCATCGCGACAGCCAGATCGTTTGCTTTGTACGCGCCTACCGGGATGCCGCCCTTGGCGGAAAGGACGATGACTACGCTTTCAGCCGCGCGCACACCCTCACTCATCCCGCTGGCAAAGTCGAACAGGCCGGGGGTGTCGATCAAATTTACCTTCACGCCCTCCCAAACAAAGGGGTGCAGGGCAGAGGAAACCGAAACCTGCCGCTTAATCTCTTCGGGGTCAAAGTCGAAAGTGGTGTTGCCGTCGGCGATTTTGCCCAAACGGTCGATCTCGCCCGCCTTAAAGAGCATTGCCTCGCCCAAAGAGGTCTTGCCGCTTCCGCCATGACCCGTCAGCGCAATGTTGCGCAATTTACCCGCAGGGAATTGTTTCATCAAAGTTTGCCCCTTTCGCTCTCGCTATTCGCGAAGTATTGTACACTTTATTGAAAATATACCACAACGAATAAATTATACCAATATAACGAACAACTTACAAGCAAAATCTTTAGAAAAACGGGACAAATTGTATGGTGATTGTATGTGTAAGTTAACAAACGAAAAAACGGGCTGCAAAGGCGCTCTTTTTTTTGCGGCTGTTAACGATAAAACCCCCGGAAAGCATCCGGGGGTTTGGGTCTAGCCGATTCGCGCCATCCGGCCGGTGCCGGGGTAAGAGTGGGCGACCACCGCTTCAATTGCGTCGGCGATGCCGGTCGCAATTGCCTGCTGGTAGTGCGGGTTGATCAGCTTTTCGTACTCGGCGCGGTTGGTCATAAATCCGCCCTCAACCAGTATGCTTTGAAATTGGGTGGAACGGGTGACGGCAAAGCGGGCGCGGCGGCCCCTGCGGTTGTTGGTGTTCAGCTGCTGGCTGACATTGCGCGAAACGGTGGCCGCCAGCACACTCGAAAACTGGGTAAAGAAGAAAACCTCGGTGCCGGTGGCGTTCGCGTTGCGCGAAGCGTTGTTGTGTACGCTGATAAAGAAGTCGGCGTTGAACTCCTCGGCGCGGCGTACCCGCTCGGCCAGTTCCATCCCCCGGCTGGTATCCAAAACCAGAACGGTGGCCCCGCGGTTGCGCAGATCTTCAGCCAAAAAACTGGCGATATGCCGATTGATCACAACTTCGGGCATATCCCGCCGAAAGCCCTCGGCACCGCGATCCTGTCCGCCATGGCCGGGGTCGATAACCACCCGGGTAACCCATATGGAGGAGGGCGGGTTGCGGAAGCGCACGACCAGGTTCCCGGCCGAATCGCGATAGCCGTGGTAGCCCATAAATCCGTCCTGTGTGGTCAGATTTAATGTGATGGTGCTGCCGTTCCACTGGGCGGAGGAGAAGATCGGGTTTGCGCCCATATGCACACTGGTCGGGAAACTGTGCGCCTGATTGATGGTGATGTTGACCGCGTTGCGGGAATACCCGAATGTAAATGTTACCGGCTGGGTGGAGGAAACGACCAGATATGTATAGTTGTCGTCTGCGCTGATAGCGGCTGAGGTCACGGTCGCGCTGCTCACGCTTTGTAGATTCAGCGTACCGGGCGGCGGGTTAAAGACACTCAGATGTGCGCCGGCGGTCAAAGGTGGAAAGAGGCCGGTGACCAAGAGTATCAGGGCTAAGGTCAGCATAACGGTTTTTGTTATATAGCGTTTCAAGGGCTTTTGATGATCGCTCAAATTTTTATTCCTCCACGGCGTAGGGGTTTAGAACCTGTGGTCAATCTCAAAACGCCCCCGATCCGGCGATTTTTCCGATATGCTTCGTCAATTTCCCTTGGAATACACGAAGTATTCCTGCGGGAAATTTCCTTGCCTGGCGAAAAAATCGCTTCGGCTCGTGTTCGTTTCTCGTTATTGACCACAGGTTCTTACTTTCGATTGGATGTACAACGGGCGGTCAGTCCTCTCGACATTATACTACATATGGTATGAATTTTCAATAAACAAATAACGACAGTGCGGTAAATACTTTTAACCGCACTGTCGTGTGCTTGTGAATGGCGATTAGCCGCGCAACCGCTCAAAGATCTCGACAACTGCAAATTTTGGGCGGTAGCCGGAGGTTTGGCCCAGCCGGGCGATCTGCTCTTCCAGGTCGGTCGGCTCTGCGCTGGCGGCGGGCAGGCAGATGGGCGGAAACATCACGCACCACCAGTTTTCTCCGCCACCCTCTCCGATGGTCACCCGCACCGCGTCATACCGCCCGGCGGGCAAGATCAGCCCCTCGCGGTAGTCGCGGGTAGAAAAGTGCATGTTGACGATCTCGGCGGTGATCGGATAGTCGTAACCCCGGCGCAGGATTTCATCCTGGGCGATCCTGACAATGCTTTCCAGATGCTCGGATGTCAGCGATATGACTTCCTCTCTGTTTGCCGCCCCGCTGAAAAGGTCGGCGCGACCGGCCAGCAGGGCGTCCCGGACGTGTAATTTGAGCGCCTGGTCGGCATCACTGTCCGAGTTTGGCAACAGGTGCAGGCGAAAGACCTCGCTGCGAATCTGCTCGCTTTCCCCCGCGAATACGCCCAGTGAGGTGAACATCACACCAACAATTATCCCGATAAGTATAGCCAGTTCAAAGCGTCTAAGCATGTCATCCGTCCTTTACTTGATGTAAATATTTGGTAAATCAAGTATGGGCGGATTGATAGCGGCCTAAACAGGGTCGGCCAGAATCTTTGCGCCGTGGTCAACCGGGCGGGCAAGGCAGACAAACGGCCAGCGATCGCCCAGATGTTCAAGGCAGCCGGACGCGGTGTCTACGTCAGGGAAAAGGCCGGCCACTGCGCTGCCGCTGCCGGTCATGCAGACACCCAGGCAGTCATGGGATTGAATGGCCGCCTTGATTTCGGAGACTTCGGGTACGGGAACCGCCGCCTCAAACCCGTTGGACATGGCGGGGCCGACATCCTCCCATCGCCCGGCGGACAGCGCGGTGAGCATTGCGTCCGTTTGGGGCGGGGGCTTTTGGTTCAGACGGTCGTATTGCGCGAAGGCGTCGCGGGTACTCACCCCGCGCGCGGGTTTGGCGATCAGGAAGACTGCCTCCCCCGGAGGGATGGACAGCGGGGCCAGCAGCTCGCCTTGGCCGTTGACGCGCGCCATCCCGCCCATCAGGCAGAAAGGGATATCCGAGCCGACGGTCAAGCCGATTTCAGCCAGCGCGCTGTCACTCAAGCCGGTGGCATACAGATGATTTAAGCCGACCAGAGCAGCCGCGGCGTCTGCGCTGCCGCCGGCCAGTCCCGCCTGTGTGGGAATCTGTTTGGAAAGCGACATTTCCAGCCCGCCCGGCTGGATTCCGGTGGCCAGAAAGAAAGCGGTTGCCGCTTTGATGATCAGGTTATCCCGCCCGGCGGGCAGGTAGGGGTCATCGCAGGCCAAACGAACGCCGGAGCCGGTGCGGCTCAAAGTCAGCGTATCGCACAAGTCGATGGATACCATTGTGCTGTCCAGTGCGTGGTAGTCGTTGGGCAGAAGTCCGGTGATATCCAAAGTCAGATTGAGCTTGGCCGGCGCGAGCAGTGTGATTTTATCCATAGTTCACCAATAATTCAAGGACGAAAGCTACCGCTTTCGCCCTTGCGTATTTCTATTTTTCGATCTCTTTGAGGAATGCCTCCATGCGGTTGAGGGCTTCGACCAGGTGTTCGGTCGCGTAGCAGTAACAGACCCGAATAAACCCTTCGCCGCATTCGCCGAACGCGTCACCCGGAACCAGCGCCACTTTCTTGGAGCGCAGAAGCGCTTCGCAGAACTCCAGCGATTTCATACCGGTTTTCTGAATGGACGGAAACGCGTAGAACGCGCCGTCCGGCATAAAGCACTGCAGGCCCATCCCGTTCAAGCGGCTGATCAGCATCTTTCTGCGCTCGTCGTAAGAGGCGCACATGGCGGCGATTTCGGCGTCACACTCGGGCTTGAGGGCAGCGATTGCCGCGTATTGGGCGGTGGTGGGCGCGGTCATCAGCGCGTATTGGTGGATCTTGCACATCATGTCCACCGCTTCTTTGCACCCGGTCAGGTAACCCAGCCGCCAGCCGGTCATAGCGTAGGCTTTCGAGAACCCGTTGACCAGAATGGTCCGGTCGTACATCCCGGGGATGGCGGCGAAAGAAACGTGGGGGATTCCGCCGTAAGTCAGCTCGGCGTAGATTTCATCCGACAGCACCAGGATATCGGTGTCTTTGAGGACTTCGGCGATCTCCAGCATATGCTCGCGGCGCATGACCCCGCCGGTCGGGTTGCAGGGGTAGGGGAAGATGAGCATTTTGGTTTTGGGGGTGATGGCCGCTTTGAGCGCCGCGGGGGTCAGGCGGAACTCGTCTTCCTCTTTGGTGACGATCGAGACCGGGACGCCGTGGTTGATTCGGGTCATAGCGTCGTAAGCGACAAAGGACGGCTCGGGAATCAGCACTTCGTCGCCCGGGTTGATGAATGCGCGCAGGGCAAGGTCGATCCCCTCGGAGGCGCCCACGGTTACCAGAACCTGGCTGGGATCATAATCGAGATCAAACCGGCGCTTGAGGTAACCGGAAACGCCCGCCTGCACTTCTTTCAGCCCGGCGTTGGCGGTGTACTTGGTCTCGCCCGCTTTGAGGGAGGCAATACCCGCGTCGCGAATCGCCTGGGGGGTAACAAAGTCCGGCTCACCCACGCCAAGAGAGATGACGTCGGGTATTTCGGCCGCAATCCCGAAGAACCTGCGTATCCCCGAGGGTTTTAAGTTCTTTACCGTATTCGCGTAAAGGTTATCGTAGTTCAACATTTTACCCACTCCATTCGTTGTTGGTTGGCAGTTCCCGTACAGGCGCCTTGTGCTTACAATTGCGTTTTAATTATTGAACGATGGTTTCTAAAATTAATGTACACTGTCAATCGACATTTGTCAACTGTTTGATCAATTCTTTTGCGCGGGCCGCGTCGGCGGATATCGCGTTTTTGAGCGTTTCAAGGTCGGAAAACTTTTGCTCGGGGCGCAGGAAAGCCAAAAACGCGACCTTGACGTGCCGGCCGTAAAGGTCACCGTCAAAAGATTGAATGTATGTCTCAGACAGTGCGGCGCCGCTGTCCACGGTTGGGCGAACGCCTACATAGGTCACGCTGCTGTAGTCTTTTCCGTTTACAGTGGTCAGGCTGGCGTAGATCCCAAAGCGGGGGAGGACAAAGTCGGGCGGGAAAGCCTGGTTGATGGTCGGCCAGCCCAGAGTCCGGCCCAGCTTTTGCCCGTGAATGACTTGAAAGTCGATGGCAAACGGGCGGCCGAGCAGGCGGTTGGCGGCGGGGATATCCCCGCTTTCGATTAAAGCGCGGATGGAGCGCGAAGCGGCCAGCTCGCCATTTACATCCACTTGGGGAACGATATCCGCCGCGATGCCAAGCGGTGCGCAAAGTTCCCGCAAAGCGTGTGCGTCACCGGCCGCGCCTTTCCCGAACCGGAAGTCATAGCCGCAGACCACCCGCCCGGCGCCCAGCCGCGCGCGCAAAACCTTATCCACAAACTGTTCGGGTGTAAACGCGCGAAAATCGCTGAAATCGGGGCAGACAACCTGTTCGACCCCGGTTTTGCTGAGAATGGCGTTCGACATTGATTGGCTGAGCATCTGTTTGACACTGCCCTTTGAGTTGGGGGTGCAGCGGGCGGTCGAAAAGGTAAAGACAACGGAGGTCAGCCGGTGTGCGAGCGCTTGTCTGCGCATCGCGCCGATGACGGCCATATGGCCGAGGTGCAGCCCGTTAAACAGCCCGAGCGCGACACAGCTGCCGCCGGCCGGTAGATTGGGTGGTTCCAGTGTTTGGGAAAAAAGCAAGTCATTCATCCCTTCGTTTGAAAAGACCAATGTGAGAGCAATCAGCGGGGGAGCTGGCGGATGTGGCGGAGCAGCCCGCCCTCCGCGTGGGCAAGGCCAAGGAAAGCGGACTGCGGCCCGAAGACTGCAATCCGCTCGCCGCTTTGAAGGGCAGGGCCGGACAGGTCGCTGAGCGCGAGGCGCTGTCCGTTCGCGAACAGCCCGGCTTGGCGGGTATCCAGCGTCAAGCGCGGGTATGCCGCGAGCGCAGATTCAACCGGCGACAGCGCACCGGCCAGCTCACCCCGGTCGGCGAGGGTTTGCAGATCATCCAGTGTGTATGCGTTTTTGAGCGAAAAGCCGCAGGCCTGCGTTCTGCGCAAAACCTCCAGCGCGCCGCCGCAGCCGAGCTCCTCGCCCAAATCGTGACAGAGGGTGCGGATATAACTGCCTTTTGAACATTCCACATCGATGGTGTATCGCCCGGCCGGCTCATCCGCCGCAAGCATAGTGATCGCGCGGATTTCGATCTCGCGCGGTTTGCGCTCGACTTCAATGCCCTGTCTGGCCAGGTCGTACAGCCGTTTGCCTTGATGCTTGACCGCCGAATACATGGGCGGAATCTGTTGAATCTTGCCGACAAAGCGCGCAAGCGCGGTTGTGACATCTATTGCCGAAACCCGAACCGGCCGAGTGGATAAGACATTGCCGGTCATGTCTTGGGTATCGGTGGTGATTCCGAGCAGGAATGTGGCGGTGTAGCGCTTGTCCTGGTCGGGCAAAAGATCGATAAAGCGGGTCGCGCTGCCCAAAAAAACGGGCAGAAGACCGGTGGCGGCGGGGTCAAGGGTGCCCGCGTGGCCGATCTTTCTCATTTTGGCGATTCCGCGCAGTTTGGCGACCACGTCAAAAGAAGTGAACCCGGCCGGCTTGTCCACCAAAAGGATACCGGTCAGCTCCAAGAGTATCCGGCCTCCAGCAAAGACGATTTTACCGCGGCGAGCAAAACCTGCCTGACCGCTGTTTCGTCGCCTGTTATAGTACAGCCGCCCGCCATGTGGTGGCCGCCGCCTCCAAATTTTGCGCAAAGGGCAGAGGCGTCTACCCCTTCGCGGGTGCGGACAGAGACGCGGTAACTGCCAAAATTTTCGCGCAGACTCAGCCCGATCTGCACACCTTCAATCCGGCGGGGGAGTGCGGAAAGCCCGTCCAGTTCGTGTTCTTCTATCCCCAGGCGGCCGGTGGCTTCGCGGGAGACAACAATCATCGCGCACAGCCCGCCGAAGTGGTATTCCAGCGTGCTCAATATGTGTTTGTCCAGCTCGATCTGCGGGCGGGAGCGGGTGTCGAACATCAGCCGGTTGATGTTCGAGTGGTCTGCGCCTGCGTCAATCATCTCGGCGGCTACCCGGTGGGCGTCGGCGGTTGTGCTCGCGTAGCGAAAACAACCGGTGTCGGTAGAGACCCCGGTAAAGACTGCGGTGGCCATCGCCCGGTCGAAAGCGACCCCAAGCCCTTTAATGATCGCGTAAACCAGCTGGGCGGTGGAGGGCACTTCGGGGTCAAGCAGCTTGTATTTTGCGTTTAGGGTATTCAACCGGTGGTGGTCGATGCACAAATCAAGCTTATCCTCCCAGACCGGCTGGAGTTTGCCGAACAGGTCGGGGTTGGCAACATCCACGCTGACCACAAAGCGGGGGTCGAATTGATCCGGGTGGTAGTTCCCGGTAATAAAACCATAATGATTGGGCAAAGGGTCGGAACATTCCACCCGTGCCCGCTTGCCCAAAGCGTGCAGTGCGTGCATCAGGGCAAAGGCACTGCCGATGGTGTCGCCGTCCGGCTTTTGGTGTGTGAGTATGAGCACTTCGTCCCACTCTCGAAGAAGAGCGCATGCGGTGCTTGTATCAATCAGGTTGCCCATCCGGTTCGTCTTCCTCCGTCTTATTAAGCAGGCCAAGGTCGCGCATTTTTTGGCCGAGCACGGCGCTCTGCTCGATTCCGTTGTCGGCGATAAAATGGAACTGCGGTGTTTTGCGCAATTTGAGCCGGGCGCCGATCTCCCGCCGGATAAACCCGGCGGCGCTGGTCAGCCCCTCCACCGCGCCGGTGGTTTGCTCCAGCCCTTCCATCGAGCTGACATAAACTTTGCAGTGCGAGTAATCCCCGGCCAGTTCAAGTTTGACAATGCTTAGCAGCCCCGAGACCCGCGGGTCCTTGAGGGTGCGCATGATGTCGGAAAGTTCCCGCTGAACATCCTCAGCGGCTCGGGCAGTGCGGTATGAGGGCATGGCGGTCTCCTTTTCAGTGTACAGTTGATAATTGACAGTTGACAGTTATGGTGTCCGCTATGCGGACATTATTTAAATAAATCGCGGAGCGATACCACAACTGTCAACTGTGCACTGTCAACTATCAACTGTGGTTAGTCTCTATACTCTTCCGTCTCATAAGCTTCGAAGATGTCGCCTTCTTTGAGGTCATTGAACTTTTCAAGGCCCATCCCGCAGTCGTAGCCGCTGGCGACCTCTTTAACGTCGTCTTTAAAACGGCGCAGGGAGGCGAGCATCCCGTCGGCGATGATGATGCCGTCGCGCACTACGCGGATTTTGGCAGAGCGGATGATCTTGCCGTCCAATACGTGACACCCGGCGACTGTGCCGATGTTCGAGATTTTGTAGACCTGGCGAACTTCGGCGCGGCCCAGATCGACGTCTCTGTATTTGGGCGCGAGCATACCTTTCATCGCGTCGTTGACTTCGTCCAGCGCGTCGTAGATGACACGGTAGAGGCGGATATCCACCCCGATTTGGTCGGCGGTTTGTTTGGCCACCGGGTCGGGCCGGACATTAAAGCCGACGATGATGGCGTTGGAAGCGTCAGCCAGCATAACATCCGACTCGCTGACCGCGCCGACCGCGCCGTGGATAACCCGCACGCGGACTTCTTCGTTGGAGATCTTTTCAAGGCTTTGGGTAAGCGCTTCAACCGAGCCCTGCACATCGCCTTTGACGATGATGCCCAGCTCTTTGACCGCGCCCTGAGAAATCTGCGAGAACAAATTGTCCATCGTGACTTTCTGGTAAGCCGAGAACTGCTCTTGTTTTTGCTCGTGCTTGCGCTGGTCAACCAATTCTTTGGCCAGGCGCTCGTCTTCGACCGAGTTGAAGACGTCACCGGCCGCCGGCACTTCGGCAAGCCCTGTGATCTCGACCGGCATAGACGGCCCGGCCTCTTCGACACGCTCACCGCGGTCGTTGGTCATTACTCTGATTCTGCCCAGTGCCGTGCCGGCAATGCAGACGTCGCCCGAGCGCAATGTGCCGTTTTGTACCAGAACGGTGGCAACCGGCCCGCGGCCTTTGTCCAGCTTGGCTTCGATGACGGTGCCCTTGGCCATCCGGTTGGGGTTGGCGCGCAGTTCTTTCATGTCGGCCACCAGCAGGATCATCTCAAGCAGAGTGTCGATCCCCATCCGGGATTTTGCCGACAGTTCCACGCAGATGGTGTCTCCGCCCCAATCTTCGGGGAGCAGTTCGTATTCGGTCAGCCCCTGTTTGACACGTTCGGGGTTGGCGGCCTCTTTGTCCATCTTGTTGATGGCCACAATGATGGTGACCCCGGCTTCTTTGGCGTGGCTGATTGCCTCAACCGTCTGGGGCATGATGCCGTCGTCGGCGGCCACAACCAGCACAGCGATGTCGGTGACCTGTGCGCCTCTGGCCCGCATGGAAGTAAAGGCGGCGTGGCCGGGGGTATCGATGAAAGTCAGCTTGCGGCCGTTGAGGTCGACCTGGTAGGCGCCGATGCTCTGTGTGATTCCGCCTGCCTCGCCGGCGGTGACGTTTGTGTCCCGGATGGCGTCGAGCAGTGAAGTCTTGCCGTGGTCGACATGGCCCATAACCACAACCACAGGGCTGCGCTGGGTCAGAGTATCGTCTTCATCCTGCACTTCTTCAAACAGGCGCTCTTCAATGGTGACGACCACTTCGGGGCTGACTTTCGCGCCGATTTCCATCGCGACCATAGCGGCGGTATCGTAGTCGATGATTTCACCGGCTGAGGCCATAATCCCGAGAGCCATCAGCCGTTTGACCACTTCGCCGGCCTGAACTTTTAATCGGGCGGCCAGATCGCTGACCGACATTTCTTCGGGCAATGTGATCTCCAGTTTTTGGCGGCGTTCGCGCTCCATCTGGATTTTGCGCAGTTTTTGCTCTTCCTTTTCTTTGCGGGACATAAACGGCTTGCCGCGCTGTGCCGACTTTTGGTTGAGCTTTTGTTTTTTAACCCCGGTGTCTTTTTTGGCGAGGTTGGTGGTGGCGATGCTCTCGTACCGCTCGTTGTATTTATCCAGATTGACGTTGCCGCCGCGCATGTCGACATGCCGGGCGTTGTCTGGGCGGGTGACCACACTGGCCGCGTCCCCGCTGCCTGTACCCACCGGCCGGATGATGGTGGACTGCGGGCGGGCTTGGGCTTGCTGGCGCTGTTGCTGCGGCTTTTTGCGCGGTTGCTGCTGCTGTTGAGCTGCCGGCGGCGCCGCTTTTTGATCTTTCGCGACGGCAGGGGCGGCCTCTTTGGGCGCAGGCGCGGGCGACGCTGCCCCCGCTTTGTTTTCCCGCCCGGCCACGGGAGGATTCGCGGCCTCGGCAGCTTTAACCGGCGCTACAGGTGCGGCCGGTGCCGGCGCGGCCTCTTTGACCTTGGGCTTGCGCTGGCTGACCCGGGCGAAGTATTCGTCCAGGCTGTCCGGCGCGTATTTCAGGGTGTAGTGTTCAAAAATCGCGCTCAGCTCGTCTTTTTCCAGCGCGGTCATGTGTTTTTTCTGGCTTGGGAAATACTTGCCCAGCAGCTCAATTACATCCTTGCTGGGGACATGTAAATCCTTGGCCACCTCATGCACTCTATATTTTTCTATCATACGCTAAAATCCTCCTCTTGCGTCTTCACCTTGCCGGCAAACGACTTGGCCAGCCCTTGGTCGGCAATCGCCAGTATGCCCGCCTTTTTTCCAACAAGCCGCTTTATATCATCCATCGCGGCGCCGATCTGCAAGTATTCAAACCCCTGCGCGTCGGCTATGCGAATTATCTCCTTAGAGCTTTTGGGGGAAAGGTCAGCGGTCAAAATAAGCAGCCCCGGCCCGCCCCTTTTTATATACTCGGCCACTGCGTCAAAGCCGATGATCAGCTTACCCGCTTTTTTGCAGAGTCCCAGAGTGGCAAGTTTATCCATTCTCAACTTGGCTGAGTTCCTCCTCTAAAACGGCGTAAACCTGATCGGGGATTGCCGTGCCCAGCGCGCGCTCCAGCCGCTTTTGTTTGCGCGCAGCCTTTAGGCAGCCAAGATTCAGGCAGAGATAGGCGCCCCGGCCGTTGCGCTTGCCGCTTGGGTCAAGGTAAATGCCCCCATCCGGTTCACGAAGCACGCGGACAAGCTCTTTTTTGTCCTTTTTTTCCCGACAGCCGCAACAGCTGCGCTGTGGGATTTTTCTTTCTGCCTTGGTCACCATACGGGGAAACTCCTTCTGTCTGTCAGCTGGGTGCGTTCTCTTCGCTTTCGGGGCGGATGTCGATCTTCCAGCCGGTCAGCCGTGCGGCCAGCCGCGCATTCTGCCCTTTGTTGCCGATTGCCAGCGAAAGCTGCCCGTCCGGCACAACCACCCGGCAGGACTTGGCACCCGAGTCTTCAATCTCCACGCTCACTACCTGCGCGGGAGAGAGGGCTTCGGCCACAAACTGGGCCGGGTCTTCGCTGAACTTGACCACGTCAATCTTCTCGCCGCCAAGCTCTTCTACGATATCGATGACGCGGCTGCCCTTTGAGCCGATACACGCGCCCTGGGCATCAACGTTTTCGTCTTTGGAATAAACCGCGATTTTGGTTCGGCTGCCCGCCTCCCGGGCGATGGCTTTAATTTCGACCGTACCGTCAAAAATTTCGGGTACATTCATCTCGAACAGCCGCTTGACCAGCCCCGGGTGTGTGCGGGAAATCATCAGGCGGGGGCCTTTTTCGCCGGACATGACATCCACCACATAGACCCTGATCCGCTCGCCCTCGCGGTGATTTTCGGTGGGTACCCGCTCGCTTTTGGGCAGGATCGCCTCATGCTTGCCAATTTCGAGGACAAGGTTGCCCTTTCGGTCGTCGACTCTCAAAACGGTGGCGGTGACCACATCCTGGGTGCGGCTTTGGTATTCGGCCATCAGGTGTTCCCGCTCGCCTTCGCGGATTCCCTGTCGGATGACGTGCTTGGCGGCCTGTGCGGCGATTCGCCCGAACTTCTTTGTTTCCATCGGGATTTCGACCACCGAACCCATCTTGGCCCGCTTGTCGTAGCTCAGCGCCTGCTCAAGCAGGATCTCGTTGGCCGGGTCTTCTACATCTTCGACTACCGTCTTGCGAAAGGCCACGTAAAACCGGCCGGATTCGGGGTCGATCTCCACGATTGAATCCTCGCACTCCTCCCCGTCCCGGCGGATTGCGATCAGGATTGCGTTTTTGATCTTTTCAAGAAGATAATCTATCGGGATGCCCTTTTCTTTTTCCAGCATGGTCAGGGCTTCAAAAAACTCGGTGTTCATCTAAGACTTACCTCCAGAATGTCATATGTCAATGACTAGTTTTACTTTGGCGATATCCGCTTTGGGGATGGTCAGCCGGCTTTCATCGTCCAGCGCAAGGCTCACACTGCCGTCTTCATCCCGGCCGGTCAAGCGGCCGTAAAGGTCGCGCGTACCCTCGCGCGGGCGGATCAAGCGGACATGAACCTGGCTGCCGACAAAAGGCGGGAAGTGTTCGGGCCGGGTGAGTGTGCGCTCGATTCCGGGGGAGGAGACCTCTAAAATGTAGCTCTGGTCGATCGGGTCGGCCTCATCAAGCAGCTTTTCGACCGCCCGGCTGAACTGTTCGCAGTCCTGAATGTTTATCCCGCCTGGTTTATCGATGAAGTAGCGCAAATACCAGTCGGCGCCCTCTTTCTCAAAGCGCAGGTCCCAGAGGGCCAGGCCCATCCGGTCGGCGACCGGATGGGCAAGAGAGGCGGCAACCTCGACCGTGCGCGGTTTCTTTTCCTTTGACATCTGTAACCATCCGTCCTTTTATCCGGTTATATGTAGCGGGGGAGTGTGTGGTGTGTTGTTTCTGCCAGAAATTGGCCGTACAAGAACAGAAGAGCGGGACACCCCACTCTTCTGTCTTAAATTCCCTATGCTAACGAACTTATCATATCACATGACCGTGCAGAGTGCAAGGGTTTTTTTGCATTTTCTTATCTTTTCATGGTTGACAGCCGGAGGCCTTGGGTGTAGAGTTTATGGGAAGAAAGGTTTTGCGCCCGGGCGCTACTCCTCCATCTGTTTGCCCAGAAAAGCGGCGGCTGTCGCGATCAGCTTGACTTCTGTGTCACCGGCCAGGGAGGCATTGTCTTCGGCCAAAAGCATGATTGAGCCGCAAACATCCCCCGAAGTGATGATTGGCGCGCCGGCGATCGCATAGCGGTCAACCCCTTCGACCGGCTGCAGGCGGGCAGCGCTATCCCCTGTCATGGCAAAAGGTTTGCGCTGTTCCATATGGTCTTCGAGCGCGCCTGAGACCCTGCGCTCCAAGAGTTCTTTTTTCGAGATTCCGGCCACGGCGATGACGTGGTCTCGATCACAGACAACTACGGCGAAGCCGCAATTCTTATAGAGCACCTCAGCATATTGGGAGGCAAATGTGCCAAGTTCGCCGAGGGGAGAGTACTTCTTAAAGATGACCTCACCGTTATTGTCGGTGTAAATTTCAAGAGGGTCTCCCTCGCGGATGCGCATGGTTCTGCGAATCTCTTTGGGGATAACGACTCGGCCCAGGTCGTCAATTCTCCTGACAATTCCTGTCGCTTTCATAATTGTTCACGTTCCTCCTTAATAAGACATGGAAACCATCCTCTAAATCCATTTCTTCAAATCAGCGCTTGTGTCGAAACCGTGCCGGTAAGGCGGCGCCCGATGGCGGCGGCTGAACCCCAGCGCGGGTTCTCGGTGCATTGGGAACACAGTCTCTATTATTTACACCCCTCTGTATTTTATTCCCCGTGTATGCAAAATTTAGAGGGGGAGGATTACACATATATGATATACTAATCCACATGTTAAACTCAATCAATTTAGGGAAATTCCATAAATTACCTTTGGATAGGCGGATTAAGTGCATATTTATGTGCCATCTGTGGGCGCCCATCACAGTTTGGGTATTCAGCCGATCTGTGCGGCCCAACATTCGATAGCGGGGGAAGTCATGCAGGATAGCGCAGCAATCATTTCGGTCAGGCAGCTTACAAAAGTTTTCCGGGTGGGCAGCGAGAAGGTCGTGGCCTTAAACGATGTAAGCTTTGATGTGCCCAAAGGGCAGATTTTGTGCATTGTCGGCACATCCGGTTCGGGTAAGAGCACCCTGCTCAACCAGCTGGCCGGGCTGGAAAAGCCGACCAAAGGGCAGGTGCTGATCGGCGGGAAAAACATCTCGGCGTTCAGCGAGACCCGCCTGGCCGGTTTTCGCCAGAAGCATATCGGCTTTATTTTTCAGTCCTACAACCTGATGGCGGCCATGACCGCGCTTGAGAACGTGAGTATGCCGCTCATCTTTCGGGGAATGCCAAGAAAGAAGCGGGAGATCGCGGCCAAGCGGATTTTGGGTGAGGTTGGGCTGTCTGAGCGCGCCGGCCACAAGCCCAGCCAGATGAGCGGCGGCCAACAGCAGAGGGTGGGGATCGCCCGCGCGTTTGTGGCCACCCCCAAAATCATATTCGCCGATGAGCCGACCGGAAATCTGGACACCAGAACCACCGTCGAAGTCATGCAGATGATGATCCGGCTTTGTAAACAGTATAACCAGACCCTTGTGCTGGTCACACATGACACCGAAATCGCCGAGTACGCCGACCGGATTGTGACCATGCGGGACGGTGTAATTGTGGAAGACCGCGTGAATGTCAAGCGGGCGGAAGAGACAAAGGAAGAAACAAACCCCGGCGCAGGAGAAAAAGGAGCGAAAGATGAGACGTAGCGGAGCCAAGTGGATTGCCTTAATACTGGCGATTTTGATGATATTGACAATCGTGCTGCCCTTGCTGAGCTTGTTGGTGGGGGCGAGTACTTCTCAAACACATATCGGGACGAATCCGGTCATCTTTCGGAACGGCGTACAAATCAACGAACAAAACCGCATTGTACAGAGGCGGGGCAATTACGAGGTTCGATTTAATGCGGTGGTTGAAGCACCGGGTGCGGCTCTTGACCAAGTTGTTAACCTTTCGTCCGGGTCGTTTTCCATCGATGGTCGGGTGTGGCAGCAACAAGCAGGCGCAGTCATGATTAGCCTTACTTTTGTCAGCCGGGTTCAGGATGACGGTACACCCACTGACCGGTGGAACATCCAAGGCGTGATCAGAAACTTAACCTTTGTTGGCGAAGAGCAGGACTATATCTTGCAGATTTTTAGCGCGCGCCCGACCATCGGCAGTGTTGAATACAACTGGAACTTTGACGTAGTGATTCCACCAAGCTGGATCGAGCGCACTTCATCTGGCGGCGGCGATGACTGGGACGACGAGGATGCGTTTACCCCGAATATCATCGTCGAAAACGTGGTCGCGCGGGACAGCGCAGGCAATATTATCCGCGACATTGACCGGGACACCCCGCCCTTTTCGATCGAGATCACTTTTATCGATCACGGGCTGATCGATACTTACCGCCGCGACTTTGACGCAAGCTCGATGGCCGCCTTTTTACTTGACCCGGGGGAACTGATCCCGCAGGGCGCAACCCGCGGGACACTGCGCACGCTCAGCTTTTCGCACGGCGACCCGCCCCGGTTTGTCGCGACATTCAACAACCTTTTGTACGCTGGCGGCGCGGGCAACTTTGTCGAGGTAACCTTTCGCGCACAATACAGCATAAATGATGAGCGGATATTCGGGGACGGCGCAGGCCGCTTTTTTGGCATTTCGCGTGAAGAGGACGATGATGACGATGACGAGCTCGACCCGTTCACACCGTTCATCATCATCCGCGAGCACTCGTTTGGCTACGAACAGGTGCTTGCGGGCAGTGTCTTTACCCTGGCGATGGATTTCGCCAACACCAGCGCCGAAGTGGATCTAAACAACATTATCATGGTGGTCAGCCCGGTATCCACCGAACAGCACCAGTCGGCATTGACCATCGCTTCGGCCACCAACACCTATTTCTTTGAGTGGCTGCCTGCCGGCGGGTGGGAATCGCAGTCGGTTGACATCATGGTCATGGCGACCGCCTCGGCGGGAAGCCAGGCGGTAAACGTTGAGTTCCGGTACGAGTACGTGATCGGCAGCCGGCTTGAAAACGGCAACATCAGCACGATTATTCACATCCCCGTAACACAGGTTGACCGATTTGCGGTAGACCCGATCACCGACTACTCAGATTGGTTACAGATGGGGGATGAGGGTTATGTGGTTGTGTCGTTTGTCAACCTCGGCCAGTCGACCGCCTTTAACGTGAGCGGGTTTATCCTGGACGAATTCGGTGAGCAGGGCCAGACCGAGCGCCACGGCACACTGGACGCCGGCGAGAGCGCCAGCTTTGACTTTTCCTTTGTCCCGCACCACGCCGGGCAGTTTGAGGGGACAATCATCATCAGTTACGAAACCGAAACCGGCGAGGAAGTGCAGATCGAGACCACATTTAGCCTCTGGGTGGACGAGCCGTTCTTTCCCGACCGGCCGGGTATGGAGATCCCCACCTTCGAGCCGGAAGAACCGGATATCCCGCTCTGGCGGTATATGCTCTTGTCGGTGGGCGGGCTGGGCGTTGCCGCGCCGACTGCCTTTTACATTGTCAAGCGGGTAAAAGCAGGGGGAGACGAGGACTTCGATGAGGATTTCTGATCTGCTTTCCATCTGTGCGCGCAACCTGACCCGGCGCAAGTTCCGGACTTTTTTGACCGTGATGGGGGTTGTAATCGGCACCAGCTTTATCGTGATGATGATTTCGCTTGGGATCGGGATTGAGCGGAGCAATATGCGTATGCTTGAGACCTGGGGTGACCTGACCATGGTCACCATCCACAATCAGGGGAATACAGAGACCCCGCTCAATGATACGGCTATTGAAGCGATTCGGGCTATGCCTCAAGTTCAGGCGGTCACCCCGGTGGCCGAGCTTCGGCTGGATAACGTCAACGTAGTGCTGACCGCCGGCCGCGGCGGGCGGTATGAATGGTGGGGCGGATGGGGGATTGTGGGCCTCGACCCCGCGGCGCTGCCCTATCTCGGCTACGATATGCGTGAGGGTGATATCCTGCCTGTCAACGAGGACGGCACAAGGGTTGTGCGCATGATGTTCGGTGAGCGCGCCGCCTATAATTTTCAGGACACAAGGCGGCGCTGGCCGAACAATATGATCGAAGTCTGGAACGTCATGCCCGGTGACCCACTGCCCGACCCTTTCTTTAACCCGATGGAGGAACAAACCATAAGGATTACCTTGTCTTCCTGGGAGCAGGATTCCCGCGATGTCGAGTTTGAGGTCGAGGTAGTCGGGGTTATGGTCGGGAGCTGGGATTTCAACCGCCCCGAGCTGATGGACGGCGCGGTCATGGATGTGGCCGATTTGCAGCGTATGATCGCCGAGTTTAACCGGGCAAACAGCATTCGGCCCGACCGAAACGCAGTTGAGGGATTCGACATGGCGCGGGTCAAAGCCCATTCGATCGACGATGTTGCCGATGTCGAAGCGGCTATCCACGCAATGGGTTTCCCCAACACCCAATCGATGGAAGAAATCCGGCAGAGTATGCAAGAGGCCGCCCAGCAAATTCAGATGATTCTTGGCTTCATTGGTGGGGTGGCGCTGTTTATCTCATCCCTTTCAATCATGAACACCATGATCATGTCGGTCTACGAGCGCACCCGCGAAATCGGGGTGATGAAAGTGCTCGGCTGCCACCTGGGCAATATACGCTCGATCTTTTTGATCGAGGCAGCCCTGATCGGTTTTATAGGCGGGGTGGTCGGCAATGCGCTCAGCGCTTTGGCCTCTTTTGCCCTCAACGCTTATGTGATGGGCAATGCGGGCGGCGGCATGATGGGGATGGGTATGGAGCCGATGCCGGTCAGCGTCATCCCGCTTTGGCTTATGTCACTGGGATTGGTGTTCGCGACCATAATCGGTCTTGTTTCCGGAATTATCCCGGCCTTGCGCGCGGTTAAAATCAGCGCTCTGGAGGCAATCAGAACCGAGTAGGAGGGGGATCATGCAAAACTTTACGGACAAAGAACTTGAAGACGCCGGCCGCGCAATCGGCTCGCTTTTGCACAAGTGTGAAAAAGCGGGGGAAAAGCTGGCCGCGGGGACATCTCAGCACACCCTTCTGATCAACCGTATAAAAGCGCTCAAGGTTGCGGCGGCCTTGATTGAACAGGCCAAAAGTGAATAACGAACACAAAGGCGCTTTTCCGGTTAACATTGACATGAGGCGGAATTGCGTGTACACTTTATTTGTCTGACCAACCATTACATAGACTAAGAGGAGTAATGATGAAAAAGATTGCGCTGCTGCTCGTGTTTATTCTGCTGGCCGGAACACTGAGCGCCTGTTTTGACCAACTACCCATGCTAAACGACGCCCCCGCCCAGCAGGAGGCTTCCCCACCGCCTGTGGCTTCTCCGGCCCAAGGCGATGATCGACCTTCGCAAGAAGAGGCGCCCCGGGCCGGTTTCGGTTTCCGCCTTGGCGAATTTGAAGTTGTCGAAGACCTTTCCGGCCTGCGCTTGTTTGATCACGACCTAAGTGGCAGCACACTTTTAGAGCCGATTGTTTTCACCAACATTTTGGGCGGAGAAAGCGCGACCGTTTTGAGCATCAGCGGCGGTGAGATTTCCACACAGCTGGATGGTTTTCTTTTTATTGATGCGTGGGCAATTGAACTTTATTACTTTGCGCGCAGCCACGAAAACGCCTCCGAGTCGGTAGTACAGCGGGCAATTGAAGATTATGAAAACGGTTACTTCCTTTCGGATACCAGCCTGAGTGTTGGTCCGGTGCGCACAAGCGCCGATCACCAAACGGCTTTCCTGGTTATCCTGGAAACTCTGCCTACCGGTGAGAGCCGCGTCTGCATTTACCTGGCGCAAAATGTGCCGGGAACCAACGAGGTGATCGCTATGGACATTACTCTTTACCCCGATCTGTGGGAAAGCTATGACGACGCCATTTTGGCAGAGTTGAGCAGCCAGCTGGGTGTGAATCTTTCCGCCTACCTGACCGGATTTGGCAGCGTATAAAAACAAAATCAAAAAACAGACGGCGCTATATTTTGCGCCGTCTGTTTTTTGTTACCGTACAATAAAACCGTAGCTTCTGAACAGGTCGCGTACCCGTTCGGTTTCCTGAACCGTCGGTTCGGGTGTGTCGGTCAGCTTGTATTTGATCTTCATTTTCTCCCACTTGAAAGCCCCCATCTGGTGAAAAGGCAAAATTCCCACATACTTCACATTGCTGAGGGTGGTCAGGTATTTGGCCATGCCATGCAGGTCATCCTCGTTGTCGGTCAGTCCGGGTACCAGCACAAACCGCACCCAGGTGTCCGCGTTCGTGCCTGCAAGATACTCGGCAAACTTAAAGGTTTTGGCGATCGAAAAGCCGGTCACCGCCTTGTAAGTTCCGGGATTAGCGCTCTTGATATCCAAAAGCACAAGGTCGGTGTGCGCCAACAGCTCTTTGGTGGTGTCGTCGATGTCGTCGTAGCCGGATGTGTCCAGACAAGTGTGCAGCCCCTCGCGCTTGCAAGCTTTAAAGAGGGCGGTGGCAAACTCCTTTTGCATAAGCGGCTCGCCGCCGGTCAGGGTGACCCCCCCGCCCGAAAACTTAAAGTAAGACTTGTATTTGATGATATCGGTCATCAGGTCGCCGATCGACATGACGCTTGCGTCATTGCCTTTTTTTGACCAGGTGTCCGGATTGTGGCAGTAAACACAGCGGATTGGGCAGCCCTGGGTAAAAATCACATACCGAATTCCCGGACCGTCGATTGTCCCGCAGGTTTCGATCGAGTGGATTCTTCCGGTGATCTCGCTCATACCGCTACACTCTTTCGTGGAAGGTGCGGTGGATGACGTCCAGCTGCTGCTCTTTTGTCAGTTTGATAAAGTTGACCGCGTAGCCCGAAACCCGGATGGTCAGCTGTGGGTAGAGCTCGGGTTTTTCCATCGCGTCCAGCAAAGTTTCGCGGTCGAATACATTGACGTTGATGTGGTGGCCGCCGTCGGCAAAGTAGCCGTCCATAATCCCGACCAGGTTGCTGACCCGGATATCGGGGGTTTTGCCAAGCGCGGTCGGGATGATCGAAAAAGTGTAGGATATCCCGTCCAGCGCGTAGTTGTAGGGCAGTTTGGCCACAGACGCAAGGGAAGCGATCGCGCCTTTTTTGTCCCGGCCGTGCATGGGGTTTGCGCCGGGTGCGAAAGGCTCGCCGTCTTTCCGGCCGTCCGGGGTTGCGCCGGTCTTTTTGCCGTAAACCACGTTTGAGGTGATGGTCAGGATGGATGTGGTCGTCTTGGCCTCCCGGTAGGTGTTGTGTTTCTTAAGCCGGATCATAAAGTTCTTGACGATATCAGAAGCCATCTTGTTGATCTCGGCGTCGTTGTTGCCAAAGGCGGGGTAATCGCCCTCCAGCTCATAGCTGACCGCCAGGCCCTCGGCGTTGCGGATGACTTTGACTTTTGCGTGTTTGATGGCCGAAAGCGAGTCGACCACCACCGAAAGCCCGGCGATGCCGGTGGCCTGTGTGCGCAGGATATCTTTGTCGTGAAGCGCCATCTGCAAGCTTTCGTAGTTGTACTTGTCGTGCATGTAGTGGATGATGTTGAGGGTGCTGATATACAGCCCGGCCAGCCATTCCATCACTTGGTCAAATCGGCGCATGACTTCATCGTAATCGAGATATTCACTGGTAATCGGCGCGAATTCAGGGCCGATCTGCTCGCCGGTTTTTTCATCCCGACCGCCGTTGATGGCGTAGAGCAGTGCTTTCGCAAGGTTTGCCCGCGCGCCGAAAAACTGCATCTGTTTGCCCAGGCGCATGGCCGACACACAGCAGGCGATCCCGTAATCGTCCCCCCAGTAACCGCGCATCAGATCGTCGCTCTCGTATTGGATTGAGCTGGTATCGATCGAAACTTTCGCGCAGTAATCTTTAAAGTGCTGGGGCAGGTTGACGCTCCACAGGATGGTCAGGTTGGGCTCGGGGGCGGGGCCTAAGTTGTACAGGGTGTGCAGGACGCGGTAAGAGTTCTTGGTGACCAATGTGCGGCCGTCTTCGCCCATCCCGCCGATGACTTCGGTTACCCAGGTAGGATCGCCCGAGAACAGGCTGTTGTAGTCGGCGGTGCGCAAAAACCGCACCATCCTCAGCTTCATGACAAAGTGGTCGACCAGCTCCTGTGCGGCTTCTTCGGTCAGTGTGCCGGCTCCCAGGTCCCGCTCGATATAGATGTCTAAGAATGTGGACACCCGGCCGAGGCTCATGGCCGCGCCGTCCTGCTGCTTGATGGCTGCCAGATACCCCAAATAAGTCCACTGGATCGCCTCTTTGGCAGTTGCCGCCGGCTTGGAGATGTCAAAGCCGTAACCGGCCGCCATAGCGGCCAGGTCTTTGAGTGCGCGGACGTTTTCGCTGATGTTCTCACGCTGGCGGATGTTCCGCTCGTTCATGGCGGAAAAGTCGAGTTCCTGTTTATCCAAAATCTTCTGCTCAATCAAAAAGTCGGTGCCGTAAAGGGCAACCCGGCGGTAGTCGCCGATAATCCGGCCTCTGCCGTAAGCGTCCGGCAGCCCGGTGATAACCCCGGAGGCGCGCGCCCGCTTCATCTCTTCGGTGTAGACGTCAAATACCCCATCGTTGTGGGTTTTGCGGTAGCGGTTAAAGATTTCTTCGGATTCTTTATCCAGCTCGTAGCCGTAGGATTTGAGCGCGCTCTTGACCACCCGAAGCCCGCCGAACGGCATGATTGCCCGCTTGAGCGGCGCGTCGGTCTGAAGCCCGACAATCTGTTCGAGCCCCTTGTCGATATAACCCGGGCCGTAGGTGGTGATGGTGGCCGGGGTTTTGATCTCAACATCCATAATGCCTTTTTCGTTTTCTTCTTTGAACAGGTCAAGCGTTTTCTGCCAGAGCTGATTGGTGCGCTCGGTCGGCTTTGCCAGAAAAGCGTAGTCCCCATCGTAAAGTGTGTAGTTCTGCTGGATAAAGTCGCGGACGTCGACCTCTCGCTCCCAGTTTCCGGCTCTGAAGCCGGCCCATTCTTTGCGCATATTTTTCCTCCCGTGGTTATCTCTCAGTTGTTTGCGTGTTTTAGAACGCGACTCGCTTCGCGATGTAGTCTTCCAGCGCGTCGATCGAAATCCGCTCTTGCGCCATTGAATCCCGCTCGCGAACGGTCACGCAGTTGTCTTCTTCCGACTCGAAGTCGTAGGTGACACAAAACGGGGTGCCGATTTCGTCCTGTCTGCGATAGCGTTTGCCGATCGAGCCGGAATCGTCAAAGTCGATCATAAACCGCGATTGCAAGCTGTGATAGACCTTGGTCGCGCCCTCGCTCAGCTTTTTAGAAAGCGGCAGGACACAGGCTTTGTAGGGCGCGACCGCCGGGTGCAGGCGAAGGACGGTGCGCACATCGCTTTTATCCGCGTTGCCGACTTCTTCCTCGTCATAGGCGTCACAGAGGATGGAGAGCGCCATCCGGTCAACACCCAGCGATGGCTCAACCACATGGGGGACATACCGCTCATTTGTTTCGGGGTCGAAGTACTCAAGGCTTTTGGTGGATTCTTTCATGTGGGCGTTCAGGTCAAAATCGGTGCGGTCGGCCAGCCCCCAGAGCTCCCCCCAGCCAAACGGGAAGAGGAACTCAAAGTCGGAGGTCGCGTTTGAGTAGTGAGAAAGCTCGGCCGCGTCGTGGTCGCGCACGCGCAGGCTCTCTTCCCGGATGCCCATTTTGAGCAGCCACTCTTTCATAAAGTTTTTCCAGAAAGCGAACCACTCAAGGCCGCTGCCCGGCTTGCAGAAGAACTCAAGTTCCATCTGCTCAAATTCGCGGGTGCGGAAGATGAAGTTGCCGGGTGTGATTTCGTTGCGGAAACTCTTACCGATCTGCGCGATCCCGAAAGGCAGTTTGCGCCGGGTGGTGCGCTGAACGTTCGCGAAGTTGACAAAGATGCCCTGTGCGGTTTCGGGCCGCATGAATATCTCATTCTTGGCGCCCTCGGTCACCCCCTGAAATGTCTTGAACATCAGGTTGAATTTGCGGATGTCGGTAAAATCGGTTGAGCCGCAATCCGGGCATTTGACCCCTTTTTCGCGGATAAACTCGCGCAGCCGGTCATTGTCCATCCCGGTCGGATTTTCGCCGGTCTGCTCCTCGATTAAATTGTCGGCGCGGTGGCGGGTTTTACAGCTTTTGCAGTCCATCAGCGGGTCGGAAAACCCGCCCACATGCCCGGAGGCCACCCAGACCTGCGGGTTCATGAGGATCGCGCTGTCCAGCCCGACATTGTACGGGCTTTGTTGGACAAAGCTCTGCCACCACAGTTTTTTGACATTGTTCTTGAGCTCGACCCCAAGCGGGCCGTAATCCCAGGTGTTGGCCAGCCCGCCGTAAATTTCAGAGCCCGCGTATACATATCCCCTGCCTTTGCAAAGGGCGACGATCTTTTCCATCGTTTTTTTTGTATTTTCCATCTGTAACTCCTCCGATGTGTGCGTGTGTTTTAAGATACACTCCAGTCATAATGCCTTTAGTCTACCCGTTTTTTGCGATAAAGTCAAGGTAAGGCGTTGCAACTGTCTACTACATGTGGTAGGATTAGATAAATGCAAACAAGGGCAGGGAGGCGGCAATCATGCAAAATATTCCAAGCGCGGCCAGGGTGGCTGACGCAATTTTAGAAAACCGGATCGGCTACAAAGCACTGATCGGCCTTGATGGCTTTGTGGACGAATTGATGCAGGTGGTGGACAAGCGCGAAAGCGCCGAGGTCTTTACAAAGGTCGGGACACTCGCCGCCCTTGGTGACCGGATCAGCCGGGCGGCCGGGCTGAGCACAAACATCGAGTTGGTCGGTTTGGTGCAAAAACTGGGCGGAAACGGCCCGATTCTCGCAAACGCGCTGGCTGAGCTTGGGGTAGATGTCTCCTGCATTGGGGCGCTGGGCAAAAAGGCAATCCACCCGGTCTTTGCGCCGATGGGCGAAAAGTGCAGGCTGATTTCGATCACCGACCCCGGCCTTTCGTTTAACCTGGAGTTTGACGACGGTAAGCTGATCATGGGCAAGCACGACTCGCTGGTCGACATCAACTGGCCGGCGCTCAAAGAGCAGTTTGACCTTGATGTGCTGGCCGATATGTTAAACCCGGCAAACATCGATTTGCTCGGGTTGGAAAACTGGGTGATGATCCCGCATATGAGCGGTATCTTTGAAGGCATTGTCGAGGAGGTTTTCCCGCTGATCGAAGCGGGGGAAAGCCTTGCGTTCTTTGACCTTTGCGACCCCGAAAAGCGGCTGCCCGAAGACATTTCCCGCGCGCTGGGGCTGATTTCGCGGTTCTCTGCCCGGTACAAAGTCTGCCTGGGCGTCAACTTAAAAGAGGCGGCTCATCTGGCTCATGCGCTGGGGATAAACGGTTTTGACGAGATGAGCGGGATTGACCTTAAAGAGATCACGGTTGCGCTGGGCAAGGCGCTGGGCATCCACTGCTTTGTGATTCACACCGTTCGCGAGGCGAGCGCGTATTGCGGCGGCGAATATTACTTGGCGCCGGGGTACTTCACCCCGCAGCCGGTTCTGACAACCGGAGCGGGTGACAACTTTAACGCCGGCTTCTGTTTGGGGATGCTGCTGGGACTGTCGGTTTCCGAGGCTTTGCTTTTGGGGAACGCGAGCTCGGGGTATTATGTGCGGGCGGCTGGCAGTGCTACTTCTCCGGAACTGGTTGAATTTATGAGAAATACGCACCCGGTGAGCGAATAAACGCGCAAAGGAGGTTGACCAAATGCCGGATATTTACTTAGGCCACGGCAAAGACTGCGGCCTGCTGACCGCCCGGCTGTTAGAAGCGGCCGACATAAAAAGCCGGGTGCCAAAGAACGCGAATGTGATCATCAAGCCCAATCTGGTCAACCCGACCAAGCCGGAACACGGTGCGACCACTCACGTCGGGATTGTCGAAGCGATTGTTTGTTATTTGCTGGAGCAGTGCGGCGTCAAATCCATCACAGTGGCTGAGGGCGCGTGGATCGGCGCGAAGACCGCAGAAGCGTTTTCTGTATGCGGTTATAATGAACTGGCCAAGAAATACGGGGTCAAGCTGCTGGATACCAAAAAGGACAAGCTGGTCAGCGTCACTGCGCGCGGAATTGACCTCAAGGTCTGCGCGGCCTTTTTGGAGGCTGACTACTTTGTTAATGTGCCGGTGCTTAAAGGCCACAGCCAGACCAAGATGACCTGCTGTCTGAAAAACTTAAAAGGATGTATCCCGGACAGCGAAAAGAGCCGATACCACCAGATCGGTCTGCACAAGCCGATTGCCGCGCTGACCACAGTCTTAAAACCGGATCTGCATGTGATTGACTCGATTTGCGGCGACCCGACCTTTGAGGAGGGCGGCCGGCCGCTGCAAACCGACCGGATGCTGTTAGGCTTTGACCCGGTTCTGCTGGACAGCTACTGTTCGGGGCTGATTGATGTGGATTACCGCGCGGTGCGATACCTGTGTCTCGCGCAGGAGTGGGGTGTGGGCAAGTTTTCGCCGGACAAGCCAAATATCTGCGAAATTGGCCGAGAGAATCGGCCGGACGTCGCTTTCACCCGGGACGATACGGTTAGTTACCTGGCTGAGTTCATCGAGGAGGACGGCGCCTGTTCGGCCTGTTACGCCGCGCTGATCTCGGCGCTGAATCAGATGACCGGCGATATGCCTGCCGATGGTGAGATCAAAATCGGCCAAGGGTTTCGCGGCCAACAGCCGGACGGGGTCGGGGTCGGGAACTGCACGGCCGGGTGCGCAAAGCATCTGTCCGGCTGTCCGCCTACAGCTGCGGAGATGCTGGATTTCTTACGCACCATCTAACCAAAATCGGCGGCCGGTTATACCGGCCGCTTGCCGGTTTTAAGGATTTTTTAAGCACGAACATTAAGAAGACTACATCAGTGAGGCGCAATGAATACGAATAGAAGAATTATATTTGGAATCTTAATTCTAATCATACTTATTTCCGGCATTCTTATCGGCCGTCCAGGACGAAATACGCACGATGAAACAGGTTCGGTTTCTATTTTATTTGTGGGCAACAGCCATGTGCGCACCGGCGATGTTCCGGGGCAGTTACAGACACTTTTAAGGATGCACGGCATTGAAATGACATATGTGGACGTGTCAAGAAATGGCGCGAATTTAGACGGCGCCCTGCGAGAAAGCGCCATAAGGGAAATGCAAAACACAAACTTTGATTATGTCGTCATGCAAGCGCGGGGGCGGAGTATAAGGCCAACAAATGATATTGACGGTTTTCTCGATGACGTCCGGGTTTTCAGCGAGCAGATAAGAGAATACGGAGCGGAACCTGTGCTGTACAGCCCTGCGTGGGCAAATATAAACGGACGTCCCGATGAAGAGCTGCAAAACATTCTGACGCAGGCGCACAGGCGGGCCGCAGACGAAAATGGCATTATTTTGGTCAACGCCGGCGATGCTTGGGTTTACGCGTACAGGGCCATCCCGGGGGTTTCCCTGTATGCAAGGGATAGAATACACGCAAACCATGCGGGGGCTTTTCTGAGTGCTTGTGTGTTTGCCGCAACATTGTTTGATTTACGTGTTGAGGATATCCCTACGGGCAGTTTGATTGACAATTTGCCGATATTAAACATCCTGACTCTTGCGGGTTTTATCGCTGTTGCGCTCATCGTTATCTATCGGTTAGTCAATAAACAGCCTTTGCGCCTGAAAAACCCGCTTATGGTGGTCATTTCGCTTGCACTGCTCCAAGTGATGAGCTTCTTTCCGCATATATTTATATTTATGGAGGGAGGCGGCCGTCTATACAGGGGCGGTCATGCCATTGCCCTTGCCCAAGCCGCCTGGAACTTTGTCAGCTCTTAGGCTGGAGGCAGGTCTCGCCTGCTCATTTGCTTGTCGGGTAAAGAGAATTATGATATAATCATAAGTTGAGAATAAACGCAAAGCGGGGGGACGCATGAGAGCAGAGCGGATTATCGGGATTGACCCCGGTTATGCCACACTCGGTTGGGGGATATTGGATTTTAGCGGCAGCCGGTTTAAGGTGGTCGATTACGGAGCGATTATCACCGAACCCGATCTTGTTTTCTCCCGCCGAATTGAGATAATCTACGAACAGCTCACCGCCATTTTGGACAAACACAGCCCGACCGGAATGGGGATCGAAAAGCTGTACTTTACCAAAAATGTCACCACCGGCATTGATGTGGCACAGGCGCGCGGGGTTGTTCTGCTCGCCGCACAGCAGCACAGCCTGCGTCTGGGTGAATATACCCCGATGCAAGTCAAGCAGGCGGTGGTCGGATACGGAAACGCCGAGAAAGCACAGATTATGTACATGACCAAGACACTGTTAAACCTGCCGGCTCTGCCAAAGCCGGACGACGTGGCCGACGCGCTGGCGGTGGCCATCTGTCACGCACACAGCAAGACATCCCAATTGACAATTGACAATTGACAATGGACAATGGACAATTGTGGAGTCCTGCCGCGCGGATATTGTTTAAACGAATCACGAAGCGATACATTCATTGACAATTGCTTATTGTAACAACCCGGAGGATTAATCTATGCTTTACGCACTGAAAGGAACGCTGGTACTGGCCGGAGATGGGCAGATTGCGGTCGAGTGCGGCGGAGTCGCGTACCTTTGCCGGACAACGCTGTCCACCCTTTCCGCGGTTGGGCGGCTGGGGGATACCGTGCAGGTATACACCCTTATGCAGGTGCGCAATGAGGCGGTCGAGCTGTTCGGTTTTGCCGACAAAGGTGAGCTGGACTGCTTTAAGATGCTGGTTGGTGTGAGCGGGGTGGGCGCACGGATCGGGCTGGGGATTTTATCCTCAATGACGCCGGAGCGCTTTGCCCTTTGTGTGGCGGCGGGGGACCACAAGCCGCTGGTTGCCGCCCCCGGTGTCGGCAAAAAACTGGCCGAGCGGATCATCCTTGAGCTTAGGGATAAAGTCGGCGGCGGCTCGTTCGCCACAACAGAGGCGGTAAGCGCCGGGCAGGCCGCGCGCAGTGCGGGCAACATCCACGAGGCGGTGAGCGCGCTGGTTGTGCTTGGCTACTCGCAAACGGATGCGGCCCTGGCCGTTTCGGGCATCCCCGAAGAGACGCCGGTGGAAGAGATGATCAAGCAGGGGCTGCGGAAGTTGGCCAAGAAGCGGTAGCGGGGGAAAATATGCACAGCGATTGGATAATTCTGGTTATGCTGATCATTTTGGCGATCAGCGCAAGTTACCTATGGCCAAGATGGCGCAAGTCAAAGTTGCTGCGCTCGGTGCATCAGATACAGGATAAAGTTGATGCTGTAGTACGGGACAAAGCCGATGCTATTTTAGATGATGACCCGAATGCGTTAGAAGCGCTTGACGACCAAATGGCCTCCACCGGCCAAGACGCTGCGGCTGTGAGCGAAATGATCGGCGACCTCAAAACTGAGATAGATACACTGAAAAAAGGGGGATAGCGGGCATGGAGAGTGACAATGTACACGTTGAGCTGGAAACCGATTTCGAGAACCGAATGACCAGCCCGGATATCCTGCCGGAAGATGACGGCGAGACTTCCCTGCGCCCAAAAACGATGGCCGAATACATCGGGCAACAAAAAGTCAAAGAAAATCTGTCCATCTTTATCGAGGCGGCGCGCGGCCGGGGGGACAGCCTTGACCATGTGCTTTTGTACGGCCCGCCCGGGCTAGGAAAAACCACGCTAGCCGGGATTATCGCAAACGCAATGGATGTAAACCTGCGGGTGACTTCCGGGCCGGCCATCGAAAAGCCGGGGGATTTGGCCGCTTTGCTCACCAATCTCAGCGAGGGCGACGTCCTGTTTATTGACGAGATTCACCGGCTTTCCCGCAGTGTGGAAGAGGTTCTTTATCCGGCTATGGAGGATTTCGTAATCGACATCATTATTGGGAAAGGGCCGAGCGCGCGGTCTATCCGCCTTGACCTGCCGCGGTTTACACTGGTGGGCGCAACCACCCGCGCCGGGCAGATCACAGCGCCTTTGCGGGACCGGTTCGGGGTGATACTCCGGCTTGAACTCTATTCACCAGAGGAGTTGGGGACGATCATCACCCGGTCGGCGCGGATTTTGAATGTCGCCTGTGACCAGCCGGGCGCACAGGAGCTGGCCAAAAGAAGTCGGGGCACGCCGCGTATCGCAAACCGGCTGCTCAAGCGGGTGCGCGATTTTGCGCAAGTACTGGGTGAAGGGGTAATCACCGGCCAGATCGCGGAAACCTCACTCGACCGGCTGGAAGTGGACAAACTTGGGCTGGACGCAATCGACCGGCGGATGCTGTCCACCATCATCCGCAATTACGGCGGCGGGCCGGTCGGGCTGGAAACACTGGCGGCGGCGGTTGGCGAAGAATCTGTCACGCTGGAAGACATGTGTGAGCCGTATCTTATGCAGATCGGCTTTGTAAGCAAAACTCCGCGAGGGCGGATCGTCACCGCTCTGGCTTATCAGCATATGGGAGTAACCCCGCCAACCAACCATCATGAGCAGTTGACGCTGGGGGATGAGTAAGGCATAGACGGCATGTATGCGGACATAAAATTTAGTTGATAGTTGAAATTAAAAGTGAAGGAGTCCGGTGTGTGGGCGTACTTAAAAATCATCGCAAAGCGACACCGTAACTGCCAGCTTTAACACAATCAGCTAAAATTGGGAGGCCATTATGGGCAGAATATTTGGTACAGACGGAATACGGGGGATCGCGAATACGGAGCTAAGCTGTAAGCTGGCCATGAACGCGGGGCGGGCGGCGGCTATGGTCATTGCCGAGCAGATTGGGCGCAAACCGACCATCCTAATCGGGAAGGACACCCGCATTTCATCCGACATGCTGGAGGCGGCTATGGTGGCCGGGCTGACTTCGGTGGGGGCTGAGGTGGTTTTGGGCGGTGTGCTGCCTACTCCGGCCGTTTCTCACCTGATTGCCGGCGCACATGCCGACGGCGGGGTCATGCTCAGTGCATCCCACAACTCCTACGAGTTTAACGGAATCAAGATTTTCGGGCCGGGCGGCCACAAGCTGACCGACGCTGAGGAG
Organism: Oscillospiraceae bacterium; assembly: GCA_009784625.1. Taxonomy (GTDB): domain Bacteria; phylum Bacillota; class Clostridia; order Oscillospirales; family Ruminococcaceae; genus WRAV01. Next base: position 14,089 of record WRBI01000006.1, on the reverse strand, counting down.
TTTGAAATCGAGCAGATTGTTCTGGACAAAGTTAAGCCGTATACCATCCGCTGGGGCTGGGAACTTGGGCGAATCCGCACCGGAGATAACTTGACCGAGACATACATCGACCGGCTGGTCAGCTCGGTGGATGGCGACCTTTCCGGCTTGAAGATTGCGGTCGACTGCTCGAACGGGAGCGCGGTGGCCACGGCCGGTGAGGCCTTTTCCCGCTTGAAAGCCGATGTGCGGCTGATGCACAACAAGCCGAATGGAGTGAACATCAACCGGGATTGCGGCTCAACCCATATGTCCGGGCTGGTCGAGCGGGTCGAGGCGGGCGGCTATCACGCGGGAATCGCCTTTGACGGGGACGCCGACCGCTGCCTGGCTGTGGACGAAACCGGCAAACTGGTCACCGGAGACCAAATCATGGCCATCATTGCCATGGATATGAAAGCGCGCGGTGTACTCAAAGAAAACACAGTGGTCGCCACCGTTATGAGTAACCTGGGTTTTGTCAAATTCTGCGAAGAGCAGGGGATAAAGTTGGTGACTACCAAGGTGGGCGACAGGTATGTACTGGCCGAAATGCTGCGCAAGGGTTATGGTTTGGGCGGTGAGCAGAGCGGCCATCTGATTCAGCCGGATGTTATCGCCACCGGTGACGGGCAGCTGACCGCCATCACATTGCTCTCCATCCTCAAAAAGAGCGGCAAAAAACTGAGCGAACTGGCCGGCCGGATGCATATCTACCCGCAAGTAATTGTAAACATGCAGGCCGACCCGGTTATGAAGTCGATGCTGGATGTGGATGCCGGCGCTAAGCAGATTATCGAGGACGCCAAGGCTGCTTTGGGCGGTGACGGGCGGATTCTCGTCCGCGCGTCCGGTACCGAGCCGCTGATTCGGGTGATGATTGAGGGCAAAGAGAAAGGCGAAATCACCGCGCTTTGTGACAGCGTGGTAGAGCGCTTAAAAGAAAGGCTGTCCCACAATGAGGATTGCAAGCTGCTGGAAGGATTTTGAGATACTCGACGCGACGGCCGGCCAAAAGCTGGAGCGCTGGGCGGATATTACCCTGATCCGCCCCGACCCGCAAGTGATTTGGAACTCCCCCCAAAACCACAGAAGCTGGAAGGCCGCTCACGCCAGTTACCACCGCTCAAACGCGGGCGGCGGGCAGTGGGAGATGCACAAACCCGTACCTGACCAGTGGACAGTCGGCTACCGGGAACTTAAATTCATCGTCCGGCCGACCGGGTTCAAACACACCGGCCTCTTTCCCGAGCAGGCGGCCAACTGGGATCTGCTGGACGCACTGCTCGGCCAGACCGGTTTGGGGATGAATGTGCTCAATATGTTTGCTTACACCGGTGGGGCGACTTTGGCCTGTGCCGCGCGGGGTGCGAAAGTCTGCCATCTGGACGCGTCCAAGGGGATGGTCGCCTGGGCAAGTCAAAACGCAGAAGCAAGCGGGCTGAAAGCCAAGCCGATCCGCTGGATGGTCGAGGATTGCCGCAAGTTTGTGGCCAGGGAGATTCGCCGCGGCCAGCGATATGACGGGATTATCATGGACCCGCCCTCCTACGGCAGGGGGCCGGGCGGCGAGGTTTGGAAACTGGAAGACAACATATACGCCCTGCTGGACGAGGCCGCCGCCCTGCTGGACAGCGATTCACAGTTCTTCCTGCTCAACAGTTACACGGCCGGATTGAGCCCGTCGGTTATGAAGTATCTCCTGGAATTGCTGATTATACCGCGGCTGGGCGGAAAAGTCATCTGCTATGAGCTTGGGCTGCCGGTTGCGGCTACCGGCGGCGTGCTGCCCTGCGGCGGCTCGGCCCTGTGGCTATCTGAAAACATAAACGGCGAGGCACTTAACTAGTGGAAATCATCAGATGTGAAAACTTGAGATTTACTTACCCCAAACAGGAGGGTGAGCTGCCCGCACCGCCCGTACTTGAAGACGTAAATCTCAGTGTTGGGCGGGGCGAGTTCGTCGTGGTGCTCGGGCATAACGGGTCGGGAAAATCAACGCTGGCAAAGCACTTTAACGCCATTCTCCTCCCTGCCGGGGGACGTGTGTTGGTGGACGGAATCGACACAAGGGAAGAGGACAAGCTGCTTGAGATCCGCCGCCGGGTCGGGATGGTTTTTCAAAACCCGGACAACCAGATTGTAGCAACCTTGGTTGAAGAAGACGTGGCCTTCGCGCTTGAGAATCTGGGGCTGCCGTCCGAAGAGATTCGCCGCCGGGTAGACGAAGCATTGGCGGCCGTTGACATGCAAAAATACGCCCGCCACGCGCCCCACAAGCTCTCAGGCGGGCAAAAGCAGCGGGTGGCTATTGCCGGAGTGATTGCAATGCGACCCAATTATATCGTTCTGGATGAACCAACCGCCATGCTTGACCCGCGGGGAAGACAAGAAGTAATGGATACACTGATAGCATTGAATGAAGAATATGCCATCACGATTGTATTGATCACCCACTTTATGGACGAAGCCGCGCAGGCCGGGCGGGTGGTGGTCATGGATGACGGCAAAATCCTGCTGGATGGCTCGCCAAGCGAGGTGTTTTCACACATCGGGGTGTTGTCACAAGCGGGGCTGGATGTCCCCCAGGCCACCCGGCTGGCTTATGAACTGCGCAAAACCGGAATTGAAATGCCCGGCGACATCATAAACGAAGAACAGTGCGCCGGCGCGCTGCTTAAGCTGTTAAAGGGGTGAGCAATCGTGAAAATCAAAGTGTTTAGCGCCATGACCGAAAAAGGGCTGGAAAAGAAGGTGAACGCCTTTATTGCGCAGGAAAGCATAAAGGTACTGGAACTTCAGCACTCGGCTGGCTATGGCTGCGCCTCAGTTATGGTTGTCTATGATGAGAAGTTTGGCACGGCTCAATAGGAGGGGTGAATGATGCTGTACTGTGAACACTGTATGATGCTTTGTGACCCGGATTGTGTCAAGTGTCCCGATTGCGGAAACCGCGGGCTGAGATTGCCCAAGCCCAACGACCCCACCCATGTTTTATCCATTGAAGCGCTCTGGTCGGGCGGAATTGAAGAGATACTCGCCCAAGCGGAAATCCCATGTTTAAAACAAAGGGCACGGGGCACGGTCGCGGCCATCATCATCGGCGAGTTATCCGAAACCTACCGCTACTTCGTGCCTTTCGCCGCGCTTGAGAAGTCAAAGGAATTGCTGTGTGACTTCATTGACCGCGATGGCGCAGATGATATGACTGAATTCGACGGTGAAGATGAGTGCAGCGGCGCGGGTGAACATCATGACTAAGATTGTCCGGTTCGCCATCAGTGCGGTGGTATTTTTCGGGTTGTACCTGTTGATCGAGCTGACCATGTTTGACCGCGAGGGCGGGCTGATGCGCTCGTTGACTGCGGCGAGCGTTGCGACAGCGGCCTACTTTGTGATTCTGCTTTTGCTGGATTCGATGTTCGGTAAAAAACAGCAGAAGAAGCCGCCCAGCCACCGCCCGCCCAAAAAGTGGGAGGATTAACCGTGGCCAAAGTAAAAGGGTTTTCAGCCTTTACCATCCAGCGGCTTGAGAAAGAGATCAACGCGTTTCTTTTTGCCGAAGGAATCAAGCTGATCGATATCCGGCATTCGTCGACAATTTTTGAAAACACAGCGCTGGTAATCTATGAAGAAATCGCGAGCAGCAAGCGGGAGGAATAGTCCTTGTCCCCAATTATCAAGACCGACGGGCTCAGCCACATTTATTCGGCTGGTACCGTCTTTGAACAGGCGGCCATTAAGGATATCAACGTTGAGATCAACCGCGGCGAGTTTGTCGGGGTGATCGGCCACACCGGTTCGGGTAAAAGCACGTTGATCCAGCACTTTAACGGCCTGCTCAAACCGACATCCGGTAAGATATTCGTTGAGGGCGAAGACATCTGGGAAAAACCCCGCGAGATCCGCCGATTTCGCTTTAAAGTCGGCCTGGTCTTTCAGTACCCGGAATACCAGCTGTTTGAAGATACCGTTTACAAAGACATTGCGTTTGGGCCAACCAACATGGGGCTGGCCGAAGAAGAAGTCGACAAGCGGGTGCGCGAGGCGGCCGCCTTTGTCGAACTTAAACCGGAACTGCTTGAGAAGTCGCCGTTTGAGCTGAGCGGCGGGCAAAAGCGCCGGGCAGCCATTGCCGGGGTGATTGCCATGAACCCGGAAGTGCTCATCCTTGATGAGCCGACCGCCGGGCTTGACCCCCGCGGCCGCGACCGCATCCTGGGCGAGATCAAAGAGTACCATGAGCAGCGCTCAAACACAGTTCTGCTGGTTTCTCACAATATGGAAGATATCGCGCGGTACGCGGCCAAAGTTATGGTGCTTAATCAGTCGCGGGTCTTTATGTACGACACAGTCGAGTCGGTCTTTTCAAGGGCGCGGGAACTTCAGGAGATGGGGCTGAGTGTCCCGCAAGTGACCAAGATTTGCTTGCGCTTGGCGCAGGCCGGGGTGGAGATCAGCCCGCAAACGTACACGATCAAGTCGGCGAAAGCGCGGATCATCGAATTACTGGGAAGGAAAAGGCCAAATGAAGCTGAGTGACATAACGATTGGCCAGTATTTTCCGGGTGAGTCGCCCATCCACCGGATGGACCCGCGCACCAAGCTGACCCTGACAATGGTCTACCTGATTATGCTGTTCACGGCGCGCAACGCGCTCGCGCTCGCGGTGGGTGTATTGTTTGTGCTGGTCAGCTATCCGGCGTCCGGCGTTTCGCTGCGGCTGATTTTGCGCAGTACAAAACCGGTCTTGCCAATCATCATCTTTACCGGCATCTTTAACCTGTTTCTGGTGGCCGGTGAGGTGGTCTGGTCGTTTTGGTTCCTCTCAATCACCGACGAGGGGATTCGGGTGGCCGCCTTTATGTGCGTGCGGATTCTCTGCCTGATTGCGGGCAGTGCCCTGCTTACCTACACAACCTCGCCGATCGCGCTGACCGACGGGATCGAGATGCTGTTCTCCCCGCTTAAAAAACTGGGGGCGCCGGTTCACGAGGTGGCCATGATGATGACGATTGCGCTGCGGTTTATTCCCACGCTGATCGAAGAAACCGAAAAGATCATGTCCGCTCAAAAAGCCAGAGGGGCCGACCTTGAGTCGGGCAATATCTTTCAGCGGATACGCGCTATGCTGCCAATTTTGATCCCGCTTTTTGTCTCGGCTTTCCGCCGGGCGGAGGAGCTGGCCCTGGCTATGGAGTGCCGGTGTTACCACGGCGGCGAGGGCCGCACCCGGATGCGCATCCTCAAAGTATCCTGGATCGACGCGGCGGCTGTCGCATTTACCGCGGCCTTCTTCAGCGCGGTAATCGCCGCCAATATCTATGCGATTGACCTGGCTGGGATGGTGTCCGAACTGTGAGTGGGCGGGAGCGGAATTTGTTGATCACACTGCGCTTTGCGGGGACGCGTTACGCCGGCTTTCAAGTGCAGATCAATGCGCTGAGCGTTTGTACCGCCTTTCAGGACGCGCTTGAGCAGATTACCGGTGATCGGGGGCAGATCAAAGGCTGTTCGCGGACCGACGCGGGCGTACACGCCAACAAGTACTGCCTTTCGCTGAAAACGACAAGCAAGATCGCGCCGGGCAAACTGCTGCTGGCGCTCAACCGTTTTTTGCCCGAAGACATCGCCGCTGTTGATATTGCAGAAGTGCCGCCTGACTTCCACGCGCGGTACAGCGCAGCCGGCAAGGAATATCTTTACAAACTGCGCAACTCGCGGATTAAAGACCCGTTTTCGCCACAGCTCAGCTACCGGTTCGGCTTCCCGCTGGATGAAAAACTGCTGGATGGGCAGGCGCAGGCGTTTGTCGGGAAACACGATTTCGCCGCGTTTCAGGCTAAAGGCGGGGATATACAAGACACAGTGCGGACGATTGTGTCATTTCGGGTTGTGCGGGAGGGCGAGTACATCCACTTCATCGTGCGCGGGGACGGTTTTCTCTATAAGATGGTTCGAATCATGGTCGGCACACTCATCGATATTGGCCGGGGGAAACTGCCGCCCGGCTGTCTGCCCGCCATCATTGAGAGCAAAAATCGAAGCAAAGCCGGAAAAACAGCCCCGGCCTGCGGGCTTTACCTGAACGATGTGTTTTATTAATGGACAATTGACAATGGACAATGGACAATGGACAATGAATGTGTCGCTGTGCGACGATATTTATAACACCCGCAAAGCGGATTCCATAACTATCAACTGTCCACTGTCAATTGTCAACTGAAAAGGGGGGTGACCACATGCGCCAGGCGATGGACTTTAATAAAATGCGCGCCCACCGCCGCCGCGGGATATTCCTCAAGCGGTTTTTTATCCTGGCCGCCATTGTGGCCGCTGTTTTTGTAGTTATGTCGCTCAACACGTTTCTGGTGGCGTGGCAGTTCCCGACACAGGTCACCGGCTTTTTACAGGGCTTTGGCGGGCCGGGCTTCCCGATTCAGGTACCGGGCGGCGTTTTGCGCGATGTTAAGGCGCTGGGCAACGATGTGGCGGTTCTCAATGACAGCAACCTCTTCCTTTACAACCGCAACGGGCGGGAGCTTCTAAGCGTCCAGCGAATGAACGAGAACACCATCCTGCTTGCACGCGGCAGCCGCCTGCTCACATACAGCAACGGTTCGCGCAGCTTTCAGATCCACTTTCAGGGTCGGCTGCTGCTGGATACCGACCACACAAACCCGATCATCTCGGCCGCGCTCGGCGAGCGGGGAAATTATGCCCTTGTCAGCTCACCCATGCAGCACGCGTCCGAAGTTCTGGTCTTTAGCGAACAGTTTGAGCTTTTGTTCGAGTGGTCGACACACGAGCTGGTTGTCCTGGTTGACCTTGACCCGCGGGGCGGGGGGATGGCGGCGGGCAGTGTGGGCGCAAGGGACGGGGAACTGCGCTCGACAGTCTCGCTCTTTGACATGACCACAACCAACGACCCTACACAGGTTGAGTTCCGGGATGAATTGATCCTAGCGCTGGAGTATCTGGATCACACCCGGCTGGCGGTCATCACCGACAAGGGGCTGCGGGTGATCAATGCGACAACAGGTCAGATGATCGACTCTTACAACATTCAAAGCGGGCGGATCTCCCTTTCCCGGATAAGCGGGGATTACATCCTGCTCTTCGAAGAAGATCCGCAATACCGGCTGATGACGGCCATACTGTTTGACGGCAGGGGCCGGGAACTTGGCAGGGCAGAGCTGGAGGCCGGCGCGCGGGATATGCAGGTGAGCGAGCGTGGGGTTTATATCTTAACACCGGTTGGGGTCGAGCGGTTTGACCACGCCATGAACCCGCGCGGCAAAGTCGACCGAAGCGGGATACACCACATCCTGCTGGCCGGGAATATCCTCTACTATTTTACCGCCGAAGAAATCGGAATACTTGGCCAGGACAGCTGGGAACCTGAAGCGCCGGAAAGCCGGCTTGGCGACGCCGCGCCCGACAGACGCATCACTTTAACAAATGCAGAATAGGAGGACATAGATGGCGGGACTTTATTGGATGATTCCGGATATCGCTGCGCTTATGCTGCTGGCCGGAATGGTGAACGCCTGTGCGCGGCGGGGGCTGCTGGATATACTGGCCAGATTTTTCGTCTCGATAATCGGTTCGATTGCCGCCTGGGTGTTCAGCGCGCCCATCGCCAACTTTTTGTATACCTACATAGTGCGGGACGCCCTGCGCGCGGCCGTTACCCGCCAGGTTGAGGGCCAGATCGAAGAGGGGGTAATCACGGCGGCCAACTGGATGTCCGGCCTGCCTAACTGGCTGGGGCGGCTGATTGTGCCCGGCTATAGTCCAAACGTCGGGGTTGTGGACCTCGACGCCGCGATCGGCACATTGATTGACGCGACTGTGGCCCAACCGGCCCTGCTGCTTTTGCGAGTTTTCGCGTTTATGTTTGTCTTCTTTGTCATTCGAATTGTCGGAGGACAGCTGGTTTGGGTCTTTAGCGGGATCGGCCGCTGGCCGCTGATATCGCCGGTTAACACCCTGCTTGGCGGGGTTATGGGGGTCGTCTGGGCCGGGCTGTTGCTTTATCTGATCGCAATATTGGCTTGGGCGTATATCCTCTTAACGCTGGGCGGAAACGCGCTAATTAACACGCAAACGCTGGGCGGAGGCTACCTGTTCAGTTTCTTTTTTCGCCTGGCCGGATAAAAGAACTTTCAAAACCGGTTGACAATTGCGTGCCGATCTGTTAAACTCTTACAGTAACAATAAAGCAGAACGACCATGTTCTCACCCGTCGAACCCGGTTTCGCACGCGGTCAATACGAAGGATAGACATCACAATAATGTCTTGTTTTTTGTATGCGGGGGGAAGATGTTCGTCTCCCTGCTTTTTCACGCCCTTTTGTAATGATAAACGGAGGTGCTTTACAATCGCGAAAAAGGATCAGCTTATCAACGAGGAGATTAGAGAGAAAGAGGTTCGTGTAGTCGGTGAGGCCGGCGAACAGCTGGGGATTATGACCAGCGCGCGCGCCCTTGACATTGCGGTCGAAAAAAACTTGGACCTTGTGTTAATCGCGCCGCAGGGCACGCCCCCGGTCTGCCGGATCATGGATTTTGGCAAGCACAAGTTTGAGCAGGCCAAAAGAGACAAGGAAGCGCGTAAAAATCAAAAAATTGTAGAAACGAAAGAAATTCGACTCTCCCTGAAGATCGATAAGCACGATCTTGAAACCAAGCTCAAGCACGCGACTACATTTTTGAGCGAGGGAGATAAAGTCAAGGTATCCATCCGCTTTCGCGGCCGGGAGGTTGCCCACGCGAATCAGGGTATTGTCTTGATGGAAAAGGTGGCCGAGGCCCTTTCCCCGCACGGGAAAGTTGATAAACCTTCTAAAATGGAAGGGCGCAGCATGATCATGTTCATTACCCCGCTTAAGCCGGTCAACAAATAGCAGGACGCGGGGTTGTTATGTCTAATCCAGAAGTGTAATCATACAAGGAGGAATACGCAACATGCCCAAGATTAAAACACATTCCGGGGCGAAAAAGCGCTTTAAGCTCACCAAAAACGGTAAAGTCAAGCGCGCCCAGGCAAACAAAAGGCACAACCTTAACAGCAGCGACTTTGGAAAGAGCAAAAAGCGCAAGCGCAAACTGCGCAAAGGCGCTCTGGCTGATGTGACCAACGTCAAGGCCATCAAGCTTCTCATTCCGTATAAATAAGCGGACGGGTAAATGACGACAGCAAAAGACTGTCACACGAAAGTATAATGGAGGGAAACGCAAAATGGCTCGTATAAAAAGAGCAATCATGACCCACAAGCGCAGAAAGAAAACGCTGCGTTTGGCAAAAGGATATTACGGCTCAAAGAGCAAGCATTTTAAAATGGCTAAACAGGCGGTTTACCGCTCGGGGCAATACGCTTACATCGGCCGCAAACAGCGCAAGCGCAACTTCCGCGCCCTTTGGATTACCCGGATCTCGGCTGCTTGCAAAATGAACGGGATGAACTATTCTACCTTTATGAACGGCCTCAAGAAAGCAGGCATTGACCTCAACCGCAAAATGCTTTCTGAAATCGCCATCGCCGACCCCGCGGCTTTTACCGCCCTGACCGAAAAAGCGAAAGCCGCGCGATAAACAACCATTAGCAAGGTAAGAAGTGTAAGGGGAAGACAGGGCGAAAGCTGTCGACCCCTTCTCACTTCTTACCTTTGCCCTTTAAGAGGAAAAAGTGACGGAAAACAAGATCGTAACCTCCCGCGAAAACCCGCATGTAAAGCGGCTGGACGCACTTCTCAGGCAGAAAAAAGCCAGGGAAGAGTCCGGCCTGTTTGTGTTGGAGGGCGCCCGGCTCTGCCTGGATGCGGTGCAGTCCGGATTGTCGATTGAGTGTGTTTACCTCACCCGCGAAAGCGCCGAAAAGACCCCTGCCCTGTTGAATTTGGCTGAGGCCGCCGGGCAGACCGTCTGGCTGAGCGAATCGCTGGCCGGGCGGCTGGGTGAGACCAAAACCCCCCAAGGCGTGTTCGCGGTTTTGCCGGCCTGTGCACTGCCGAGGCTGGGAAACCCCAAGCCGGATGGGCGGTATCTGCTCTTATATCAGGTGCGTGACCCCGGCAATCTGGGCGGCATTTTGCGGACAGCCGCCGCACTCGGCGGGGACGGCGCTTACCTTTGCGATTGTGCCGAACACGTATCCCCCAAAGTGTTAAGAGCGTCGATGGGCGGAATTTTCCGGCTGCCGCTGGCTGTGGTGGATGATATGGCTGCGCTGGTCGCACGTCTGAGTAATGTGGGCGTTCAAACTTTTGCGGCGGCGGGGGGAGGAACCACCGCCCCGCAAGTATTAGCCGGACAGGGCGGTAAGGCCGTGCTGATCGGCAATGAGGGCAACGGCTTGCCGGATGATCTGACCGCCGCCTGCACAGCAACGGTATCCATCCCGATGAAAACCGGAAACGAAAGTTTAAACGCTGCCATGGCCGCCGGGATTCTGATGTGGGAGATGATAAAGGACAGTTGACAATTGACAGTTTTGGTGTCCGCTATGCGGGCCATAGTTTAAATAGATCGCGACAGCGATACCTTAACTGTCAATTGTACATTGTCAATTGTCAACTGAAAAGGGGGAAGTGAATTTGACCGACGCCGCTGTTTGGATTTGGTTTCAGCTGTTGTTTGGGATCGGAACCCGGCGCTCACACTTGATGCTTGAATACTTCCCAGATCCAGCCAGTATACTGGAGGGGATCGAAAAGCGGGGACAGGTGCTCTCTATGCTGCGGCCGGATGAGTTGGCCGCCTGTGAAGAAACTATGCGCAAAGCCGAGGAGATCAAGCGCAAGACCCTGCGCAAAGGCTGTGAGATTATCACGCCTGACCACCCGTTTTACCCGCCCCTTTTGCAGAACATTCATGCCAAGCCGGCTGCGCTGTACGTCAAAGGAGAGTTGACCTGCCTGCGGGATAGCCTGATCATTGCAATGGTAGGTACGCGAGCCTACACCGAATATGGCAAAGATGCCGGCAAAAAACTGGCCGAAGAGCTGGCGGCCTGTGGCGTGGTAATCGTCAGCGGGCTTGCTAAAGGGATCGATTCGATCTGCCATTCGGCTGCTCTCGAGGCCGGGGGCAAGAGTATCGGGATTTTAGGCTGCGGAATCGACGTGGACTACCCGTTTGGCTCGGCGCCACTCAAGCGCGGTCTGGTCGAAAGCGGCGCGGTCATCAGCGAGTATCCGCTGGGCACAGAACCGAAAGCCGCCAACTTTCCGCTGCGCAACCGCCTGATTTCGGGAATGAGTGATGGGACCATCGTGGTCGAAGCGGATATGAAAAGCGGCTCCCTTTTGACTGCCACACACGCGCTCGACCAAAATCGCGAGCTGTTCGCGGTTCCGGGCAGCATTTTCGCCATCCGCGAACAGGGGACGCACAAGCTGATCCGTCAAGGCGCTAAGCTGACCGAAAGCGCCCTTGATGTCTTTGAGGAGTTCACATACAGGTCTTATCCCAATTTATACCCTGAGCGCATACCGGTAAATCCGCTGTATAAAAGCGAAGAGAGCGGGCAATCTCAGAAAAAGGCAACAGCCCCGCAGATACCAGCTTTAAACCAGCCGGTAGATTTGCCGGCGCCGGCTTTGACATCGCCAAAAATCGCCCTGCCCGACGAGATTTCGCCCGGTGCCCGCGACATCTATAAAGCGTTGAGCGCTGAGCCAAAAACGGTGGACAAAATCGCGGCGGACGCGTCCCTCAATGTGGAAGCGGTGCAGTCGGCATTGACTGAGCTAGAAATATATGGTTTAATCATTGGGTATCCCGGCAGAAGATTCAGCTTACATCTTTAATATATACGGAGGCCAAAAGACAGATGGCAAAGTTAGTAATCGTAGAGTCCCCCGCCAAGGCCAAGACCATTCAGAAATACCTCGGCAAAGATTATGAGGTCATGGCTTCGAACGGCCATATACGCGACTTGCCCAAATCAAAGTTCGGGATTGATCTTGAAAATGACTACACCCCGCAATACATCGAGATCGCGGGGAAAGAATCGCTGGTCAAAACTTTAAAACGTGAAGCCAAGAAGTCGGACAAAGTCTACCTGGCCACCGACCCGGATCGCGAGGGGGAGGCGATTTCCTGGCATTTGGCCGCCATTATGAACTTGGACCCGACCGACGCGAATCGCGTGACTTTTAACGAGATCACAAAATCCGGGGTCAAAGAGGGGATGGACAATCCCCGCCAGATCGACATCGACCTGGTGAATGCCCAGCAGGCGCGCCGGGTGCTCGACCGAATTGTCGGTTATAAACTCAGCCCGTTCCTCTGGCGAAAAGTGCGCCGGGGACTGTCGGCCGGGCGGGTGCAGAGCGTGGCTGTCCGCCTGATTGTCGATCGGGAAGAAGAGATCAAAAACTTCAAAACCGAAGAATACTGGAGCATCGACGCAAAGCTCGCCAAACAAAAAGCAAAGAAGACATTTCCGGCCAAGCTGCACTCTTACAAAGGCAAAAAGATCGCAATCGGCGACGAGGCGGCGGCCAAAGCGGCACTGGACGCGATCAAGGGACAGGATTTTGTAGTCGAAGAAGTCAAAAAGAGTGTCCGCAAAAAGTCGCCCATGCCGCCGTTTATTACATCCACTCTTCAGCAAGAGGCGTCGAAGAAGCTGAACTTCCAGTCGCGCAGAACCATGAAAGCAGCCCAGGAACTCTACGAAGGGGTAGAGGTCGAGGGTTTGGGTGCGGTTGGTTTGATCACCTATATGCGTACCGATTCGCTGCGCATTTCGGCCGAAGCGCTGGCTGAGGCAGCCGACTATATCGAAGCGGCCTACGGCAAAGCTTACCTGCCTAAATCCCCGCGGGTTTACAAATCCAAAAAGAACGCACAGGACGCGCATGAATGTATCCGCCCGTCCATGCCCTCCCTTTCTCCCGACAAGGTCAAGGGGAGCCTTTCAGGCGACCAGTACAAGCTCTACAAGCTGATTTGGGAGCGGTTTATCGCCTCCCAGATGGAAACCGCCTTGCTGGATGCCGTATCGGTCAAGATCAGCGCGGGGGAGTATACTTTCGCCGCATCCGGGTTTACCGTTAAGTTTGACGGCTACACCAAGCTGTACGAAGTGACGGTCGAAGAGGGCGAAGACCAGGAAGAACAGCCGCAGGCTTTGCCGGATATTGCGAAAGGCGAAGCACTCGATGTCAAAGAGCTTGCGCCCAATCAACACTTTACCCAGCCGCCCCCACGTTACACCGAGGCATCCTTGATCAAGGCGCTGGAAGAAAACGGGATCGGCCGGCCGAGCACTTACGCGCCGACCATCACCACCGTTATCAACCGCGGCTACGTTGAGCGGGACAAAAAAGCACTGCTGCCAACCGGACTTGGCGAAGTGACCACCAAGCTGATGGAAGAGCAGTTTGAGCGAATTGTGGACGCTACATTTACCGCGAACATGGAAGAAAAACTTGACGCGGTCGAAGAGGGCAAGTCGGACTGGGTGCGGATACTCGACGAATTTTACAGCGAGTTTGCCACCACCCTTGAACAGGCTGAGAAGAATATGGAGGGAACACGGGTCAAAGTGCCGGACGAAGCCACCGATGTGGTCTGCGAAAACTGCGGCAAAAACATGGTCATCAAGCTTGGCCGGTTCGGGAAATTTTTGGCCTGTCCGGGTTTTCCCGAGTGCCGCAACACCAAGAAGATTGTGCAGGAGACCGGCGGCCTCTGCCCGGTCTGCGGCAAGAAGATGCTGGCCAAAAAGAGCAAGAACGGCAAAGGCTATTTCGGGTGTGAGGGCTTCCCTGAATGTACCTTTATGACTTGGGATAAGCCGTTACCCGAGGCCTGCCCCAAATGCAGTGCCACACTCTTCCGCAAGATGGGCCGGGGGGGCAAGATCCATTGCCTGAAAGAGGGCTGCGGCTTTGAAAAGCCGATTGAAAAAAAGTCGGCGGCCGGGGATGAAGACTAGGGTGTGTTGACACAAATGGGAATGCACGGAATTTGAGTGAATTTTCGAGCATATCAAGGCGGAGGAGGAAGGAATACTGTATGTATTCCGACGAACGACAACGAAGAAAGGCTCAAAAT